>MGBV01000309.1:7035-20697 GCA_001788415.1 Candidatus Rokubacteria bacterium GWC2_70_16 | reverse complement strand
ACCTCTTCGTCTTCCCCTCGCTCAACGAGGGGATGGGACGAGCGCTGGTGGAAGCCATGGCGGCCGGGCTGCCGATCGTCGCCTCGCGGGCCGGCGGGATCCCTGATGTGCTGGAGCAGGGGGAAGCGGGGATGCTCGTGGAGGCGGGAAGTGCCGAGGCCCTTGCCCACGGGATCGAAACGCTCCTCCGCGACCCGGCGCTTCGAGCTCGCCTGGGAAAGACGGCCCGGGATCGCGCGCGATCCTACGGGGCGGAACGGATGCTTCAAGAGATCGAAGCCGTCTATCGGCAGCTGCTCGGGATCGAGGGAGGGAGGCGGTGAGGGCGCTGGGGGTCGCGCTCCTTCTCGGCGGCCTGGTGTCGGGAGAGGTCGAGGGGGCGTTCCTCCAGGTGAAGGCCGCCGTCCACGTCCATACGGACTTCTCCACCGGGGCCCTCGGCCTGGAGGACGTCATCAAGGAGGCGCGGCGGGAGGGGATCGACGCCGTGATCCTGAGCGACAACTTCCTCCTCCGCTTCGAGTACGGCCTCTTTCCACTCGAGGGCCTGGTCAAGAAGGTCGTGGAGAAACCCTCGGTTCTCCGGGCGGGGGTCGGGCGGTACCTGCGCGCCATCGAGGAGGCCCAGGCCCGTTTCCCCGACGTGATCCTCATCCCCGGCGTCGAGGTGATCCCCTACTACTACTGGAGCGGCTCCCCCTTCAAGGGGGATCTCACGCTCTGGAACGCCCAGAAGAACCTCCTGGTCGTCGGGCTTAGGCACCCCGAGGACTACGAGGGGATCCCGGCAATCGGGAACGGCCAGGCGCTCCTGCCTCGAGGGCCGGGGCTCGTCAGGCTGGCCCTGGCGGCGGCCGCGATTGTGGGCGGGATTGTCCTCCTGAGGTCAGGGCGGAAGCGGGAGGTCCGGCTCACCCGCTTCACGCTGCGGGTGCGCACGGGGTACCGGCTTCTCGGATGGACGGCGCACGCCGTCGGGGTGCTCCTCGTGCTCGACGCGTTCGCCTCCTCGGCAGTCACCCCCTACGCCGGGGACCTGGGGATCGCGCCCCATCAGGCGGTGATCGACTGGGTTGAAGCCCGTGGGGGAAGGGCACTCTGGTCCTTTCCGGAAGCCCGGGATTTCAGCCGAACCCCCATCGGCCCCCTGGGAACGGTCACGGTCCGTACCGAACGATATCCCGAGGCCCTCCTTCAGAGCCGGGGGTACACGGGGTTCGGCGCCGTGTACCCCGACACCGTGACGTTCACCGAGCCGGGCCGGCACTGGGATCAGCTCCTGCTCGAGTACGCCGAGGGGCGCCGGCCGCGGCCGGCCTGGGCGATCGGCGAGGTCGGGTACCATGGGCCTCCGAAGCCGCTCAGCGACGCCCTGACGGTCTTTCTCGTCTCCGAGCGGTCGCGGACGGCAATCCTCGAGGCCTTGAAGGAAGGACGGCTGTATGCGCTCAGGCGGCCGAGGGACGGCCACCTGGTCCTGGAGGAGTTCGCGTTGGGGCAGGAAGGCGCCGGAGGTCAGGCCACCATGGGGGGCGAGCTTGAGAGCAATGGAGCCAGGCCCCTTCTGCTCACCCTCAGGATCGGGGCCAGCGACGGGCGAGGCGAGCCGTTCACCGCGCGGCTGATCCGTTCGGGGAGCGTGCTTGACGTCCTCCGGGGCAGGACGCCCTTCGAGAGGACTCTCAGACTGGACCCCCCGGGGGCCGGGAAACGGGAGTTCTTCAGGATCGAGATCACCCAACCCCATCGGCTCCTCTCCAGCCCGATCTTCGTGCGGGGGCGAGGATGAAGGTGGCGATTCACCAACCTCAGTACCTACCCTGGTTGGGCTATTTCGACAAGATGGCCCAGGTCGACTGCTTCGTTGTCCTCGACAACGTCCAGTTCAAGAAGAACGAGTGGCAGAATCGGAATCGGATCAAGGCGGCCTCCGGCTGGCAGTGGCTGACCGTTCCCGTCCTCCACCGTTTCCCCCAGCGCATCTCCGAGGTCCGCGTCAACCATCGAGCCGCCTGGCCGAGGAAGCACCTTCAGGCCTTGCTCTCGAGTTACAGCGGGACGCCGTTCTTTGAGGTCCATCGGCCGTTCTTCGAGGAGGTCTACGCCCGGGAATGGGCGCGGCTCGCCGACCTGAACCTGGCGACCCTCCGTTACCTGGCCGAGGCCCTGGGCATCCGGCCGAAGCTCCTCCTGGCTTCCTCGCTTCCGGCCCGGCAGGGGAGGACGGAGCGCCTGGTCGCCATCTGTCGGGCCCTGGGAGCCGACACGTACCTCTCCGGCGCGGGGGCGCGGGGTTATCTCGACCTGGGATGCTTCGAGGAAGCGGGGATTGGGGTCGCCTTCCAGGCCTTTCAGTGCCCGTCGTACCCCCAGCGCTTTGGGCCGTTCGTGCCGGACCTGTCCGTCGTGGATCTCTTGTTCAACTGCGGCGAAGGGAGTCTGGACGTTCTGAGACACGGGAGGATCATCGGTGAAGATCCTGGCGATCGGCGCCCATCCGGATGACATCGAGTACGGCTGCGGGGGCACGCTCATCAAGTACGCCCAGAGGGGTCATGACACCTCCCTCCTGATCCTCACGGACGGAGGAAGAGGGGGGGATCCCGCCAAACGGCGGAAGGAGCAGGAGGAGGCCGCGCGGGTGATCGGGGCGCGGCAGATCTTCTGGGGGGGCTACCAGGACACCGAACTGTCCATCGAGCGGGACCTCGTCCAGAAGGTCGAGGAGATCCTTCACCTGGTCAGACCCGACCGGCTCCTCGTCCACTTCGGCGACGACACCCACCAGGACCACCGGCACCTCTCGACAGCGGTCGTGACCGCGTCCCGGTACACGCGGGATGTCCTCTTCTACGAAGGGCCCACGACGTCCAATTTCAGCCCCTCCGTCTTCGTCGATGTCGACGGCGTGTTGGAGCGGAAGCTCGAGGCGCTCGCCGCGCATGCCTCCCAGGTCGCGAAGACCGGCGTCGCGAGCCTGTCCGTTCTGGATCTGGCCCGCGCCGCCGCCCACTTCCGGGGGATCCAGGGACGGGCGCGGAACGCGGAGGGCTTCGTGCCGCTGAGGCTCTTTCTCGATGTCGACTAGCGCGCCGTCCGCGCTTCCCATCCCTCACTCGCGGCCCTCCCTGGGCGAGGAGGAGCAGCACGCGGTGGCCGAGACCCTCCGGTCGGGCCTGATCGCCCAGGGGGCCAGGGTGGCGGCGTTCGAGCAGGAGATGGCGAGGAGGCTCGGGGTCGGGGGAGGGGTCGCGACCAGCTCGGGGACCGCCGCGCTCCATCTCGCCCTCCAGGCACTCAATGTCGGGGAAGGGGATGAGGTCCTCCTTCCCACCTACGCCTGCTCGGCCCTCCTTCACGCCGTCCGGGCTGTCCGCGCCGTCCCGCGGCTCGTGGACTCTGACCCCCTGAGCTTCAACATCGACCCCGAGGCAGCCCGGCGGGCCTGCTCGCCCAAAGCCAAGGCGCTGATCGTCGTCCACTCCTTTGGCCTTCCGGCCGAACTTGACGCGTTGAGGGACCTCGGCCTTCCCCTGATCGAGGCCGGAGCCCAGGCCCTGGGGGCCCTCTACCGTGGACGGCCCGTGGGAAGCATCGGGGAGGTCGCGTTCTTCTCCTTCTACGCCACCAAGCTCATCACGACGGGGGAGGGAGGGATGCTTCTCTCGAGCAATGAGCGGATCTTGTCGGTGGGGCGGGACCTCCGGGAGTACGATAAGAAGGAAGACGACAGGGCGCGATTCAACTACAAGATGACCGATCTCCAAGCCGCGCTGGGGCTCGCCCAGTTGGAGCAGCTGCCGGGCTTCCTCCGGCGGCGGCAGGCCATTGCTTCCCGCTACCAGGAGCATCTCCAGCCTCTCTCCCTCCGACTTCCGCTGGCTCCCCCCGGCCGGACGCCGGTGTACTACCGGTACGTGGTCGAGGGGCCATTGCCCGCGGAGCATTACCTCTCCCGCCTTCGGGCTCTCGGCGTGGAGGCCCGGCGGCCGGTGTTCCGCCCCCTTCACCGGTATCTCGGGTTGACGGGGTTTCCACGGGCGGAGGCGGCCTGGGAGAATGCCGTCTCCCTTCCCCTCTACCCATCCCTTCGGGACGAGGAGATCGACCGGGTCGTGGCGGCGGCCCTCCAGAGCTTCCGGTGAGGGCGTCCCTCGGACGCCTCCTCTATCTCTTGGGCCTCCCGGCTCTGCTCCTCCTCCTTCTTTTCCCTGCGAGAGTCTGGTTTGCCCGGGAAGGGTTGCGGTGGCTGTACATCCTCCTCTTCTCCTCGCTCCTGTCCTTCCTGCTGGTCAGGCCCATCCGGGCCTTCGCGCAACGCCGGGGGATCGTCGACCGGCCCGACGAGCGGAAGCTCCATGGTGGGCCGACGCCCCTCCTCGGAGGGTTGGCTGTCTACCTGGCGTTCGTGGTGAGCCTGCTGGCCAACTCCATCCTCACCCCGGCCGTGGTGGGCCTTCTGGTTGCGGGCACCGGCGTGCTCGTCATCAGCCTCATCGATGATATCCGACCTCTCACCGCCTCAGTGAAGCTGGGGGCCATGATCCTCGCGACAGGGGTGGTGATCGCCTCCGGGATCTCGCTGAGGCTGTTTCCCATCCAGACGCTTTGGGGACAGGGCCTGAACGTGTTGCTGACGGTCCTCTGGATCGTGGGGCTCACCAACGCCATGAACTTCTTCGACGGAATGGATGGCCTCGCCGCCGGGCTTGCCGCCATTGCCGCTGTCTTCCTGTGCGCGATCGCCTACCAGAGCCAGCAGGTCTTCCTCGGGTGGGTGGCGGCGGCCGTGCTCGGGAGCACATTGGGGTTTCTCCCTCACAATCTCCGTCCCGGGAAGCAGGCCACGATCTTCCTGGGGGATGCCGGGAGCAACTTCCTGGGGTTCACCCTCGCCGCGGTCGCGGTGCTCGGGGAATGGGCCGAGAATCGCCTCGTGAACGTGGCGGCTCCGCTCCTCATCTTCGGGGTGTTCATCTACGACATGGTCTACATCACGGTGGACCGCGTGCTGGCCGGGAGGGTGAGCAGCGTCAAGGAGTGGGTCGAATACGTCGGGCGCGATCACCTTCACCATCGCCTGGAGATCCTCCTCGGAAGCCAGGAGCACGCCGTCCTGCTCATCTGCTCCCTCAGTTCCGCCCTCAGCGCGGGGGCCCTGGTCATCCTCATGGCCTCCCCGGCCTCCGCCTTCTTGCTGATCGTCCAGGCTGTCGCCATCCTCTTGATGGTGAGCGTCCTGGAGCGGAGCGGGAGGGGGTCGGCGTGATGCCGGCGGGGCCGGAGCCCGCCGGCTCAGGGCGAGGAGGGGCGCTCCGCGGGAACGACCGCGTTCGGAAAGCCCTGCTCCCGTAGCTCCCGGCCGCCTCCGGCTCCTCCGCGTGCTCCTCTATGTCCCGCGCGACGCGCTCGCCTTCCTCGTGCTCCTCGCGGAGAGCATCTGCTTCCGGTCGCTCCTGCTCTGACGGGCCCGCGCCAAGGGCGCCTCGCCTGATGCCGTCCCGCCGGCGCCTGTGCTACTGTCGCGCTCATGAGCCTTATCCCGAAGGCGCAGTTCGTCGGGCTCGAGGGCGTGGCGCATCTCTGCACGGGCGGCGAGGCGCCGTGGCTCAGGTCCCACGATGCGGCCTGCCGGCGCTTCGGCGCGCTCAAGAGCGGCGGCATGGCGGGCCGCGAGGAGATCTTCGCGGTGTACGGCCGGGCCAAGGAGGGCGTGGCGCGGCTGCTGGGCGTCCCGCCGTCCCGGGTGGCCTTCCTCGCCCATGCCTCCGAGGGGCTCAACCAGGCCGCCCGCTCGGTGGCCTGGCGCCCCGGGGACAATGCGGTGTTCGCCGACCTCGAGTACCCGTCGCTGATCTATCCGGTCGCGGCGTTGCGCGAGCGCGGGGTGGAGCCGCGCATCGTCAGGACCGTGGGCCATTACCTGTCGATGGACGCGCTGGCGGGGGCCGTGGACTCGCGCACGCGGCTGCTCCTCGTGAGCCACGTGAGCTATCTCACGGGCCAGCGGCTCGATCTCGCGCGCTGCGCCGAGCTGGCGCGCTCCCGCGGCGCGTGGCTCGCCGTGGACGCGACGCATGCCCTCGGCGTGGCGCCCGTGCCCGGCGACTGCTGCGACTTCGTGGTCTCCTCCTGCTACAAGTGGCTGCTGGCGACCCACGGGGTCGGCATCTTCGCCTCCAGCGCCGAGCGCGTCGGTGATCTCGCTCCGGCGACGCTCGGCTGGCACAGCGTGGCCTCTCGCCCCGGCCCCGCCGATCCGCTGGCGATGGCACTCCGGGAGGACGCCGCCCGGCTCGAGGCGGGGAACCCGAGCCTGCTGGGGTGCTTCGTGCTCGACAACGCGCTCGGCGCCCGCGAGGGGCTCGAGCCCGAGGCGATCCTGGAGCACGCCCTCGACCTCGGCGGCGAGCTCATCGCCGGGCTCCAGGCGCGCGGCTGCCCGGTCATCACCCCCGAGGCGCCGGCGGAGCGCGCCGGCAACGTCTGCTTCCTCGCCGATGACGCGGAGGCGCTCACGCGACGGCTGGCCGAGCGCCGGGTGCTGGTCTGGAGTGGCGACGGGCGCGTGCGCGTCTCGGCGCACCTCCACAACGACGCCGCCGACGTCCGCGCCTTCTTCGAGGCGCTGGACGCCGTCGGGGAGGCGGGCGGGCCGGAGGCTCAGCCCGGAGCGCGCACCACGCGGAAGCCGTAGTCGGAGTACCGCAGGTGGGGCGGCAGTGACGAGCGGTGCGCGACCGGACTCCACCAGATCCATGCCTCCGGGTATAATGGCGGGCGTCGCCGATGTGTTTTCCCAAGGAGCCTGCATGAACTTCGCCCAGCGGATGTCCCGTCTCGGCACGGAATCGGCCTTCGAGGTCCTCGCCCGGGCGCGCGCCCTCGAGCGCCAGGGCAAGGAGATCATCCACCTGGAGATCGGCGAGCCCGACTTCGACACCCCATCGCATATCCGGGAGGCCGCCAAGCGCGCGCTGGACGACGGCGCCACGCACTATGGCCCTGCGGCCGGGCTGCCCGAACTGCGCGAGGCCATCGCCAAGGACGTGGCAACCACCCGCCAGATCCCCGTGGCGCCGGAGGAGGTCGTCGTCACCCCCGGCGCCAAGCCGATCATGTACTTCGTGATCACCGCGCTCGTAGACGCGGGCGACGAGGTCATCTACCCGAACCCGGGCTTCCCCATCTACGAATCGGTGATCGATTTCGTCGGCGGCGTGCCGGTCCCGATCCCGTTGCGCGAGGACAGCGATTTCGGCTTCGATCTGTCGGTGTTCGAGCAGAAGGTGTCGCGCCGGACCCGCCTGATCGTCCTCAACTCTCCCCAGAACCCCACGGGGGGTGTGCTCGAGCTGGAGCAGCTCGGGCGCATCGCCGAGATCGCGGCCCGCTACCGCATTCCGGTGCTCGCCGACGAGGTGTACAAGGCCTTCCTCTACGAGGGGGAGTTCGCCTCCATCACGCGCTTCCCCGGCATGAAGGACCTCGTCATCATCCTCGACGGCTTCTCGAAGTCCTATGCCATGACGGGCTGGCGGCTCGGCTACGGCGTGATGCCGCGGGATCTCGCCGAGCACGTGGCCCGGCTCATGGTGAACTCCAACTCGTGCACCGCCTCCTTCACCCAGTGGGCGGGCATCGCGGCGCTCCAGGGCGACCAGCAGCCCGTGGCCCGGATGGTGGCGGAGTTCAAGCGCCGGCGAGACGTGATCGTCGAGGGGCTCAACCGGCTGCCGGGCGTCTCGTGCCGGTCGCCGCGCGGGGCCTTCTACGTCTTCCCCAACATCACGGCCCTCGGGCGGCCGTCGGCGGAGGTCGCCGCCGCGCTCCTGAACGAGGCGGGCGTCGCCGTCCTCGGCGGATCGGCGTTCGGCGCCTACGGCGAGGGGTACTTGCGCCTCTCCTACGCCAACTCCGAGGCCAATATCCGCAAGGCGCTCGGCCGCATGGAGCCCGTGCTGGCCCGTTTCGCCGGGCGGTAGCGCGCCCCGCCCGTCCTGCCGCGTGCTGCTTCGCGGGCTCGTCATCGGCTTCTCCATCGCCGCCCCCGTGGGGCCCATCGGCGTCCTCTGCATCCGGCGCACGCTCGCCGACGGCCGGGCCGTCGGGTTCGCGGCGGGGCTCGGCGCCGCCACGGCGGACGCGCTGTACGGGGCCGTGGCCGGCTTCGGGCTCACCGCCGTCTCGCGCATCCTCGTGGGGCAGCAGGGGTGGCTTCGCCTCCTGGGCGGCGTCTTCCTCTGCTGGCTGGGGGTGCGGACGTTCCTGGCGCCTCCCGCCACCGAGGCTGCTCGAGCCGCCCGCGGTTCCGGGCTCGCGGGAGCCTACGCCTCCACGCTCGTCCTCACGCTCACCAATCCCCTGACGATCCTCTCCTTCGCCGCCGTCTTCGCGGGGCTCGGGGTCGGCGGGGCGGGCGGGGACTATCGCGCGGCCGCCGTGCTCGTGCTGGGCGTGTTCGCGGGCTCGGCGCTGTGGTGGCTCGCGCTCAGCGGCGCCGTCGGCCTCCTGAGGCACCGCGTGACGCCCCAGGGGCTGCGCTGGGTGAACCGCGCCTCGGGGACGATCATCGCGGGCTTCGGCCTGCTCGCCCTCCTGTCGCTCCTGCCCTGAGCGGGCGGCCCGGGCCGACGCCTGGAGGCGAGCCTCGGGTGCCCTGGTACTTCGTCAAGGTGGCTGACGCCGCCTCGTGCGCGCGCGGCCCCAAGTCTGCTGTGGTCACCGCGGGGCAGCCCAGGCTCGGACTGAAGTCGCCCAGGTCAGGCGCGGGAGCGACGGGGGTACTGGGCCTACAAGGGATCCCGCAATGCCGTCTCGACCGCCTGCTTCAACGGCGGCAGGTCCCGTTCGACGATGGTCCAGATCTGCGGGATGTCGAGCCCCAGGTAGTCGTGAACAACCACGTTACGGAATGCCGCGACCGCGCGCCAGTCGACTTCGGGTCGCCGTGCCTTCACGCCGTCGGACAGCCGCTGAGTGGACTCGGCCAGCACCTGCAGGTTGCGCGTCACCGCGTCCTGGACCAAGGTGTCGCGCAGGAAGACGTCCCGGCCGCCCGCGGTGTAGCGGAGGATCCGGTCGATGCACTCCCCGATGTGGATAAGGTAGAGCCGGTCGTCCTTCACAGGGGAACGGCTTCGCGCAGCACGCGGTCGCGAATGTACCAGTGGAGCGCGCCCTCGGTGAGCACGTCGACCCGGCGCCCCAAGCACTCCTCGAGGTCGGCGACCAGCCCGGCGGGGAAGAACGTGCTGCGCTCCGAGCCCACGTCCACGAGCAGGTCGAGGTCGCTGTCGGCTCGCGCGTCCCCGCGGGCCACCGAGCCGAACACGCGGATGTTCCGTGCTCCATGGTGGGCGGCGATCCGGAGAATGTCGCTCCGCCGCTCGCCCAGGATCTCCTCGATGCCCACCGTCCCCTCCGCCTTCCGCCGCGGCCGCGGCGGCTTCCTGAGCTGGATCTTACCAGCACCGGAGGTGCCGGGGAATCCACAAGTCGCTCCGCGCGGCGGCCTTGGGCGTCACGAGCCGGCGCCGTGCTAGTCTGGGGCGTCCTCGAGCTGTGAAGAACCCGTCGCGTGACCAACCGAGGAGGAGTTGATGGCCTACGACGTGAAGGCGGTGAAGCGGGAGTGGGAAGGGCACGAGACGGAGCTCCAGTGGGGGCGCTATCCCGTGGAGCACGAGCCCATCCGGCGGCACTGCCACATGATCGACGACGCGAACCCGCTCTTCATCGAGGCGGGGCGCTGCCCGCCGGTCATGGTGGACTTCTTTGCCTCCCGGGGGCCGTGGCCCGCCGGGGAGTTCGACATCCTCGGGCTGATTCGCAGGATCCCCACGCCCGGTGACCGGCTCATCAACCTGAACCAGGAGTTCGAGTGGTTCCTGCCAGTGCGGGTGGGGGACCGGCTGGGCGTCCGCCACAAGGTGGTGTCCATCCACCAGCGCGCCACGCGCCTGGATCCGCTCTCCGTCTGGATCCGCACCGAGACGACCATCGTCAACATACGCGAGGACATGGTGGCCCGGCGGAGCAACCAGATCCTGATCCATCGGACGCCGGAGGAAATCGCCACGGGGGTGAGCCGCTCATGAACGCCATCCCGCAGCGGTGCTGGGAAGAGGTGGCGGACGGCGAGGATCTCGCGGGGTTCTCCCTGGAGCTCACCAGGACGAGGATGGCGCTGCAGGTGTCCGGCACCCAGGACTTCTACCCCATCCATCACGACACGGCCTTCGCCCGCGGCGCCGGGCATGAGGACATCTTCATCAACACGGGGTTCATCCGCGCCTGCCTCTGCCGCGTCCTCACCGACTGGATCGGGGCGGAGGGATTCGTCCGGCGGCTCGCCTTCCAGATGCGGACGCCGAACCTCGTGGGCGAGACCATCACCGCGCGGGGCCGGGTGACGCAGAAGGGGCCCGAGGGCAGGGTGGAGCTGGAGGTCTGGATCGAGAACGCCGGGAAGGGCGTGACGGCGCCCGGCAGCGCCACGGTGACCCTGCCCAGCCGCCGCTGATGGCGACGGTCGCCGATCGCGTGGTCGAGGTCCTGCGCGGGGCCGGCGTGCCGCGCCTCTTCGGCGTGCCCGGCGGCGGCTCCAATCTCGACCTGCTGGAGTCGGCGCGGCGGCAGGAGCTGCCCTTCGTGCTCTGCCACCAGGAGTCGGCGGCGTGCATCATGGCGGCCGTGACCGGCGAGCTGACGGGCCGTCCGGGAGCCGCGCTGGCGACGCTCGGCCCCGGCGCCACGGCCAGCGCCACCGGGCTGGCTCATGCCCTGCTCGATCGCGCGCCGATGCTTCTCGTGACCGACCGGCATCCCGCGGCCGCGCTCCGCTTCACCACGCATCAGACGGTGGACCATCGCGCGCACCTGGGCGCCATCGCGAAGTCCAGCGTCACGCTCGCGCCGGGCTCGGCCGCGACGGAGACCGCGCGGGCGGTGCGGCTCGCCCTCGCGGAGCCCCGCGGGCCCGTCCACCTGGACCTTCCCGCCGACGTGGCCGGCCGGGAGGGGGCCGCCGCGCCGGAGGAGCCCGCAGCGTCCCCGTCCACGTCACCCGACGAGGGCCTCCTCGACCGCGCGGCAGAGATGATCCGCGCCGCGCGCCGGCCCGTGGTCGTGGCGGGGCTGGGATGCCGGCCCGGCGACAGCAAGTGGCTCCGCGCCTTCGCCGAGGCGCTGCCGGCTCCGGTGCTCACCACCTACAAGGCCAAGGGGGCGATCCCGGATCCCCATCCACTGGCGCTGGGCGTCTTCACGGGCGGCGCCCTCGAGGAGCCGGTGGTGAGGGGCGCCGACCTGATCATCGGCTTCGGGCTCGACACCGTGGAGCTGATCCCGCGCCCCTGGGCGTACCGGGCGCCGGTGCTCAGCCTGGCGCGCTGTCCCTCGGCCGCGCCCGCGCTCCAGGGGCCGGGCGGCGGCGCCTACTTCACCCCCGCGCTGGAGGTGGTCGGGGAGCTGGGCGCCATGCTGGAGGGGCTCGCGCCGCGTCTGGTCGGCAGCGCCGCCGCCGACTGGGACGTGGGGCTGGTAGACCGGATGAAGCGCGAGCGGCTCGCCGCCCTGGAGGTGGCCGTGCCGGGACTGGCGCCTCACCGCGTGGTCCAGATCGCGCGCGACCTCACGCCCATCGGCGCCATCGCCACGGTGGATGCCGGGGCGCACATGTTCCCGGCCACGGCGTACTGGCACGCCGTCGAGCCCGGGGAGTGCCTCATCTCCAACGGGCTTGCCACCATGGGGTTCGCGCTCCCGGCGGCCATCGCGGCCGCCCTGGTCCATCCGGGGCGCCGGGTGGTCTGCTTCACGGGGGACGGCGGGCTCATGATGGTCGCGGCCGAGCTGGAAACCGTGGCGCGGCTGGGGCTGCCCGTCCTGATCGTCGTCTTCGACGACGCCGCGCTGTCGCTGATCCGGATCAAGCAGGAGCAGCGGGGGCAGGGGGGCATCCCCATGCAGTACGGCGGGCCCGACCTTGAGGCGCTGGCACAGGCCTTCGGCATCAGGGCGTGGAGGGCCCGGAGCGAGGCGGAACTGGCGGAGGCGCTGGCCGCGGCCCAGCAGGGGGCGGGTCCCGCGCTTGTCGCCGCCCGCATCGATCCCTCGGGCTACCGGCGCACGCTCGAGATCGTCCGGGGCGCGCCGGCGGCGCCCGCGGTCGCCAAGTGACGCGCCGCAGGGTATAATCCGTACATGGCATTCCTCTCAGCGCAAGACGAGCAGGCAGTCAAGAGCGAGTTCACCAAGCTGACGGGGCCGGTGAAGCTGACGGTGTTCGCCTCCGAGCTGGGGTCCGAGACCAATGCCCAGACCGTGGCCCTCGTGAGGGAAGTGGCGGCGCTCTCCGACAAGCTGTCGGTGGAGGTCCTCAACCCCTTCATCGACAAGGAGCAGACCGCGGCCTATGGCGTGGACGTGACGCCCGCCGTGGCCGTGGAGGGCGCCGAGGACTACGGCATCCGCTTCCTGGGCATCCCGGGCGGCTACGAGTTCGCCAATCTCATCGACGCCATCATGGTCGCCTCCTCGGCCACGCCCGGCCTGAGCGAGGCCACGCGGACGGCGCTGTCGGCCCTGCAGGAAGACGTCACGATCAAGGTGTTCACGACGCCCACCTGACCGCATTGCCCCCGGGCCGTGCGCCTGGCGCATCACATGGCCGTCGCCTCGCCGAGGATCACCGCCGAGTGCATCGAGGCCACCGAGTTCCCCGAGCTGGCCCAGCGGTACCGCGTGATGGCGGTGCCGAAGATCGTCATCAACGACCGCGTGCAATTCGAGGGGGCGCTGCCCGAGGCGCAGTTCCTCGGCAAGGTCCTCGAGGCCGTGAACGGCGGCAAGGCGGAGGGGTAGATGACGACCGAGGGCTGGCTCGTCATCGGGCTCTTCGTCGCCTGCTTCGCGGCGATGCGCTGGGTGCTGCCCCGCTTCGGCATCGCCACCTGAGCGGCCCCGACCTCCTGCTCCCGTGAGGAGCCCGGACCGGAAGCCTCGAAGCCGGACGTGCCCGCCGCCGGCCGCTGATCTCCCGTTCACCCATCACCAGAGCCGCAGACCCGAGGAGGCCACCGATGGCGCTTGACCCGGCGGTGCTCGTCAAGGACGACCAGGACCACCTGATCCACCCGCTGCATCACCCGAGCGATCACCTGGAGCCGATGATCTACGTGCGCGGACGCGGCGCCGTGCTCACCGACATCCAGGGGCGCGAGTACATCGACGGTCTGGCGGGGCTGTGGAACGTCAACGTGGGCCACGGCCGGGCGGAGCTGGCCCAGGCCGCGGCGGCACAGATGAATGAGCTCGCCTACTACTCCAGCTACTCGGGCTCCTCCAATGTGCCCGCCATCCAGCTCGCCTCCAAGCTCATCTCGCTGGCGTACCCCAACATGCAGGGCGTGTTCTTCACCTCGGGCGGCGCCGAGTCCAACGAGTCGGCGTTCAAGACGGCGCGCTTCTACTGGAAGGTGCACGCCAAGCCCGACAAGGTGAAGATCATCGCCCGCACGCTCTCCTACCACGGGGTCACGCTGCAGGCCATGAGCGCCACGGGCATGGCGCCCTACTGGAAGATGTTCGAGCCGCGCGTGCCGAACTTCGTCCACATCCCCACCTGCTACCCGTACCGGCAGGACGGGGCGAGGCCCG
>MGBV01000309.1:0-7017 GCA_001788415.1 Candidatus Rokubacteria bacterium GWC2_70_16 | reverse complement strand
CCGCCGCGCGGCTCCTGGAGGAGGCAATCCTCCGGGAAGGCGCCGACACCGTGGCCGGCTTCATCGCCGAGCCGATCCACGGCGGCGGCGGCGTCCTCTACCCGACCGACGACTACTTCCCGCTGGTCCGCCAGGTGTGCGACCGCCACCAGGTCCTCTTCATCGCCGACGAGGTGATCACGGGCTTCTGCCGCACCGGCCGCTGGTTCGCGCTGGAGCACTGGAACGTGCAGCCCGACATCCTCTCCTTCGCCAAGGGCGTCTCCTCCGGCTATCTGCCCCTGGGTGGCATCATGGTCTCCAAGGGCATCAAGGAGACCATGGACTCGGTGAAGCCGGATGACCGCTGGATGCACGCCTACACCTATTCGGGGCACCCGACCTGCTGCGCGGTGGGGCTCGCCAACGTGGCGATCATGGAGCGGGAGCGGCTCTGGGAGCGCGCCGCCGCGCTCGGCACGCGGCTTCACGAGGGGCTCAAGGCCGCGCTCGGCGATCATCCGCACGTGGGCGACATCCGCGGCGGCAAGGGGCTCTTGGCCGCCGTCGAGCTGGTGGAGGACCGGGGCAGCAAGGCCGCCTTCGCCGGCGACAAGAAGGTCGGCAATCGCGTGATCCAGGAGATGACCAAGCGGGGCATCATCACCCGCAACCGGCTCGACCACATCTTCTTCTCGCCGCCGCTGGTGATCACCGAGGCCCAGGTGGACCGGCTCGTGTCCGCGACGGGAGAGGCTGTCAAGGTCGTCACCGGCAAGTAGGCTGGGCCGGCGGGGGCTCGCGGGGAGCCGTTGGCTGCCGCGGTGGTCATCTACGACGGCGCCTGCGGGCTCTGTCAGAGGAGCGTGGCCTGGCTCCGGGCGCGAGCCGGCCGCGGCCAGCTCGAGTTCCTGCCCTGCCAGGCCCCGGAGCGGCAGGCGCGCTTTCCGTGGATCGAGGAGCGCGCCTGTCTCGAGGCGATGCAGATCGTCCTCCCCGACGGCCGCGTGCTCAGCGGGGCGGCGGCGATTCCCGAGATCCTTCGCCGCCTCCGGGGCTGGCGCCGGCTTGCCCCCGTGTTCCGCATCCCCGGCGTCGGAGTCCTGGCGCCATCCCTCTACCGCTGGGTGGCGCGCCACCGCCACCGGCTCTCCCGCCTCCCGGGCTCCTCGAGTGGCTGACCTGACCGGAGGCGTGGCCGTCGTCACCGGCGGCTTGAGTAGTCAGGGCACGGGTCATCGCGTACCGCCGGGAGCGCAACAGCGGCGAAGCCGGGGCTACGTGTCGGATTTCAAGACCTGACCCCTCCTGGCAGGCGCACCTTCCGGATCGTCGCGTAGAGCAGCAAGTCGTAGACGATCTTGAGTCCCCCGCCCAGCATGAAGGGGGCCGACAGCGACACGGCCTGCATCACCCAGCCCGTGAGGGCCGGGCTCGCCGACTGGGCGACGGTGCGGCTCATGTTCGTGAGCGTCGCCGCTCCCTCCCGCTCGTGATCCTCCACCGCCAGCATGAGGAAGGTCTGCCGCGTCGGCACGTCCATCTGCGAGAGCAGGTGCCTGGCCAGCAAGAGCCCGGCGGCCGCGAGCGCGGTGGGCGCCAGGGCCACGGCCATGAGCAGCACGTTCGAGATCAGGTGCGAGAAGACCATGGTGTTGACGAGCCCCAGCCGCGGGGCCAGTCGCGCGGCCAGGATCAGGGAGAGGCCCGACAGGAGCTGGGCGCCGAAGAAGATCCAGCCCAGCGTGGCGAGATCGAGCTGGAAGCGCGTGTAGAACCAGTAGGCCACGAGGCTCTGGATGACGAAGCCGCCTGCCAGGGAGTCGAGCGCGAACAGCGCGGCGATCTTCCTGACCAGGGGGCGCGACGGGAAGTCGGCCCGCCTGCCGGCCGCCGCGCGAGGGGCCGTGTCCTGGCGCAGGAGCGCGTAGAGAACGACCTGGAGCACGCCGGCCCCGAGGAACACCAGGAAGAGCGTGCCGGGGGCGGTGTCGGCCAAGGCCATGAGCGCCGCCCCCAGGGCGGAGGCCACGTAGCCGGTCAGGTTGTAGAGGCTGAGTACGCCCGTGAGCCGCTCGCGCCCAGTCGCGCGCGTCACGGCCACCTGCTCGAGCGCCAGGAAGGGCCCCGTCTCTCCCGTGCCCACGGCGAGATTGCCGATCATGGCCGCCGCCACCACCAGCCAGGGCTCTCGCGTGGCGAGGAAAATCCCCGAGGCGACGACGACGAGCCCCGCGAGCGCCATCAGCATCGCGCGCGCCCCGAAGCGCTCGGCAGGGCGGCGGATGGCAAGAGTCAACCCGGCGCTCGCCAGGAGCGTGAGCGTGACGGCCAGGCCGAGCGCCGGGGCGTCGAGACCCAGCCGGATCAGATGCACGGGGAAGAGCACGCCGAGGAAGCCGTAACAGAAGGTGCGGGCTGTCTTGGCGCCGAAGACGAGCCAGCCATTGGCGCTCACCCTGGCGACTCTGGGGGAGCCGGCCCGGCCTGTCAAGCCGGCCTTCGGGGGCGAAAAAGCACTTGACTGGAATACTCCTCAGATGTGTAGTAATAGCAGGACACAGGGAGGTGCCCGATGGAGCCGCTGTACCGGCTGCTGACAGATGACCTGAACGGGTTGCTCGACCGCATCACCGCCGCCTGGAGGGAGAGCGGGGCGCCGGCGGCCTTGGCCCCTGACCAGGGGCTACGGATGTTGATGGATGAGGCCGAGGAGAGGCTATCCGGGCTGAGGCTTCGCGTGCTCCAGGACTACGAGGAATGGCGCTGCGCCATGGACGCCTGCGAGGGCCTCTGGGCCCTATCACGCCTCCGGGCCGGCGGGGAGGCCGAGCCCATGGAGCCGGCGGAGATCGACGTGCTCGAGGCGGCCTGAGCTCAGCCGGCCCGGCCGAACAGTCGCCGGAGCCATCCGGCGGCCTCGACGCGCTCCGAGAGGAGGATCCCGGCGTATGCGGCCCGATGTGCCTCGAAGCGCTGCCAGTAATCCGGCAGCCGCTTCGCGAGGAGCACCTGGTCCGCGAGGGCCTGTGCACGGCCGTCCCGCGTGATGGTCTCGGCCTCGGTGGGCGCCCGGCGCTCCGGCTCGGCGATCTCGTCGCCGAAGGCTCGCCGGAGATGGGCCAGGAGCTCCGCCACCAGGGCCTCGTGCTCCTGACGGTCAGAGGCGCTACCCTCCTCCGGCGCCAGCCGGCCCCGGCGCTGTCTCAGCGCCACCAGCAGCTCGAGGCCGGCCATCTCCACGGCCTCCTCGATCCGCTCCCGGAGTTGCGCGTCAATGCGCTCGCGCAGTCCACGCGGATCGCCGTGCTGGTGCGGGAAGGCGGTCATTTGTCTCGCCTGAATGTGGATGACATCGGGTGGCGGTTGGGCCTCTTCGCCCTGGCGGGCTCATCGGGGCGGCCAGTCGACCGTGGCCTCTTCGGGCCTTCGGCCGTCTCACCATCTCGCCTGAACGTGGATGACATCGGGTGGCGGTTGGGCCTCTTCGCCCTGACGGGCTCATCGGGGCGGCGACAGGAGGCGCTTGAGGCCGTCGGCAAGGGGCTCGGGGCGGAGGCTCATGTCGGCGTAGAAGCGCGACGGGTCGGCGACGCTTTCCTCCTCGAGCATCCGGAGCTGGTCCATGGTCACGGGATACATGGGCAGCCAGTGGAGGAGGCGGGTCGAGAGCTTGACGAGCCCCATGGGGGCATGGACTTTCCGAACCCGCGGCTTGCCCAGGGCGCGGCCGATCTGGTCCAGCAGCTCGTCGAAGGGGAGGGCCGTGGGCCCGGCCACCTCATAGGTCTGGCCGAAGCTCTCGTGGAGGCTCAGCGCCCGGGCGAACCCCTCGGCCACATGCTCGACGGCCACCGGCTGGAGGCGGTAGCGGCCGTCGCCCAGCACGGGCACAGCGGGCAGCCGCCTGATCATCCCCGCGAACAGCGAGACGAACTCGTCTCCCGGACCGTAGATCACCGAGGGGCGAAAGATCGTCCAGTCGAGCCCGCTGGCGCGCACGGCCAGCTCGGCCTCCCACTTGGTGCGGTGGTAGCGCGAGGAGGCCTCGGGCCGGGTCCCCAGCGCACTCATGTGGAGGAACCGCTTCACCCCCGCCTGCTTCGCCACGGCCAGCATGTTGGCCGTGGCCTGGGTGTGCAGGCGCTCGAAGGTGACGCCATGGAGGCGGCGCTCGCGGATGATGCCCACGAGATGGATGAGGGCCGAGCAGCCCTCCACCGAACCCGCGAGCGCGTCGGGCTCCAGCGCGTCGCCAGGAACCCGATCGATGGCCTCGAAGCCGCGCAGGTCGGCCTCGGACCCGGGCCGGACGAGGCAGCGCACGAGGAAGCTGTGGGCCAGCAGCGCCCGGATCACGGACTTGCCGACGAAGCCCGTGCCGCCCGTCACGAAGATGCGCTTCATGGGCCGAGCCTAGCACGGACGACAGCGAAATTCCTCCGCGGGCCCAGCCCGCACCGCCGGTATCATGACGGCATGGCCCTGCGCTTCCTGCGCCTGGTGCTCGCCACGGCCTGGCTGGCCGTGGCGGTGCCCGCCGCGGCTCCGGCCCAGCCCCTGGACTGGACCGCGCTGGACGAGGCGGCCCGGGATGCCATCGCCGCGGGCGACCTGCCGGGGGCTGTCATCGTCGTGGGGCAAGCCGACCGCATCCTCTACCGGAAGGCCTTCGGCTCCCGGGCCCTCACGCCGGCCGTCGAGCCCATGACGCTCGACACGGTGTTCGACATCGCTTCGCTGACCAAGGTGGTGGCCACGACCCCGGCGGTGCTCGCCCTCTGGGAGCAGGGCAGGCTCGACCTCGATGCGCCGCTGGGCCGCTACCTCCGCGAGTTCGCCGGACCCGTGTTCCGCGGCGTGACCATCCGGCGCATCCTGACCCACAGCGCCGGTTTCCCCGATCTGCCGGCTCCCCGGGCGATTCCCAGGGGGCTGCCGCAGGCCGCGCCGCTCCTGGCCCGCGAGCACCTGGCATACACCCCGGGGACGACCTTTCACTACAGCGACACGGGCTTCATCCTCCTGGGCGAGGTGGTGCGCCGCGTGAGCGGCGAGCGGCTCGACCAGTTCGCGCGGCGGCGCTTCTTCGCGCCCCTCGGCATGCGGAGCACCGTCTTCCAGCTTCCCGAGGCCTGGCGGGCGCGCACCGCCCCCACCGAGGTGCTCGGCGGGCAGGTGCTGCGCGGGGTGGTCCACGACGGCAATGCCCGACTCCTCGGGGGTGTGGCGGGGCACGCGGGCCTCTTCTCCACGGCCGATGACCTGGCGCGCTTCTGCCGCATGCTGCTCGAGGGGGGCGCGCTGCCAGGCCGCCGCTATCTGAAGGAGGCCACGGTGCATGCCATGTTCGAGCCCCGGCTCATCGGCGAGACGACGCGGAGCCTCGGCTGGGACATGGCCTCGCCGTACTCGCGCGCGCTGGGCTCCTACTTCCCGCCGGGCTCGGTGGGGCACACGGGCTTCACGGGAACGTCGATCTGGATGGATCCGCCGACTCGCACCTACGCCCTCGTCCTGACGAACCGCGTGCACCCGTACGGCAAGGGCAAGGTTGTGGACCTGCGCCGGCGCGTGAGTGCTGCGGTGGGGGCGCTGCTCTTCGCGCCCGGCGAGCCGCCCGCGGCGGGGCCGGCGGCGGCGGAGGTCTCGGCGCCAGCCGCCGATGCGGCCGCCGCTCCAAGCGGCCAGACGCGGACCGGGCTCGACCAGCTCGTCGCCCAGGGCTTCGCCCCGCTCCAGGGGCGCTCCGTGGGCCTCGTCACCAATCACACGGGGGTGGATGCCCAGGGCCGGCGGGGGCTGGACCTCCTGGCCGCCGCCCCCGGCCTCAAGCTTCGCGCCGTCTTCTCCCCCGAACACGGGCTCGGCGGCCAGCTCGACGCCAATGTCCCCCACGGCCGCGACCCGACCACGGGACTGCCCGTCTGGAGCCTCTACGGCTCAGAGCGGCGCCCCTCGCCGGCGATGCTCCAGGGCGTGGACACGCTGGTATTCGACATCCAGGACGTGGGCGTCCGCTACTACACCTACCTCACGACGCTCGTCTATGCCCTCGAGGAGGGCGCGCGCCACGGCATCCCGGTGGTCGTGCTCGACCGCCCGAACCCGCTCACGGGCCGGATGGTCGAGGGTCCGCTCATGGATCCCGACCTGCGGTCGTTCACGGCGCCGCATTCTCTCCCGGTCCGGACGGGCATGACCGTGGGCGAGTTCGCGCGGATGGTCGTCGCCGAGCGGAAGCTGCCGGTGGCGCTCAGCGTGATCCCCCTGGAGGGGTGGGACCGCGGCCGCTGGTTCGACGAGACAGGGTTGCCGTGGGTCAACCCATCGCCCAATATCCGCTCGCCGCTGCAGGCGCTGCTCTACGCCGGCGTGGGGCTTCTCGAGGCGACCAATCTCTCGGTGGGCCGGGGGACGGACATGCCCTTCGAGGTGCTGGGGGCGCCCTGGATCGGCGATCCGGCGGGGCTCGCGGCGGCGCTCAACGGGCTCGGGCTCGCCGGCCTGCGCTTCGAGCCCATCAGCTTCACGCCCTCGGCGAGCGTGTTCGCCGGGCAGGCCCTCGGCGGGGTGCGCCTCGTGGTGACCGAGCGGGAGGCCTTCAGGCCGGTGCAGGCGGGGCTCGGCGTGGCGCGGGTGCTGATGGAGCGCTACCCGGCCCATTTCCGGCCGGCGGCCATCCAGAACCTGCTGGTGAATCGCTCGACCATGTGGACTCTCCTGCTGCGCAGCCCTCTCACGCGCATCTGGAGCTGGGCCGAGGCCGAGCGCGCGAGCTTCCTCCAGCGCCGCGCGTCGTATCTGATTTATTGACCTGGCGCGGGCACCCGGGCTTCGCCACGCCCGCCTTCTTGACCAGGGCTGGGCACCCGGGCTGGCACCATCCCAGCCCCGCCGGAACCTCGCACCGGGTGTCTCAGTCGTGTCACGCCAGTCGTTGTCATTCCGGGCAGATCAGCGCTCCACGACGCGGAGGCCGGGGAGGGGGCGCACCCGGGAGGCCTGGCCCTTCGGCACCGTGACGTCGGCCGGGTC
>MGBV01000308.1:13654-16089 GCA_001788415.1 Candidatus Rokubacteria bacterium GWC2_70_16 | reverse complement strand
CCTCTCGGTGGCGATCGCCGAGAGCTATCTCGCCCAGTGTTACCTCCGCCAGGGACGCGTCGACGAGGCGCTGTTCGTGATCGAGGACGCGAACCGCATCATCGACGAGCGTGGGTTCGGGCGGTCCGCCTACCCCGCGCGCATCGCGCGGGCCGAGGCCTGCCTGACGGTAGCCGAGGCGGCCGCCGGCCCGGCACACAGGCAGACGCTCCGCCGTGCCGCCGCGGCGTCCCGCGCAGCATTGAAGCTGGCGGCCGGCCTGCGGGACGCCCGGCCCGAGGCGTGGCGGCTGAGGGGAACGCTGGAGTGGCTCCGCCGGAGACCCTCCGGAGCCTGGCGGTGGTGGCGACGGAGTCTCGCCGCGGCGCAAGAGCTGGGCGCTCCCTATGAGACCGCCCGCACCCATCTCGAGATCGGACGGTTGAGCGGGGACGCCGAGCACCTGGAGCGCGCTGTCGCCGGCTTCATCCTGGTCGGCGCCAGCTGGGACCTGGACAGGACACGGGGCCTGCGCGCAGCGGCCGGGGGCGTCATCTCCACGGAGGGGGCATGAGACTCACTCGTGCGATCCGAGTCCTGTGCGCGGTCACCCTGGGGGGCCTGGCCCCGCTCTGGCTGTTGGCGGCGATCGACAGCCATGCAGGGGACCTCAAGAACGAGCCGGCGAGCTTCCGCATCAGTCTGGCCCTCGATCGCGGCTCGATCTTCACCGACGTGGCCGGGCTGTCGGCCTCGGCCGCCTACCCCTACGGATCCTCGACAAATCCGGCGGCGGACGACTTCCTCCGCCAGCCACCCAACGAGTTCACCCTGGCCGGCACCCTGACGGGGAACTACATCGCCTTCACCAGCGGCGCCTCGATCACGGCCGGGGCGGCCAGCGCCTCGTACCGCCTCCCCGAGACCGGCACGCTGACCCTTGGCTTCACCCGGGCCGACTCCCACGGGGCCAAGAGCCACGAGGGGGATGGCTTCGGGCTGCGGTCGAACGAGCTGAGCCTCGCCTACAGCCATCGCCTCGGCGAGAGGCTGTCGGTCGGCGGCGAGGTGAAGCTCAGCGAGTCGACCCTGAACATCTCGGGCACGCTCGCCGACCTCCCGCTCCGGGCCGACAGCGATTCGCTGGGCATCGACGGCCGGGTGGGAGTGCTCCTTGGCCTGGGGGAGCAGTGGCTCGTGGGCCTGCTGGCGGGTGCCGGCTCCGCGCGGGGGCATACCACCGGCGCCTGGATCACCCCGGACCCGCCCTTCGGATTCGGCCCCCAGCGCTTCCGGCTGAGCGACGAGATCACCTCGGTCACGGCGCGGCTCGGGCTCGGCTGGCGGCCCTCGGAGAAGTTCGGCGCCTATGCCGACTGGCAGTACCTGGGGCTCAGCGGCAACACCAACTCGGCGGAGGTCGGTCGGATGTTCGGCGGCCTGGAGTACCTGCCGGTCGCCGCCCTGGCGCTACGGCTCGGAGGGTCGCTGGACACGGACCGTCAGGCCACGGTGAGCGGGGGCCTCGGCTTCTACCTGTTCAAGAACTTCCAGGCCGAGATGGCCTATGGCTACAACGCATTCCCCGAGGTCCGGCGGGAGTTCGGCCGCGCGCACCTGCTCAGCGCCTCCCTGGTCCTGGTGTACTGAGCGGTCAGGTTCGAAGCGCTCGAGGAGCCCCCGGAAGAACTTCTCGGTCTCCCCGAGGACTCCCCAGGCACAGGAGATGATCTCCTCTCCTGACCGCCGCCGTGTCGTCGGAAAACCTTACAGCCTCCGAGGACAGCCTTCTCTCGGCGACGACAAGCCCCCGAAAAGAAATCGGTTCCCTTCCAGGTATGCCACTTGCACTGAACATGCCCACGTCAAGGGTTCGATTGCCGCATTCACGACAAGTGATGCCGAGAGGAGCCGTCATGATGAAGGGGATGAGATATCTCGTCGCGGGGCTGCTGCTGGTAGCAGGGGCCGTCGCCGGACCGGCCCTGGCGCATGCCGCCCTGATCGCCACCCACCTGCATTCCTACCTGGGGGGCGATGTCCTCATCGACTTGCGCGTCTACGACGGGCAGCCCGGGGGGCGGTATCTCTGGGAGTACACGGTCACCAACAGCGCCTACGATCCGGTCCCGGGCACCTCGAACGGGTTCTCTGGCTTCGAGCTGTTCCTGCCGTCCCCCATCCCCGAGATCGCCGACATCACCCCGAATCCGGGCAGCACCCCGCCGTGGGACATCGACTGCTGCTCCGGCAACCCCGTCGAGTGGGATATCCCGGACAGCGAAGGGTTCGGCATCATGCCGGGCGAGTCCGGCATCTTCAGCTTCACGACCGATCCGCGAGCCGTCGCCATCAACGACGACGGCTGGTTCCATACCTGGCAGTTCGACATCCAGACCGACATCATCGACACGCCCGGCATGCATGTGCCGTGGGTGCCGGGGCTGACCCCCATT
>MGBV01000308.1:0-13619 GCA_001788415.1 Candidatus Rokubacteria bacterium GWC2_70_16 | reverse complement strand
GCCGTAGAGTCGCCGCACTCCGCATCCCACGAGCGCCGGATGCCCCCCGGCGCTCGTGGTGTCTCATCCGCCTGGCGCCAGGCGATGTGGCGCTGGCGGCGAGCCGCTACCGGGGCGACAGGTAGTGGGCGCGAAGCCCCTCTCGCTGTTCCCGGGTGGCCGGGGATGCCCCCCGCGTGATCCCCATGCGCTGGAGATCCGCCAGCGCCTCCGCCGTCTTGACCGCCGCGGCGAAGCTGTCGAGCAGCGGCACGCCGTCGACGTCCCGCACCCCGTGATCCAGCAGGAACATGTTCACGGGGTTCCCGGCCGGCAGGAGTATCCCCGCGCCTCGGCCGATCGCCTTCCGGGCCTCGCTCACGAAGGCCGCCAGGACAGGGTCCGGATCCTCGTACATCCGCCGGAAATCCCGATAGGTCAGATCCAGGGAGGCGCCCTCGACCATCCGCCCGCCCAGCCCGTAGCCGCCGGCCAGCCGCTGCATCTTGTCCAGGATCATCCGGTTGTGGGTGAGAAAGGCGAACCTGCCCGCCAGCTGTGAGGCCAGATGGACAGCGCACTCGGTGATGAAGACGGCGGGAAGCTCGGTGAGCTCGCGAACCTCCCGGTGGCCCGCGTCGATGGTGCTGATCATGACGAAGGCCGAATAGCCGCGCTGCTCCGCCTCGATCGCGTTGCGAACCACATCGAAGGTGGCCAGGTGCTCGGCGCTGTCAAGGTGGTCGATGCCCGGAAAGGTGGCCCGCACGCCGTGGAACTCGATCTCCGTCCCGGGGCGGGCAATCCTCACGGCGTGCCGCTTGACGGATTCCTGATACACGCTCCAGACGGCATCAGCCTCCGCCGAGCAGCTCTGGGCCCAGATCCTCGCGCCGTTCCCCATGGCTCCCCCCCGATCCTCCCGCAGCCTGCTATTGACTCTTGCCGAATACGGTTACGCGAATTGGCCGGGGGCCGGCAGGCGGGGGCGCTGTCGGGACCCGTGCCTTAGCGGCTCTCGAAGCCGGCGCCCGCCCCTCTCGTTTGCACCATGTCCGCGGATCGGCCGTGACGAGGGTGCGAGGTCCAGGTAGCGCCCCCGCCTGCCGGCCCCCGGCGTAACGGCACTCCGCAAGAGTCATCAGTCGAGCCCGTAGAGCCGCCTCGCCGCCTGCACGTCTTCCCGCGAGGGGGGAGCCCCCGGGCCGCGTCGCCCCCCGCGCGCGCCGAGCCGGCAGAGGTCCACGCGCGCCTCGGCCATCTTGATGAGCACCGCCGTGTTGTCCAGGACGGGGATCCCGTCGCAGGCCCGGACGCCCTGCGCGACCAGGAACACGTTCAGGGCGCCGAAGCCGGGAACGAGCAGGCGAGCCCCTCTGCCGATCGCCTCCCGCGCCGCCGCCGCGATCCGCTCCAGCACGGGCCCCGGCTCGGCGAAGCTCGCCACCATCTCCTCGAGGGGCATCCCGCCCAGGTGCACGCCCGGCACGTAGCGGCGGCCCAGCCCGTAGTCCTCGACCCGGCCCTCGATGCCCGCCAGCACCGCGGCGTTGGGCGCGATCACCGAGAAGTTGGGCGACAGGAGACAGGCGACGTGAAACGACGTCTCCGCGATGAAGAGCACCGGAATCGTGAGGAGCTCGTGCAGCTCGTGGTAGGCGAGGTCCAGCATCCCCCCGAGGAGGAAGGCATCGTAGCCCTGGCGCTCGGCCAGGAGCGCGCTCTCGTGGACCTGTCTCGCGTGCAGGTACTGCAGGTAGCGGGAGTTGACCATCCTGTCCACCATGAGCGGAACCCCGTGGACGGACACCTCGGTGGTGGGCCGGGCCACCTCACGAACATAGCGCGCGAGGTGCTCCTCGTAGTAGGCCCAGCGGGGGTCGAAGCCGATGGCGCTGTAGCTCTGATACCAGATTCGCATGGTCCCTCACCCCATCGTTCGTGGAAGCCACAGGACGAGCTCCGGAAACACCATCAGGATCGCGATCACGGCCAGATCGGCCAGGGCGAAGATCAGGCACCCGGCCAGCACGTCGTTGAACGTCACGTTGTCGGGCGCGAGGCCCTTGAGGATGTAGAGGCTGAAGCCCACCGGAGGGGTGATCAGGGCCATCTCGATGTTCACCATCAAGAGGATGCCGAACCAGATGAGATCGAAGCGGAGGGCCGTGAGGACAGGGACCAGGACCGGCATGGTGACGATGATCATCGAGACGGGGTCGATGAACATGCCCAGCACGATGTACATCAGCTGAAAGGCGATCATCAGGACCCACCGGTTGACCTCCGCCTGCACCAGGACGTCCACCAGCCGCTGCGGGATCTGGTGATAGGTGAGCACCCAGCTGAGCAGCTTGCCCCCGACGGCGATGAGCATGATGAACGCCGTCGTCTGCACGGTGTGCTGGAGCCCCTGCCACAGACGCTCCGCCGTGACCTTCCGGCGGGCCATGGCCACGCCGAGGCTCGCGAGGGCCCCGATTCCCGCCGCTTCCGTCGCCGTCGCCACGCCGAGGTAGATCGACCCCAGGACCGCGAGCACGAGGAGCAGCGGCACGCCGGCCTTGCGCAGCACCCCGAGCCGCTCCGCCCACGAGGTCGCCGGCTCGCGGGGCGCCGCCTGGGGCGTCCACCACACCCAGACCCACACCACCAGCCCGAAAGCACCGGCCAGGATCATCCCGGGAATGAATCCAGCCATCAGCATCTTGCCCACCGACACCTCGGTCACGGAGGCGTAGAGGACCATGAGGATGCTCGGGGGGATGAGATGGTCGAGGCCCCCGGCCGAGGCCACCGCGCCCACGGCGAGGCGCTTGTCGTACCCGCGATCGAGCAACTTCGGCAGGGCGAGGGTTCCGAATGTGGAGACCGCCGCCAGGCTGGACCCGCTGAGCGCGCCGAAGATCGCGCCGGCGCCGATCGTCACGATGGCAAGCCCGCCCCGGATCCCTTGCAGCCACTTGGAGGCGATGTCGAAGATGTCGTCAGCGGTGCCCCCCACGAAGAGGAACTCGCCCATGAGGATGAAGAGGGGAACCGCGATGAGGGGATAGTTCGTCCAGAACTCGAAGAACTCCGTGCCGAGGACCGCGAGCGTCCGGTCGAGGCCCAGCTCGCCCAGAAGGAAGAGGGCGCTCGTCAGGCCCAGGCTCACCGCCACCGGTACGCCCAGCACGATGAGCGCCGCGACGAGGCAGGCTAGGAGGCCGGCGAAGACATACCAGTCCATTCGCCCCCTTTCCCCGAGCCGGGACGGTCCAGCTCACGAACACGCTCAGCGGGGATGTGCGCCATTCGACGGCTCCGTCTGGCGCGCCTCCCCGAGCAGAGCCTGCCCCGCTTGCACGAGCGCCTGCAGGCTCAGCGCAAGGAACCCGATGGGAATCACTGCCTGGACCAGGACCAGGGGGATCTCGGCCTCGTCGGAGCGCAATCCCTTGGCGAAGGCCACCGAGGCCAGCCGCCACCCGGCCCAGCACGAGAGCACCCCATAGGCGAGGAAGAGCGTGAGCGCCAGGAGGTGGAGTCCTTTTCGCGCGCGCGCGGAGAGCACGCCGGTGAGAACCTCGGTCGCGACATGAGCGCCGTGCCGGAGCGCGAAGGCAAGGCCCAGGGCGACCACGGGCAGGAAGCTGAAGCGGGCGAACTCGTTCGCCCACGCCACCGGGGACCGAAGAGCGTAGCGCATGACCACCCCGTAGCACACGACCAGCATCATCCCGAGCAGCGCGACCCCGGCCATCCGCGCCAGGAGCTCGCTCAGCCACTCGATCGCCGCGGGCCCCTTGCGGAGCCCTCCCATCCGCTCGCCCCCGGAGGACGCCCGCGTCACCTGAGCGTCTCGCGGATCTTCTCGAACCGCGTCCATTCCGCTCCCCACGTCTTCGCCATCTCGTCATGGAACGGCTTCAAGGCCGCCTTCCACCGCGCCACCTCCTCGGCGGGAACCTCGTAGACCTGCACCTTGGGCTTCATGCCCTTCAGCTGGTTGATCACCTCGGTGGTGTCCTGCCTGATCTTCCGGTAGTACTGCTTGTCAGCCTCCACGAAGGTGTCCCAGACCAATGTCTTCATGTCCGGAGGGAGGCTATTGAAGAACTTGAGATTCATGATCACCGGGAGGGAACCCGTATACAGGTTGGCGATCTGGATATGCGGGGCCACCTCGTAGTACTTCTCGCTGAAGATGCTGGAGATCGCCAGCGTCCCGCCGTCCACGGTCCCGCGCTGGATGGCGTTGAAGAGCTCCGAGGTGGGGATGAAGATGGGCTCTGCGCCGAGCAGCTTGAGCGGCTCCTTGAGGCTGCTCACGGTCCTGAGCATCTTGCCCTTGAAGTCTTCCAATTTCCGGATCGGCTTCGACGAGAACACCTCCCCGTGCGGGACGTTCGGCCAGCTCATCAGCTTCAGTCCGTTCCTCTCGAAGTGCGGCGCCGCGAAGTCGTAGAAGCTGCCGGGCTCCCGGTAGTGCTCCCCGAACTTGTAGGCGTCCCAGTTCCAGGGCGAGTTCGCGACGGCGGCCACGACGCCCATCCGCTTGGGCTCGTACGCCGCCGAGGTGAGCGCGATCTGCACCACGTTGTCGATGACCGCATCGAACGCCTTCGCCAGCTTGACGAGGGACTCCGCCGGGTAATGGTCCACCTTGAGGCGTCCCTGGGAACGCTTCTCGAGCATGTCCTTGACGGTTTCCAGGTGGATCCGGATCGGGTAGCTCGGGCCCCCGTACGAGGCCATCTTGATGGTGATCGGCTCCGCCGACTGCGCCGGCGGGACCCACGCGACGGCCGCCACGCCGAGGCTGACGGCCACGGCCACTCCGGCCCGATAGATCGCTCCGATGCGTCCCCTCGTCATTCTCATCGCGTGCCCTCCCGGCTGGCTGCGGTCGCCCCGGCCTCGAGTGGATGCGGTCGCTCCTGCAGGCTGCCCCGCGCGGTGGAGGGGGCAAGCCACGGGCCATATTGGCACCGACGCCCCCGAGAAGGAAAGCCAGTTCTCGGCGCTGGCCGCCCGCGTTGCCCCCTCCTTGACTCGGGCCACGAGGTCGCCGCATGCTCCTGGGCAGGGCCGCGCCGATCCACCCATACGCCGGCTCCGTCACCGCAAGGAGGTGCCCCATGGTCATCGGGATCCTGGTCGCGGCGATGTGCCTGCTAGGCCTCGGGACCGCGCAGGCCCAGGACAGGCCCCGGTACGGCGGCGAGCTGATCTTCCTCATCCCCTCCGAGCCGCCCTCGTACGACGGGCACCAGGAGGGGACCTTCGGCGTCATCCACCCCCTGGCGCCCCACTACAACACCCTGCTGCGCATGGATCCCGCCGACCGGACGGGCACGCGGCCCGCCCCGGACCTGGCCGCGTCCTGGACCATCGCCCCGGACGGGATGACCTACAGCCTCACGCTCCGCCAGGGCGTCCGCTTCCACGACGGCAGCGTGATGACCTCGCGCGACGTCAAGGCCAGCTACGACAAGATCGTCTTCCCTCCGGCGGGGGTGCGCTCGTACCGCAAGGGGAGCTACCAGGCCGTGGAGGCCGTCGAGGCTCCGGACCCGCACACCATCCGCTTCCGGCTCAAGTTCCCGCAGCCCTCCTTCCTGACCGTGCTGGCGTCGCCCTTCAGCTGGATCTACAAGGCCGACATCCTGGCCAGGGACCCGCGCTGGTACGAGCGGAACGTGATGGGCACAGGTCCCTTCAAGTTCGTCGAGCACGTGAGGGGCTCGCACTGGGTCGGCAAGAAGAACCCCGACTACTGGGACAAGGGCAAGCCCTATCTCGACGGCTACCGGGCGCTCTTCATCTCGGCCTCCTCGGCCCAGGTGGCCGCGATCCGGGCGGAGCGCGCCCACATCCAGTTCCGCGGCTTCAGCCCGGCCGACCGGGATGCGCTCGTCCAGGCGCTCGGCCCGCGCATCGCCGTGGCGGAGAGCCCCTGGGACTGCGTCCTCCTGGTGGCGATGAACCACGAGCGCAAGCCCTGGGACGACAGGCGCGTGCGCCGGGCCCTGACGCTGGCGCTCGACCGCCACGAGGGCTCGCGCAACCTCTCGCGGATCGCCATCGTGAAGGAGGTGGCGGGCATCCAGGTGCCGGGCACGCCGTGGGCCACGCCGCCGGCGGAGCTGGAGAAGCTGGCCGGCTACGGGCGCGATGTCACCGCCAGCCGCGCCGAGGCGCGCCGGCTGCTCCGCGAGGCGGGCATCCCCGAGGGCTTCGCCTTCACCTTCAAGAACCGCGGCATCGCTCAGCCCTACGAGGCGACCGGGATCTGGCTCGTGGACCAGTGGCGCCAGATCGGGCTCAACGTCAAGCAGGAGATCATCGAGGCCTCGGCCTATCACCCCACACTCGTGCGCGGGGACTTCGACGTCGCCATGGACTTCCAGTGCAGCTTCGTCGTCGAGCCCGACATCGACCTCGACAAGTTCCAGTCCTTCGGGGTCTCCGACCGCAACTTCGGGCGCTACAAGGATCCCGTGATGGACGAGCTATACCTCAGGCAGGCGCGCGCGGGGGACCCGGAGGAGCGCAGGCGCCAGCTCCGGGCCTTCGAGCGGCGCCTCCTCGACGAGGAGGTGCACTACATCTACACGCTGCAGTGGCACCGCATCGTGCCCCACAGCGCCAGGGTCCGGGGCTGGACCATCACGCCCGCCCACTTCCTCAACCAGCAGCTGGACACCGTGTGGCTCGGCGAGTGACCGGCCCTCCGGCTCCGTACCGAGGCAGCGCAACCCCGCGGGATTTGACTTGGCCCGGACGAGGCCTATAGCGGCGCCGGTCGCAGTCACCCTGTCCACACCAGGGGAGCCACCCATGCGGCGACGCGCGCTCGGACGCCTCGAGGTATCGAGCCTCGGTCTTGGATGCATGAGCATGACGCCCATCTACGGGCAGCCGGATCCGGCCGGCGCGCTGGAGACGCTGCTCCGCGCGCCCGATCTCGGCATCGACCTGATCGACACCTCCGACGCCTACGGCCACGGGAAGAACGAGGAACTGGTCGCCCGGGCGCTCACGGGCCGGCGGCACCGCTACGTCGTGTCCACGAAGTTCGGGAACCTCCGGCTTCCCGACGGAACCCCCGCCGTGAACGGCCGCCCCGAATACGTGCCAGGGGCCTGCGATGCCAGCCTGAAGCGTCTCGGCATCGACACCATCGATCTCTACTTCCTGCACCGGGTCGACCCCTCGGTGCCCATCGAGGACACGGTGGGCGCCATGGGGCGGCTCGTCGAGCAGGGGAAGGTCCGGCACCTCGGGCTCTCCGAAGCCGGGGCGACGACCATCAGGCGCGCGCATGCCGCCTGCCCGCTCACTGCCGTGCAGACCGAGTACTCGCTCTGGACGCGCGATGTGGAATCCGAGATCCTCCCGACCTGCCGCGAGCTCGGCATCGGCTTCGTCGCCTACGCGGCGCTTGGGCGAGGGTTCCTCACCGGCGCCATCCAGGCGGAGAGGGATCTCCCCGAAGACGACATCCGCAGAAAGATGCCGCGCTTCCAGGGCGAGAACCTCGCGCACAACAGGGCGCTGGTGGCCGACCTCGAGCGCCTGGCGGCCGCGGAGGGCTGCACGCCGGCCCAGCTCGCCATCGGCTGGGTCCTGTCGCGCGGCGACGACATCGTCCCCATCGCCGGCACCAGCCGCAAGGAGCGACTCGAGGAGAACGCGGCCGCGGCCGGCCGCACGCTCTCGACCGAGACGGTGCAGGCGCTCGAGGCGACCTTCGCCCCGGGCGCGGCCCGCGGCGTGCGCACCGTGCCGGCGCTGCTCTCCCGCCTCGGCCTCTGACCGGCGGACCGCCCGGGGCGGGTCGGGCGCCAGCGCATGCTGACGCTTCGTTCCAGGAGCTGGCCTTCCGCTTCGCCAGCCACAGCGAGTCCATGGTGGGGCGAGACGGCGGTCCCCAGCCGCGTGCGGGCCCGAGGAGAGAAGGATGCAGGCGACGTTCACGGTGAGCACGCGCCGGGCGCGCGAGGTGGTGGACATCACCCGCCAGGTGGCCGCGGTGCTGGAACGGGCCGGTATCACGGAGGGCCTGTGCACGGTGTTCGTCCGCCACGCGACGGCGGCCGTCGTCATCAACGAGAACGCCGATCCGGGGTTCCGGGCGGACCTGGTGACCGCCCTCGACGGCCTCTTCCCTGAGGGCGTCTGGGAGCACGACAAGGTGGACGACAACGGCGCGGCCCACCTCAAGGCGGCCCTGCTCGGGCCCTCGGAGGTGATCCCGGTCACGGGCGGCCGCCTGGCGCTCGGGACGTGGCAGGGCATCGCCCTGGTGGAGTGCGACGGCCCCCGCGAGCGGCAGGTGATCGTGGACATCAGGTAGGCCAGCAGGCCGGCGGCCCGGCCGATCCCGCGGCCGGAAGCGCGTCGCGAGACGCCTCCCGAGGACGATGCCCGGCGCTCCGGGGCGGCGCGCGTGGCGTGGAGGGGACCGTGGCCTCCCGCCCCTCCGGGACGTCAGGGCAGCGGATCGGGGTAGATGCGCTTGAAGACCGCCGGCGAGCCCGCGTCGAGCTCCATGAAGGGGCGGATGCGGTGGGTCCAGGGATTGCGGTCGCGCACCTGATTCCACGCCTCGCTCTTCGGCACGTCGGGCCGCTCGAACTCGTACACCGTCAGGTACTTGGGCTGCCCCTCGATCACCGCGAAGCGGCGCGCCCGGATCACGCCGGGCACCGTCAGGTAGTCGGGGACGTGGACGGCAGTGATTGCGCTACGCCAGCCCCAGGCGCTGGCGCTCCTGCTCCCTGAGGACGCGGCGGAGGATCTTCCCCGACGCGGTCTTGGGGATCGCCTCCACGAACTCCACCTCGTGGAGACTCTTGTAGCCGGCCAGGCGGCCCCGGGCCCAGCCGAGCAGCTCCTCGGCCGTCACCGCTTGATCGTTGCGCCTGACGACGAATGCCTTGGGCACCTCGCCGGCCGCGGGATCGGGCTTGCCGATCACGGCCACGTCCGCCACGGCCGGGTGCTCGAAGAGGAGGGCTTCGATCTCTGCCGGGGCGATGCCGAAGCCCTTGTACTTGATCATCTCCTTCTTCCGGTCGTGGATGTAGAGGTAGCCCCGCTCGTCCAGCCGGCCGATGTCGCCCGTGTAGAGCCACCCCCCGCGGAGGGCCGCCGCCGTGGCCTCGGGCGCCTTCCAGTAGCCCTGCATGAGCTGCGGCCCGCGCACGATGACCTCGCCCACCTCGCCCGGCGGCAGCTCCCGCTCGCCGGTGTCGAGGTCCACGATCTTCTGCTCGGTGTCGTGGGCCGGCAGGCCCGCGGAGTCCAGCACGTTGATGGACTCGTCGTGCACGGGATTGAGATGCGTGAGCGGGCCGCCCTCGGTGAGCCCGTAGCCCTGCACGACCTTGATGCCCGTGACCTCCCGGAAGCGCCGCGCCATCTCCGGGGGCACCGGGGCCGCGCCCACCATGCAGTGGCGGACCGTCCCCAGGCGATAGGCACCGATCCCGGGAAAGGCGGCCAGGGCGTTCATCACCGGGGGCACCGCGAAGAGGAGCGTGACCCCGTGCGCCTCCATCAGCCGGCAGCACTCCGCGGGGTCGAAGCGCTCCATGATCACGAGCGTCGCGCCCGAGAGCAGCGCCCCGCCCAGCAGCATGAGCCCGTAGATGTGGTAGAAGGGCAGGAACACGAGCAGGCGGTCCCGCTCGGTGATGCGGCTCACCGCGATGAACTGGATATTGTTCCACCCGAAGGCCCGGTGGGAGAGGAGCACGCCCTTGGGCAGCCCGGTGGTGCCCGAGCTGTACGGCAGCGTCAGGAGGTCGTCGAGGACGACCGGGACACCGGTGACGGGGACGGCCGGGTGCCGGGCCACCAGGTCGGCGAAGTGGAGCACGTCGCTCCCCGCGGCGGGCCGGCCGGGTCCCACGCCGATCACGTGCTCGAGGCGGGGCAGCCCCGGTCGCACCGCCGACACCAGGGGCAGGAGGTCGTGCTGGACCACCACGGCGACCGCCTCGGAGTCCTCGATCTGGTAGGCGACCTCGCGCTCGCGGTACGAGGGGTTCATGGGGCTCGCCACCGCGCCCAGCCGGGCCAGCGCGAAGAAGGCCACGGCGTACTCGGGCCGGTTGGTCATGTAGAGGCACACCCGGTCGCCCCTGCCGATCCCGAGCCCCCGGAGCGCCTGGGCGAAGGCGTTGGTGAGGCCCTCCACCTCCCGGAAGGTGAGCGACCCGTCCGGGTGGACGATCGCCTCGTTCTCGGGGTGGAGCGCGACCGCCCGGGCGAGGAGGTCGCCGTAAGGCGCCTCCGGGTAGCTGAGGGGCGGGCGGAACAGCTCGGGCTGGGCGAGGCGGCGGGCGGCTCGCCCGTCGCCGGAGTTCGCGCCTCTGTCGGTCATGGGGCCTCCTCTCAGGGGCTCGCCTCCACCCCCGCGCGCTCGCGCTCGCAACGGCCGATTCTACCCGATCCGGCCGCCACCCCTCACCCCCTCGTCGGCCGGCGGCATCCTTGAGCCGCGCTCCGCTCAGCCCCAGATCTCGCGGGCGGTCTCCACGACCAGCCGGAGCTTGGCCCACTGCTCCTCCTCGGTCAGCCGGTTGCCCTCCTCGGTGGAGGCGAAGCCACACTGCGGGCTCAGGCAGAGCTGCTCGAGGGCCACGAACCGCGTCGCCTCCCCGATGCGCCGCTTGAGATCGTCCTTCCGCTCGAGGGCGCCGGACTTCGACGTCACGAGCCCGAGGACGACCTGCTTGCCTCCCCTCGGCAGGAAGCGCAGCGGCTCGAACCCGCCGGCGCGCTCGGTGTCGTACTCGAGGAAGTAGCCGTCGATGCCGAGCTGGCCGAGGAGCACTTCGGCCACCGGCTCGTAGCCGCCCTCGGAGATCCAGGTCGAGCGGAAGTTGCCGCGGCACACGTGCATGGTGATGGTCATGTCGTCCGGCCGGCCCGCGATGGCCTGGTTGATCGTGCGGGCGTACATCGCGGGGAGCGCCGCCGGATCGTCCCCCCGCTGGCGCGCCTGCTCGCGCTGCTCGGCCGAGCAGAGGTAACCCCACACGGTGTCGTCGAGCTGGAGGTACCGGCACCCCGCCTCCGCGAAGGCCCGCACCGCCTGGCGGTAGGCCTCGGCGAGATCCGCGAAGAAGGCGTCGAGATCAGGATAGACCTCGCGGCTGATGCCCGCCCGGCCGCCGCGGAAGTGGAGCACGCTCGGGCTCGGGATGGTCATCTTCGGGACGAGCCGCGTGCGCGACGCGAGGAAGCGGAAGTGGTCGAGCATGGGATGGCCGGCGAAGCCGATCCTGCCGGTGACCCGGATGCCCTCGGCGCGCGTCTGGACGCCCTGGAACTGGATGCCCTGGGCCGGCACGTGGGACTCGACCCCCCGGAGCCCCTTGAGGAAGTCGAAGTGCCACCACGAGCGGCGGAACTCGCCGTCGGTCGCCGCCGAGAGCCCGATGGCCTCCTGCCTGGCCATGACCGCCTCGATCTCGCGGTCCTCGACGGCGGCGAGCGCGGCGGCCGTGATCTCGCCGCGGTCGCGTCGGGCCCGGGCCTCCTTGAGCGCCGGGGTGCGGAGAAGACTCCCGACCTGATCGGCCCGGAACGGCGGGCGTACCCTGTTCATGATCATCTCCTCCCACGATGTAGGTGACGGGGCCCCGACCGGTCGCCGGCCCCGTCCGGGGGCATTCCCTTCCCTGGGGTCCGACCCGCCGGTGCCAGCGGGCTCCACGGGGCCAGCGACCACGGTAGCCACGACGGCCACGGTGCCCAGCCTCCCAGCGCCCGCCGATCCTGCGCCGGGGGGTGGCCCGTGCCACGTACCGAGCGATCAGACCGAGACCGCACGATGGCCATCGAGGGGAGACCGCGCTCCGTCCACCGGCGACCCCGGCCGGGAGGGGCAGTCGTCACACCCATTCAAAGCCCCAGCTCCCCGCCGAGGATGCGGGTGACGAAGCGCTCGCCGTAGCTCTCGCCGGCAACGAGCCCTTGGATCCGCTCCCGCACTTCGCCGGCCCGCCCGGCCCGCTCCGCCGCCTTCATCGTGCTCCCGTAGGCGGCCCAGACGTCGAGCCCCGTGATCTCGTAGCCGTAGCCCTCGACGAGCCAGCGGAGCGCGGCCAGGCCCGCCTCGATGGCGAACTCCGGGCGCGTCTCGCCGAAGTCCCGCGCGGCGCGCGCCAGCGTCTTCGGATCGCAGGGCGTTCGATTCGCGAGCTGGATCGCCTGGTCGAAGAGCCCCACCTCCTTCGCCGTGGCGAACCACTTGCCCTCGTCGCCAGGCGTCCTCTCGACGAGATCCCCGAGCAATTCCTCGGGCCCCTTCTGTGGGTACTTCCTGGCGAGCGCCCGGTAGGTCGCGAGATACGAGGTGCCCCGGGTTGCCTCGAGCGCATAACGCCGGTACGCCTCCTCGGCGCGCCCGGAGGCGAGCAGGATCTCCTCGCATGCGCGCGCGATGCCGACGGGGCTGTCGTTGAGCCCGCGCGACGCCTCGGCGTAGTGGATCGCCTCCTCGGTGCGGCCGAGCGCGGCGAGCGCGCGCACGCCCCACTGCCGATCGTGCCAGAAGACGAACGGCGCCTTCTCGAGCAGGGCGAGGATCTCCTCGTGGCGCCCGGCCCGGAGAAGGGCGCTCAGGCACGCCGTCGTGCCGTGGAAGAAGCCCCGGCGCTCGGGGTCCGGGCTCCACGCCATCTCCACGACCGGGACCAGGCGATCCGCCCATGCCGAGGCGACCTCCCGCGAGGCGCAGAGCTCGCCCCAGAAGTCCCCGAGCCGCTCGATGTACGGGATCGCGTCGTTCGCGTGGGCCTCCCAGAGGCGCTCGAGCCAGCCCTCGCGCGTCCTGGCGTCCGCGGGCGCCCCGGCGATGATGGCCACGAGCTCCTCGACAGCATGGTTCACCGCGGTGCCGATGGCCCCCGAGGAGCTGTCCACATGCTCGAGCGCGGGCGACACACGCTCCAGAAAGCGCACCGCCCCCTCTGCGCCCAGGACCGGGTCCCGGCGGGTGGCCTTCTTGATCTCGCTCACCGCTTGCCTGACTCGCAGCATCGCCGGCTGCGACTTCCAGCCGAAGGCACCCCGCCGGAAGCGCCGCACGAACTCCCAGGGATGCGCCTTAGCCTTTGGCATCGTCACCTCTTCTGGTCTGAAGCCTCATGCCGCGCTTCAACGCCTTCTTGTCCTCCTCCCTGCGGGCCCGTTCCTCGATGGAGACAACGACCTCCGGGCTCCGCTTGGCAAACCGCTTGAAGTACAACTGCTCGATGTACGCCGGGAGGGGTTGCTTCCAGGGTTCCTGCTGGTGGTTGTCGAGCTTGCCGAGCTTCTTGGGGTTCATGCCGAGTTCCCGCGCCATCTGCACGTGGGCGTGAGAGAGGTGATGGCGCTCGCGCGCGTCGATCCAGACCTGAAGTCGCTCGGGAATCCGCCCGCGGGACATGACTCACCGCCAATTCTACGTTGGAGGCCGTCGGCGGGGAATGCTTGATGTCGTGCCCCCTGCAGGTCGCCGGAGCAGCCCGCCGGCCATCAGGCACCGAGGTGCCGTCGATCCGGAAAGTCGGTGCCCGCTCTCCGTCCTGGCGTACGATGCTCGACGCGGCCAGGTTCGTCGGCGGGAACGACTTCTCCCGTGCCGGCGAGTA
>MGBV01000307.1:4025-5925 GCA_001788415.1 Candidatus Rokubacteria bacterium GWC2_70_16 | reverse complement strand
AGGCCGCCGCGGCGAAGGGGGAGCGCATTCCGGTCGGATGGGCGCTCGACGCCGAGGGCCGGCCGACGGAGAGCCCGCAGGACGCGCTGCGGGGCGCGCTGCTGACGTTCGGCGGCGCCAAGGGCTCGGGGCTCTCGCTGATGATCGACGTGCTGGCCGGGCTGCTGACGGGGGCGCTGCCGGGCTCCGAGATCACCCCGCTCTACGAGCGCCTGGACGCGCACCAGGGGCTCGGGCACGTGCTGGCCGCGCTCTCGGTGGATGCCTTCGGTCCCGCGGAGGCGTTCGCCGCACGCGTGGACGATCTGATCAGACAGGTCCGGGCGCTGCCGCCCTCCGAGGGCTCCCTGCGGCCCTTCGTGCCGGGGGAGATCGAGCACCTGAGGGCCGAGGAGTACGCCCGGCACGGCATCCCGCTGCCGCCGCAGGTCCGCGACGAGATCGAGCGCCTCGCCGGGGCCCTCGACGTGGCGCCTCCGGCACCGAGCGCGTAGCCCGCCCCGAACGGGCGCGCGGGGCTATCGGCTCCCGGGGACGACGAGCCGCGCCGCCCCGGGGCGAATGCCTCTCGAGGCGAAGAACCCGGCCCGGGCCTCGATCGCGAACCGGAACGGCCCCAGGGGGCCGTAGAGCGCGGTCGGGCTGGGGGCCATCCGTAGGATGGCGAAGATGCGCCCGTCCGCCTTCGCGAACGCGATGTCGAGCGGTGCGGGGACGTTCTGCATGTGGAACTGCGTCAGCACCTCCTGGTCGAAGTCGAAGACGATGACGCTCGCGCGGATCTCCTCCGCCGTCGCGCACTGGAACCCCGCGGCGCGGCGCTCGTCGGTGTCGGCGAGCTTCACGGCCACGGTGAGGCTGCGGTCGGCGGAGTCGATCCGCGCGGTCCGCGACGGCATGCCGCGAAAGGCCTCGCGCCACCTCGGACACTCGGCGTCCGCTCCGGCGGCCGCGACGGGAAGGCTCGCCAGGACCGCCAGGAGCCCTGCGAGCGACCGGGACCCGGCGCGCGAGGAGCGGCCGTAGAGCGAGGCCGCGCCGAAGAGCGCGAGGCTCACGAGCACGATCGCGCCCCCCGCGGCGAGCCCGAGATAGTAGGCCGCCACGAGCCCCGCGACGACGGACACGAGCGCCGCCCCGATGGCCGCCTGGAGCGCGCCGCGAAAGCTCCGCGCGAGGGCGAACCCCGTGAGGGCCGGAATGACGATCATCGCGCTCACGAGGAGCACGCCGACGATCCGCATCGCGACGACCGTCGTGAGCGCGGTGAGCACGGTGAGCCCGAGATTCAGGGCGGAGACGCGGATCCCGCTGGTGCGGGCCAGCTCCTCGCTGAGCGTGATCGCCAGGAGCTGCGGATAGAGGCCGCCGATGACCAGGGCCACGAGAAGGCCGAGGGCGAGAATCAGCCAGACGTCCGACGGGCTCACGGTCAGGATGCTCCCGAAGAGCAGCGCGAAGAGATCGGCGTTGAAGCCCCGGGCCAGGCTGATGAGCACCACGGCCACCGCGAAGCCTCCCGAGAGGAACACCGCGAGGGCCGCGTCGCCGTGGAGGCGGCCCCGGGCACGGAGCCGCTCGATCCCGACCGCGCCGGCGAGCGTCACGCCGAGCGCGCCGAGGATCGGCGAGACGCCCAGCACGAGGGCCAGCGCGACGCCGGCCAGGGCCACGTGGGCGAGCGAGTCGGCGACGAGCGACAGGCGCCGCGGGACCAGGAAGACCCCGATCGCCGGGCAGATCAGGGCGGTGATGACCCCGACGAGGAGCGCGCGCTGCATGAAGCCGTACTGGAGGAACTCCGGCATCTCACTCCATGGGGGGGTCCGGGCGCCCCCCAAGCTCCCCAACCCTCGGGGCGCCCCGGCGCGGCCGTGGCGCCCCTCGAGATCGCGACGTG
>MGBV01000307.1:3662-3891 GCA_001788415.1 Candidatus Rokubacteria bacterium GWC2_70_16 | reverse complement strand
CCCCGCTCGCGGTTCAGGATCTGGAGCAAGGCGTAGAAGCTCGCCTGGGCCTCGGGGTCGACGCCGCCGGTGGGCTCGTCCAGGACGAGGATCTCCGGGCCGGTGACGAGCGCCCGGGCGATGAGGACCCGCTGTTGTTGGCCCACGGAGAGGCGGCCGATGCGGGCCGCGCGGTGCGGGTCCATCCCCGCCAGGACCAGCGCCTCCGCCGCGCGCCCCCGCTCGGCCC
>MGBV01000307.1:1893-3627 GCA_001788415.1 Candidatus Rokubacteria bacterium GWC2_70_16 | reverse complement strand
AGCCCCGTCGTCCCCCCCTCCTCGACGGTCGCGGGAAGGCTGGGATCGAAAACGAGCTTCTGAGGCACGTAGCCGAGCCGGTGCCAGGCGTCGAAGCGCTCGATCGGCTCGCCGAAGAGGCGCACCTCGCCGCGGCCGGGGACGAGGAGTCCCAGCATGACCTTGAGGAGCGTGGTCTTGCCCCCACCGTTCGGGCCGATGATGCCGAGGAAGTCTCCCCGCTCGACCGCCAGCGTGACGTCCTCCAGCACGGAGACGGTCTCGTAGGTGAAGGACACGCCCCGGAGCTCGACGAGCGGCGTCATCGGCACTCGAGCCCGGCGCGGAGGCTCTGGAGGTTCTCGCGCATGACGCTCGGGTAGCTCTTGCCCGCCGCGACCTCTTCGGGCGTGAGCCCCTCGAGGGGGTTGAGGACGAGCGTGCGCGCCCCGATCTCGCGCGCGAGGGTCTCGGCGAGCCTCGGGCTCACGAGGGTCTCGAAGAAGACGGCGCGGACCCGACGCTGGCGGGCGAACCGGACGATGTGGGCCAGCTCGGCGGGACTCGGCTCGGCCTCGGGCGCCAGGCCCATGATCGGGACCACCGTGAGCCCGTAGCGGGTGGCGAGGTAGCCGAATGCCGCGTGGGAGGTGACGACGTCCCGGCGAGCGCACGCGGCGAGCCCCTGCTCGAACTCGCGATGGAGCGCCGCGAGCTCTTCGGAGAACGCGCGGGCGTTGGCCTCGAAGGCCGTCGCGGAGGCGGGCTCGGCTTTCGCGAGGCCGGCCCGGATGGCTTCGACCTGCGCCTGGGCGAGCACGGGATCGAGCCAGACGTGAGGATCGGGCGCCGGCCCCTGCCTCCCGGCCCCCGACCGACGCCCGCGGTCGTCGTGGCCCGGGAGGTCGGCGGCGCGCAGCGCGATCGTCCGCGTCGCGTCCACGACCACCAGGGACGGCGCGCGTGCCGCGTCGAGGAGCTTCCCGACCCAGGGCTCCAGGCCCGCCCCGTTGTAGACGAAGACCCCGGCCCGCCCGAGGCGCGTCACGTCCTGGGGGGACGGCTCCCAGTCGTGGGGCTCGACGCCCGCCGGGACCAGCGCGGTCACCTCGACCCGGTCGCCGCCCACCCGGCGGGCGAACTCGTGGAGCGGATAGAAGCTCGCGACGACGGCGAGGCGCTCGGTCCTCTGGGGTCGGCCGGGCCGGAGCCAGACGGCGATCAGCAGCGCCGCCAGGAGCACGGCGCCGATTCCCGCGGCGCGTCTCACGGCCGCCTCCTCGCGCGGCGACGCCGGCCAGCCCGGTCACAGTCAGCGCAGGCGCCGATGAGCCGGAGATCGTGCTGGACGATCCGGAACCGGCGGGAGCGGCGCACCCGGCGATTCACGGCGCGCAGGACCCGCTCCTCCAGCGGGCAGCCCTCGAGGTCCTCGATCCGGCCGCAGTCCTGACAGATCAGGTGGTGGTGATGAGCGCCGAGCGGGTCGGCAAGCTCGAACCGCTGCTCGCCGCCGATGGCGTCGGTCACGCGCAGCGCCTCGAGCCGCAGGAGCACGTAGATCGTGCGGTAGACCGACGCGAGGTTGATCCGGCGGTTCTCGAGCCGGCGGTGGATCCCGGCGGCGGAGAGCGGAGTACCGCTCGCCAGGAGCACGTCGAGGACCTGGCGCCGGGGCGCCGTGAGACGGTAGCCCCGGTCGGCCAGGAGCGCGGTCACCGTGGAGCGGGGGCCGGGTGGGCGCATATTGCAAAC
>MGBV01000307.1:0-1864 GCA_001788415.1 Candidatus Rokubacteria bacterium GWC2_70_16 | reverse complement strand
CGAGCTGCGGGACCCGGGCTAGACCAGGCCGGCCACGAGGCCGGCCCCGACCACGAACAGCATCACCGCGACGGCGACCCGGACGACACGCAGGGTGACCTGCTGGAGGAGCCGGGCCCCGAGGTAGGCGCCGAGGAAGGCCGACGCGGTGGCGACCACGATGACGCCCAGGATCTCGCCCGACGGCCCCAGGACCCCCCGGGGGACGAGCGACAGGCCGTAGACGACCAGGCGCACGCTGTCGACGACGATCGTCGAGACGACGCTCGTGCCGACGAACGCCTGCTTGTCGAGCCCGGCCTTGATGAGGAACGCCGAGCGGAAGGCGCCCTGGTTCCCCGACAGCCCTCCGAAGAATCCCGACAGCGCGCCCCCCAGCACGAGATAGCGCGCCGGGAGCGCGACCTGCTCCATGCGGCGGCTCGCCTCGAGCCAGGCGAAGCCGACGATGAGCGCGCCGATGACCACCTTCACCAGCGTCACCTGGAACTCGCGCCCCCCGAGGCGATAGGCGCCGAGCGTCGGCAGGCTCGCGAACAGCGACAGCAGGCTCGCGCCCGCGATGGCCGCCACCGCGGCCGGAAGACTGAAGCGGCGGACCACGCTCCAGTCCGCCCGTCGCCCGACCAGCGCGAGCTTGAAGCCGTTGTTGGCCAGGTGCACGACGGCCGTGGCGGCGATGGCCACCGGCACCGGGAAGAACAGCGCGAAGGTGGGCATCAGCACGGTGCCCAGGCCGAATCCGGAGAACAGGGTCACGCCGGACGTGACGAAGGCCACCACCGAGATGACCAGATAGTCCATCCGCGCTCCCTCCCGGCGCCGGGGCCGGCTCGAGGACGTGATCGTCGTGCTGGGCCGTGGCTTCCTCGGCTTCATCAAGGTCCACATTCTCCCACGCGGGTGAGCAGCCCGTGTACGGGCTCGCGCTCATCGCCGAGCTTCGGCGGCACGGCTACGCGCTGAGCCCCGGGACGCTGTACCCGGTGCTGCATCAACTCGAGGCGGCGGGCTACGTGGGCCGGCTCGACCGCGTCGTGGGCGGGCGGGTGCGGAAGTACTACCGGCTCACGCCGCGTGGCGCGGTCGCGCTCGCCGACGCGCGCCGGAAGATCGGCGAGCTGGTCGGAGAGCTGCTCGAGGCGGCTCCCTCGCGGAGACGTCCCGCGCGGGCCGCGGCGGGACCGCGGCGGCGACGGCGTCGCGGCGGGGCGCGCTGACGGCCGGGCTCGAGGAGGACCGGCTGCCGGATGACGACCTACCGGGAAGAGTCGCGCGGCTCCAGGAGCCCGAACCGCTTGACCAGCTCGCGGAGTCCGCCGTAGTCGGCCTCCCGCGCGACGGGGAGGCCATACGCGAGTTCCTGATCCCAGGACTTCATGAGCGCCCGGCGCCTGCCGTTGACCTCCAGCGAGCGCAGCGCCCGGCGGACCTCCTCGACGATCTTCGGGTCGAGGCCCCGGCCCGCCACGATCGGAGAGCTGGGCACTGCCTCGGAGATCGCGATGATCCTGAGACCGAGCTCCTCGTACTCCCGCGCCTTGATCTCCGACACGGCCCCGGCGTCGTAGTGCCCCAGGAGGATCTCTCTCGCCACGGACGTGTGCGAGCCGAGGTGGATGACCGCGTTGAGGTCGGAGAGACCGATTCCCGCACGCTCCAGCATCGCCCGTGGGAGCACGTATCCCTGAGTGGAGAACCGGGAGCCGAACGCGAAGCTTCGGCCGCGAAGGTCTTTCAGCTCCCGGATGCCGCGCTCCTCGCGGGTGACGATGGCGGCCCGATACAACCCGTTGGCCTCACGACCGACGCCGCGGAACATCGGCTGGAGTCCTCCGTAGCGGGCCTGCGCCGCGAGGTAGCT
>MGBV01000306.1:8893-18586 GCA_001788415.1 Candidatus Rokubacteria bacterium GWC2_70_16 | reverse complement strand
TCCCTGGTGTTCGCGGTCATGGTCAGCTCCTCGCTGACATCCGGCGTGGTGGTCACAGGCGGCGGCGGCTGGGCGATGCTCACCAGGCTCACCGTACCCTTCCTTGCGCTCACGGCCCTCGCCACGTCGATTCTGTGGTTCCGGGAGCGCCGGAATATCGCGCGCGGCTGAAGGTCGGACCACGTCCCTCCCCGGCGTGCTTGTCAGAAGACCGGCGTCGGCACCGTACCCCAGCCACTTCCTGGCGGCGGAGCCCGGACGGCGAGGACCTCCTTCGTGTGCAGGTGGACATCGACGAAGAACAGCGGCCGCTCCAGAGACGCGTCCACGTGATGAGCGTCTCGATCTGCCTCTCGTGGGACCCCCAGCGGGCCGCCCCGCGGCGCATGGGAACGATTGGCGCCGCCTCCGCGGGGGCAGAGCGGGCCTGGAACGGCCCGTTCGAGGGGGCGAAGGCAAGGGTCGGCATCGCGATCGCCCGCTGGCGCCCGAGCTATCCTCCGCCGCGGCGGGCTCGCGGCCAAGGCGCGGGCGCAGGGGGGGGAGAGAGTGAGGCTTCGAGGGTCTGATCGAGGGTGGAGAGTCTTCCCGATCGCGGCCGGGGCCGGCGGGGCGGGGCCGGGCGGCGCGGGGGGCCCGCGCGGGCCAGGTGGGCGAGGAGGGCCTGCCCGGCGAGGGGAGCTTGCACCGTGGCGAGGACGCGCCGCCGGCCGCCACAGCGGGGACACGGGAGGACATCGAGGGCGAGCACGCGGCGCATCGACGCCGCCCAGGTCCAGGCCTGCGTGGGCCGGGCGGCGCGGGGGCGGGTCTCGAGGGCGTGGCCGTCAGGGGCCGGGCGGGCGGTGGACGACTTGCGAGCGCCAGCGGGCCCGCGGGGCGAGGACGCCGTGGTACAGGAGCAAGTTCACGGCGGGTCAGATCCGGCCTGCCGAGTCGCCGGCGCGGTGAAGCCTGCTCCCAGCATGCCCGCGCCGTCGACCAGTGGCCCGATCACATCGAGGCCATGACCAAGGTCGGGCTGCGGCTCAGCGGTACGTGCGGCGAGCCCCTGATTTCGGTGAAGGCCCTCCACGTCCACCAGGCCTGTGCCAGCGGCTCCTGATCCCTGGGCCCTCGGGGCGGAGGCGGCCCAGGAGGGCCGGGTCCCGGGACTGGCAGGCGGCATTGTGGGGTGCGGGAGCCTGAGTCGCGTGCGCGGCCGGTGCCTACGATGACGCGTCGCACTCGCGGGGCGCGTGATGCCCTTCGCAGGGCAGCCTAGCCGACGGGGTCGGGGTAGATGCGCTTGAAGACGGCGGGAGAGCCCGCGTCGAGCTTCATGAAGGGCCGTATCCGGTGGGTCCACGGATTCCTGTCACGCACCGCGTTCCACGCCTCGCCCTTCGGCACGTCGGGCCGCTCGAACTCGTACACCGTCAGGTACTTCGGCTGGCCCTCGACCACCATGAAGCGGCGCGCCCGTATGACGCCGGGCACCGTCAGGTAGTCCGGGATGTAGACCGTGTTGTACCAGGCGTTCCACTCCTCCTCCATGTGGGCGGGAATATCCATCCGCCCCATCTGGAGATACGGCGACGGTCCCATCGTCAGGTCGATCGGATTGGTCCGCGCCGGGTGGATCTGGCGGTAGGCCTGGAGGATGTAGTTGCGCCCGACGTGGCCGCCCGAGGTCTTCGTGCGCCACGGCGACGGGCGGAAGCGCACCTCGTCGAGGAAGGCCTGCGTCCGCAGCACACTCGGTTCCTCGAGCTCGTACATCGCCAGGTACTTGGGCCCGCCCGACAGCGCCGCGTAGCGCCCCGCGCTGAGAAAGCCCGGCACCGTGAGCAGGTGCTGGATGTGCTCCTCGTTGTACCAGCGGTTGAACTCGGCCTCGTGCTCGGGGTCGACGTCGGTCCACAGCATCAGGAGTCCGGTGCCGCGCGTCTTGGCCATGGAGCCCTCCGGAGACGTACTGACGATTCCCCAGCAACGCCGTCCGCTGTGTCAGCTTGGGCGTGGCCTGGGGCCGCCAGCGCCCCCGCACGGAGCGGACGCGCCGGAAGTCGAAGCCCAGGAAGCCGAACGCCTCCCCCTGACCCAGGTCCACGATCCGGCTCTTGGCCTCGTTCAGTCATGTCGCGGTGAGATCGCCCAGCATTGACGCTGTGCCATCGGCTCCCGGGGCGGCCGGCGTCCGACCGCGACTACGAGCCGGGCACGGCCTCGACGACCGAGTCGCGGCGGCGGCAGATCCGCAGGAGCGGCGGGACGACGAAGGCGGCCGCGGGCACCGCCAGGATCGCGAGCGTCAGCGGCCGCGCGAGAATCTCGACCACGCTGCCGCGAGTGATGATGAGCGCCTGCCGGAGCGTCTTCTCCATCATCGGCCCGAGGACGAGAGCCACCACCAGCGGCGACGGGTCGACGCGCAGCTTGCGGAGCGCGTAGCCGAAGAGGCCGAAGACGGCCAGCACCCACAGGTCCAGGTAGCTGTTGTTCAGGCTGAAGGCGCCGACCAGGCAGAGCAGGAACACCAGCGTCGCCAGCACGTGCTGGGGCAGGCGCAACACGCTCACGAAGATCCCGACCAGCGGCAGGTTCAGGATCAGCAGCATGAAGTTGCCGATGTACATGCTGGCGATGAAGCCCCAGAAGACCTCCGGCCGCTGCTCGATCATGAGCGGGCCGGGCTGGAGCCCGTGGATCACGAGGGCCCCGAGCAGGATGGCCGTGGCCGGCGAGAACGGGATGCCCAGGGACAGCAGCGGGACCATCGCGCCGGCGGTGGCGGCGTTGTTGGCGGCCTCCGGCCCCGCCACGCCCTCGACGGCGCCCGTGCCGAAGCGCTCGGGCGTGCGCGACACCTTCTTCTCGACCGCGTAGGAGATGAAGGTGGAGAGCACAGCCGCCGGGCCCGGCACGAGCCCGGTGACGAAGCCCAGCACGGTGCCGCGCGCGATCGGCGCCGCCGACTGGCGCCACTCCTCGCGCGTGGGCAAGAGCTCGCGCAGCCGCACGACGGCGATGCTGGCCCGCTTCACGCCCTCCTCGGCCAGCAGCAGCACCTCGGCCACGCCGTAGAGACCCATGATCACCGGGACGAGGTCCACGCCCTGCGAGAGCTGCACCGACCCGAACGTGAAGCGGCGCAGCGCCGAGATCGAGTCCATGCCGACGGTGCCCAGCGCCAGCCCGATCGCCACCATGACGAACGCGTTGACCACCGAGCCGCCGGACAGCCGCGACAGCAGCAGGATGCCGCCGAACGTGATGGCGAAGTACTCCGGCGGCCCGAAGCGAAGCGCGAGATCGGCCAGCCAGCTCGCCGCGAACATGATGCCGACGACGCCGACGGTCCCCGCCACCCACGAGCTGACGCCCGCGATGGCGAGCGCCGCGCCCGCGCGCCCCTTGCGCGTCATCTGGTAGCCGTCGAGCAGCGTCACCACCGAGCCGGCCTCGCCCGGAACGTTGACGAGGATCGAGGTCGTCGACCCGCCGTACATCGCCCCGTAGTAGATGCCGGCCAGCATGATGAGCGCAGTGGCCGGGTGCAGCGCGAACGTGGACGGCAGCAGCAGCGCCATGGCCCCGACGGGGCCGATGCCCGGCAACACGCCCACCACGGTGCCGACGACCACCCCGATGAAGCAGGCGAGCAGGTTCGCCGGCGTCAGTGCGATGGTGAACCCGTAGAGCAGCCCGTCGATCGGACCCATGCGCTACGGCCGGGGGGAAGCGGGGCTGGCCCCCGAGCACCGTGCGGCGATCACCACGGCCATCGCGGCAACGGCACGCCGAGGAGGACGCCGAAGAGGTAGTACGAGCCGGCCGAGCCGAGCGCGCCCGTCAGGAGCGCCGCCTGCCACCGTCCCCCCAGCCCCCACAGCACGACTGACACGAACCCGAACGCCGCGATCGGGTAGCCGATCCACGGCAATGTGAGACAGAAGGCCGCCAGCGCCCCCACAGCGCCCGCGACGCGCCGGCGCCGGGCGGGATCGGTCACTCCGGAGGGCGCCTCCGGCCGCACGGCCTGCGGCGACAGGAACACCCGCGCGCCGGCCACCAGCGCGACCACGCACGCGAAGATGGCCACGGCCATCGGATAGAATCCCGCCCCCGGTTTCGCCACCGTGCCGGGCGGCAGCTTCATGGCCTGCGTCAGGTAGAAGCCGGACGCAACAAGGATGACGAGCGGGACGAGGCGGGCGACCGTCACGGTTTCTTGAGCATCCCCAGTCGCTTCAGCACCTCGGTGTACTCGCGCTGATCCTTCCAGAGATCCTGGCGCAGCTTGTCGCCGGCGCGATAGTCGACCTCGACACCGCGCGACTTCATGAGAGTCACGAACGCGGGCTCCTCGATGGCGGCCTTCGCGGCATCGTGGATGTACTTCAGCACGGGCCCCGGCGTGCCCTTCGGGGCCGTGAGCACGAACCAGGTGCCCGTGGACTCGCCGAAGCCGATCTCCCTGGAGATGGGCGCGTCCGGGAAGTCGGGATTGCGCTGCGGGTGGGCCACCGCGAGCACGCGGAGCCTCTTCCCGTCGACGAGCGGCTTCACCTCGCCGGGCTGGGCCATGACGGCGTCGATGTGCCCGCCGAGCAGCGCGGGGCTGCTCTCCCCCCAACCGCCGAACGGCACGTGCGTCGTCTTGAAGTTGCCGGCCAACATCCACCGCTCGAGGGTCAGGTGGCTGATCGTCCCATCCCCGGGTGAGCCGACGCGCAGCTTGCCGGGATTGGCCCGCGCCGCCGCCATGAACTCCTGCACGGTCTTCACCGGCCCGTCGGCCTTGACGGCGAGCAGCGTGTAGAGGGAGATCGTGTTGATGATGGGCTCGTAGTCGTCGGGCGTCCTGTACGGCAGATCGTTGAGCTGAGGATGGATGACCAGCGTCGAGTTCGGCGCGAGGACCAGCGTGTACCCGTCCGGCTTCGACTGGACCGCCTCGGCGACCGCGACCGACCCTCCGCCACCCGGACGGTTCAGCACCGCCACGCCCTTCGGAAACTTCTTCTTCATCGACTCGGCCATGGGCCGGGCGACGATGTCGACCATGCCGCCGGCCGGGTACCCGACGATGATCGTCAGCGGCCGCTCGGGATACTGGGCGGCGGCGGGCAGAAACGATCCCAGTAACGATCCAAGGACGAGCACGGTCAGGAGGGCAACTCGGAGCATGGTAGGCCTCCCTCTCGAGAATGGTCTTGGGGCAGACAATAGGGGCTGCGGCACCCGGGGTCAAGGGCCGGCCGCGATTGGGTAGCCCGCGGCGCATCGACGCCGCCCAGGTCCAGGCCTGGGTGGGCCGGGCGGCGCGGGGGCGGGCCTCGAGGGCGTGGCCGGCAGGGGCCGGGCGGGCGGAGCGGCCGACCTGCGGGCGCCAGCGGGCCCGCGGGGCGAGGCCGCCGTGGGACACGAGCAAGTTCACCCCTCGATCTGCCGCTCACGATCGCCCCGCAGCAGGGCGCTGTAGCGTGCCGCGGCCGCCCCCATCCGGCGCCGCGAGCCGGTGATATACTTCCTTCCGCCATGGCGGCGCTGACGGAGGCCCGGAAGCAGTCCCTCCGCCGGGAGATGGAAGCGCTCCTGGGCCCGGGCTCCGTGCTCTCGGACCCCGACGAGCTCATGGTCTACGAGTCCGACGGGCTCACGCTCTTCCGCGCGCTGGCAGACTTCGTGGTCTTCCCCCGCACGGCCGAGCATGTCTCCGCGCTGGTCCGGCTCTCCCAGCGCGAGGGGATGCCCTTCGTCGCGCGCGGGGCGGGCACGGGGCTGTCCGGGGGGTGCCTGCCGGCCGAGGGGGGGCTCGTCATCTCGCTCATGCGGATGCACCGCGTCCTCGAGGTGGATTACGACAATCAGCTCGCCGTGGTGGAGCCGGGGTGCGTCAACCTCCATCTCTCGTGGGCCGTGGGCCCGCGCGGCTTCTACTATGCCCCGGATCCCTCGAGCCAGCAGGCCTGCACGCTCGGCGGCAACATCGCCAACAACTCGGGCGGCCCCCACACGCTCAAGTACGGCGTCACCACGAACCACGTGCTGGGGCTCGAGGTGGTGCTGCCCGATGGCGAGATCGTCTGGCTCGGGGGCAAGCGGCGCGATCCCCAGGGCTATGACCTCGTCGGCCTCTTCGTGGGCTCGGAGGGCACCTTCGGCATCGCCACCAAGATCGTCGTGCGCATCCTGAGACAGCCCCAGGCGGTGCGCACCGTGCTGGCGGTGTTCGACGAGATCGACCAGGCCTCGGAGGCCGTGTCGGCCATCATCGCCCGGGGGCTCATCCCCGCGGCCATGGAGATGATCGACCAGCTGACGATACAGGCGGTGGAGGACGCCTTCGGCTGCGGCTACCCGCGGGATGCCGCCGCAGCCCTCCTCATCGAGATGGACGGTCTCGCCGCGGGGATGGACGAGCAGGCGGCCCGCGTCGTCGCCGCCTGCCGGGAGACGGGCGCGCGCGAGGTGAGGCTGGCGCGCGACGAGGCCGAGCGCCAGCTCCTCTGGAAGGGCCGCAAGTCGGCCTTCGGCGCCTATGGGCGGATCTCGCCGGCCTATCTCGTCATGGACGGGGTGATCCCGCGCACCAAGCTCCCGCAGGTGCTCAGGCGGGTGAACGAGATCGTGGCCGCCCGCGGGCTCCGCGTCGGCAACGTCTTTCACGCCGGCGACGGCAATCTTCACCCGAACATCCTCTACGACCCACGCAAGCCCGGCGAGGAGGAGCGCGTGGTGGCCGCAGGCGGCGAGATCCTCAAGGTCTGCGCCGAGGTGGGCGGCTCCATCTCCGGCGAGCATGGCATCGGCCTGGAGAAGATGGACTACATGCCGCTGGTCTTCTCCGGGGCGGATCTCGACTGCATGGCGGCCGTCAAGCGCGCCTTCAACCCCACGGGGCTCTGCAACCCGGGCAAGATCTTCCCGAGCCGCAAGGCCTGCGCCGAGGCCGGGCTCGCCTATCGTCCCCACCCTCTGGAAGAGAAGGGCCTCGCCCAGCGCTTCTAGCGCCCGCGGGCCCCGCCACTGCCGCGTGCCCTCGCCGCTCAGCCAGAGGCTCGCCGAGATCGTCGGGGCCCCTCATGTCCTCACCGGTGCGGCCTGCGCCCCCTATGTCGTCGAGGGGCGCAGCCCCGACTTCGCCGTGTTCCCCGGCTCGAAGGACGAGGTGGCCGCGGTGCTGGCCATGGCCGCTGACAGCGGTGTGCCCGTGACGCCATGGGGCGGCGGCACGCGCATGGGGCTCGGCTCCCCTCCGGCGCATCCCGGACTCGTGCTGAGGCTCGGGCGCCTCGCGCGCCTCGTCGAGCACGAGCCGGGGGATCTCACGGCGACGGTCGGGGCCGGGATGACGCTCGAGACCTTGCAGGCCGCGCTCGGGCGGCGCGGCCAATGGCTGTCCCTGGATCCGCCCGAGGCCGCGCGCGCCACCATGGGCGGCATCCTCGCCAGCAATGCTTCGGGCCCGCGCCGCCATCTCTACGGGACGGCCCGCGATCTCCTCATCGGCCTCACCATGGTCCTGGCCGACGGAACCGTCGTCCGCGGCGGCGGCAAGGTGGTGAAGAACGTGGCGGGCTACGATCTCCCCAAGCTCGCCGTCGGCTCCTTCGGCACGCTCGGCGTCATCGTCGAGGCCACGGTGAAGCTCCGCCCCCGGCCCGACTGCGATCGACTGGTCATCGCCCGCTTCCAGACACTCGCCGAGGCCGGCAGCGGGGCGCGGGCTGTGATGGCCTCGGACCTCATCCCCTCGGCGCTCGACCTGGCCGATGCTGAAGCCCTCAGCGCTCGCGACGGCGCGGCCGGCTCCGATGGCGCCGCGCTCCTCGTCGGCGTGGACGGCCTCGCCGAGCAGGTCGACTGGCAATGCGCGGAGCTGATCCGGCTGCTGAAGGACTGCGGGCTCAGCGACTGGCGGCTGCTCGACGGCGAGGAGCGGGATCAGGCCTGGCGCCTCCTCGGCAGGATGGCCCTCACGGTCTTTCCCGAGGGCAGCGCCGGGATGAGCTGGGGCGTGCTCCCGACTCAGGTGGCGGAGCTCATGGAGCAGGGCAGGGAGATCGCGCGCCGGAGCGGGCTCAGGGCGGCCTTGTCCGCCCATGCCGGTGTGGGGATCGTGTCGGCAGTGCTCGGGGCGGCCGGCGCCGAGGCCCGGCGCGTGGCGGAGACGCTCGCCGAGTGGCGCGCTCTGGTCAACGCCTCGGGCGGGCATGCGCTCGTCGAGTGGGCGCCGCTCGCGGTGAAGGAGCGCATCTCGGTGTGGGACACCCCCGACCCGGCCCACCGTATCATGAAGCAGATCAAGGCCGAGCTGGATCCGCGGGGCATCCTCAACCCCGGCCGCTTCGTCGGAGGCATCTGAGCCATGGCTCAGGACACGGCGCTGGAGCCACCGCCAGGGGCGGGCGGGCCCAAGGCCCGGGTGCCCGCCCCCGTGGCAATGACCCAGCTCGCTCTCCACGGGCACGACGTCGACGGCGTGAACCGCTGCGTCCATTGCGGGCTCTGCCTGGCCTCCTGCCCCACCTTCGCCGAGCTCGGCACGGAGATGGATTCCCCGCGCGGCCGCATCGTCCTGATCAAGTCCCTGGCCGAGGGGCGCATCGCGCTGTCCGCTTCCACCCGGGCCCATCTCGATCTCTGCCTCGGCTGTCGCGCCTGCGAGACCGCCTGCCCCTCGGGGGTGCCCTATGGCCAGCTCATCGAGGCGGCAAGGGCCGAGATCGAGCGCCAGCGCCCTGGCGGCCCCCTGCGCCGGTTCTTCCGCTGGCTCAACTTCGCCGTGCTGCTGCCCCATCCCCGGCTGCTGGCACTCGCCGCCGCGGGGCTGCGGTTCTACCAGGCGAGCGGGCTCCAGCGCCTGGTGCGCGCCTCGGGGCTCCTGCGCCTCTTGCCCGGGCCGCTTGCCGACTGGGAGCCGCTCCTGCCGGTGCTGCCGCGCGCCGCTGACAGGGCGCCGCTGCGGGAGGTGACGCCGGCGGTGGGACCGCAGCGCGCCCGCGTGGGGCTCCTCACCGGATGCATACAGCGGGTGGCCTTCGGCCCTCAGAACCGGGCGACGGCGCGGGTGCTGGCGCTGAACGGCGCCGAGGTCGTCGCCCCGCGCGCGCAGTCCTGCTGCGGGGCGCTCCACGCCCATGCGGGGGAGGAGGCACTGGCCCGGGACCTCGCCCGGCGCACCATTGAGGCCTTCGAGTCGGCCGGCGTCGAGCAGGTCATCGCCAACACCTCGGGCTGCGGCGCCCACATGAAGAGCTACGGGATGCTCCTGGCTGACGACCCGGTATGGCGCGAGCGCGCCGCGCGCTTCGCGGCGAGCGTGAGGGATGTCTCCGAGTTCCTGGCCGCCTCCCCTCTTCGCGGGCCGCTCCGGCCCGTGGAGCGCACCGTGACCTACCATGACCCCTGCCACGTGATTCATGGCCAGAAGCTCAGGAAGGAGCCGCGCGCGCTCCTGGCCCAGATCCCCGGACTCCGCCTCGTGGAGTTGAAGGAGGCCGACTGGTGCTGCGGCTCGGCCGGGACCTACAACCTCACCCAGCCCGAGATGGCCCGCCGGCTCCAGGAGCGGAAGGTCGCCAATATCCGCGCCACGGGGGCGCAAATCCTGGTGACGGCCAACCCCGGCTGCATCATCCAGATCGCCCAGGGGCTCGCGGCGGGCGGGACGTCCACGCGCGTGATGCATATCGTCGAACTGCT
>MGBV01000306.1:0-8871 GCA_001788415.1 Candidatus Rokubacteria bacterium GWC2_70_16 | reverse complement strand
GCGGCTCACGGAGAGCAAGGGAATGACCGAGCGTGAAGATCCCGCGGGGGCGGGCGGGCAACAGCCCGGGTGCCCGCCCCAGGTGAAAGATCATGTCCCGCAGGAGCACCGGGGCTCGGCCCCCCGCTCAGTCGGCTGCTTCGTCCTCACGATCTCGGACAGCAAGACCCAGGAGACGGACACGAGCGGGGCCCTGATCCGCGATCTCCTGACGGCGGCCGGGCATGAGGTCATCGGCCGGGCCATAGTCCGGGACGAGCCCGCCCAGGTGGCGGCCATGGTGGCGGGGGGCTGCGCCGATCCGCGCGTCCAGGCCTTCATCATGACGGGTGGCACCGGCATCACCTCCCGGGATGCCACCTTCGAGGCCGTGGAGGCCCTCCTCGACAAGCGGCTCACCGGCTTCGGCGAGCTCTTCCGCATGCTCTCCTATGGCGAGATCGGTGCCGCCGCCATGCTTTCCCGCGCCCAGGCCGGCGTGGTCAAGGGGCGGCTGCTCTTCTCGCTCCCCGGATCCCCCAATGCCTGCCGGCTCGCGCTGGAGAAGCTGATCCTTCCCGAGCTGGGCCATCTGATCCGCGAGGTGAGCCGGTAGGCGCAGGCCGGGCGGCGCGGGGGCGCGCCGGGCGGTATACTGACTCGGACTCGAGAGGAGGCCCCTCATGCTGATGACGACCCGGCGACGGCTCCACACAACCCTCATCGCGCTGGCGATTTGCGGGCTCCTGCCGATGGGCGCCGCGCTGCCCGCGGCGGCCGAGCCCCTCTGGACTGAGAGCCAGGGGGCCAGCGTCCCATCGGAGCTCGCCCGGCTCAACGAGCTGATGCACGCGCTGGCCGAGCGGCTCAAGCCCGCGCTGGTCCAGGTGCGCGTGCGCCGTCCGGCGGAGCCCGCCTCCGAGGGGACGGCCCCCCATCCCACTCCCGATGAGCCGCGGCGCACCTCGGGCTCGGGCTTCGTCATCCGCCAGGACGGTTACATCGTGACCAATGCGCATGTGGTGGCCGACGCCGAGCGCATCCAGGTGCGCCTGGCCGACGGACGGCGCTTCGACGCCCGCCTCATCGGCCAGGACAATCGCGTGGACCTGGCGCTGATCAAGATCGAGGCCACGGGGCTGCCCGTGGCGGCGCTGGGAGACTCCAATCGCCTCCGCGTGGGCGAGTTCGTCCTGGCCCTGGGCCACCCCTTCGGCCTCGAGCAGACGGTGTCCTTCGGCATCGTGAGCCGCAAGGGGGCGCCGCTCCAGGTGGCCGCCCCCGGCTTCGACTTCATCCAAACCGATGCCGCCGTGAACCCGGGCAACTCCGGCGGCCCGCTGGTCAACATGGCCGGTGAAGTGGTGGGCGTGAACAGCATGGCGGCGCGCAACGGCTCCATCGGCTTCGCCATCCCGGTGAACCTGGTCAAGGGCCTCCTGCCCCAGCTCGCCGAGAAGGGCAAGGTCGAGTGGGGCTGGCTGGGGGTCACCATCGCCGAGGTGGACGAGGACCAGGCGCCCAAGTACGGCCTCACCGAGCCGCGCGGGGTGCTGATCCGTCAGGTGGTGGCAGGCCAGCCCGCGGATCAGGGTGGCGTCAAGGCCGACGACGTGGTGCTCGCCGTGGACGGCACCCTGCTCGAGGGGCCGCGGGATCTGCAGCGCATCATCTCGAGCACGCCCGTGGGCCGTACGGTGACGCTCAAGGTGCTGCGCTCTGGCAAGGAGCAGGAGCTCTCCGTCACCGTCGGGGCCTATCAGGGGCCGGGCGTCTCGCGCGTCCCGCGCCGCTCGCCGGCGCCTCCCCGCCCGCACCCGTGACGGCCCGCGCCCCCGGGTTCCTGGCAGCGGCTTTCGTGCTGGCGCTCGGCCTCTGGGCGGCGCCGGCGGCGGCCACCCAGGTCACGGCGCTGTTCCCGTCGGACCGCCTGACGGTGGCCGACCCCGCCCAGCAGACGGGGCGCCGCGTGACGCTGCCGCTGCCTTCCTGCACAGCCGATCCGTCGGGCTGCGACGAGGTGCGGCTGCTGAACCAGCTCGACGGCTTCAGCGTCCACCCCCGCGTGGCGCTGCGCTTCTCGGCGCCCGTGACGCTCGACAGCGTGACGCGCGACAGCGTCTTCATCCTCCCGCTCTGGACCGAGCCCCTGCCCTCTCCCGTGGGGCTCGGGCAATTCGTCTGGGATGGCGAGAGCCGCACCCTCTACGCGCGCCCCGAGCGCGCGCTGCTCCAGTCGCGCCGCTACGCGCTGGTCGTGACCTCGCGCGTCGTGGACGAGGACAACCGGCCGCTGCGCGCCGACCCCGCCCAGATCGCCCCGCGCGAGGCCGCGGGCGATGGCGCCTCGGTGGAGCAGCAGCTCTGGACAGGGCTGGAGGCCGCCGGCGTCAAGCGTCGGGAGGTCGTGGCGCTCACGCTCTTCACCACCCAGTCGGTGACGGTGGGTCTCGAGCGCATCCGCGCCGCGCTGGAGGCCCGCCCCGCGCCGGAGCTGCGCTTCGCGCTCCCGCCCGGAGGCGTCCGCTCGGTGTACGCGCGCGCCGAGATCCAGGCCCTCGAGTGGCAGCGCCAGACGGCGGTGACCGGGCCCCTCGGCGCCCCGGCGCCGCTGCCGCTCGGGCTGGTCCCCGCCTCGGATATCAGGACCATCGCCTTCGGGAGCTACAGGAGCCCGTCCTTCCTGAGCCGAGAGCGCCACATCCCGGCCACGCCCACGCGCAATGGCGGCCCGCGGCCCTCGGGCGAGGAGGACATCCACCTCACCCTCTACCTGCCCCGGGAGGCCGCGCCCGTGGAGGGCTGGCCCGTCGCCATCTTCGGCCATGGCTTCAGCAATGACCGCCACCTCGTGCCGATGGCGGTGGCGGCGACCATGGCCCGGAACGGCTTCGCCACTGTCGCCATCAACGTCGTGGGGCATGGCGGGGGCGTCGCCGGGACGCTGACCGTGAGGCGCGCCGGCGGCGCGGTGGTGACGCTCCCCGCGGGCGGGCGCGGCGTGGATCTCGACGGCGATGGCAAGATCGGGCCCACCGAGGGCGTCGGCACCCGGTCCCCCGGGCCGCTGGCCGCGATCTCCAGCCGTGACGGCCTCAGGCAAACCGTGGCCGATCTCATGACGCTCGGCCGCGCGCTCCGCCGGGGCGTGGACGTGGACGGCGACGGCCGCCCCGATCTCGACCGCCAGCGCATCTACTACTTCGGCCACTCCTTCGGCGGGATCTACGGCACGCTCCTGATGGCCGTGGAGCCGGCGCTCCGCGTGGGGGTACTCGGCGTCCCCGGCGGGCCCATCGTGGAGATCGCCCGCCAGGCCGCCCCGTTCCGGCCGCTGGTGGCCGCGGCGCTGAAGTCGCGCACCCCGGCGCTCATGAACGGCGCCAAGGACTTCTACGAGTTCATCCCCCTCTTCGGCGAGCCGCCGGTGCGCTCGCCGCTGCCGGGGGCGCTGGACATCCAGGCCTACTTCGACCGCGTCGAGTGGCTGGCCCAGTCGGCCGATCCCATGGCCTTCGCCCCCTACCTGCGCCACGTGCCGCTGCCCGGGCTCTCGCCCAAGGCCGTGCTCTACCAGTGGGCCGTGGGCGACCTCACCGTGCCCAACCCCACCACGGAGAACATCCTGCGCGCCGGCGACCTCCATCTCCAGGCAAGCGTCTACCGCCACGACAAGGGCATGGCGGCCTTGCCCCAGCGCTTCAGGAACCCGCACGGCTTCCTCCTCTGGACGCTGTTCCCGGAGGTCTCTGCCATCGGACGGGCCGCCCAGGAGCAGGTGGCGCGGTTCTTCCTCTCGGGCGGCCGCCAGATCGAGCGCGTGGACGACCGCTTCGAGGTGCATCTGACTCGCCCCCTGGCCCGCTGAGCCCGCCCCGATGCGCGCCCTTCTCCTCGGCACGGGCTCGCCCCCGCCCAATCCCGAGCGCCGCGGCCCGGCCACCCTCATCGAGCTGGGGCCAGAGCGCTTCCTGGTGGATGCGGGCTCTGGCGTCGGCCATCAGCTCGTGCGGGCGGGGGTGCGCGCCTATGACTGGCCGCGCCTGCTGATCACCCATCACCACTCGGACCACACCATCGACCTCGGCCATCTGCTGATCACGCGCTGGATCGTCGGCCAGAACGCCCCCTGGGAGATCTGGGGGCCGGCGGGCACGCGGAAGCAAGTGGAGCGGCTCCTCGACTACCTCGCCTGGGACATCGACGTGCGCCGCGCCCACATGCACGACAGGCGGCCGCCCGAGGTGTGCGTCACCGAGATCGAGGAGGGGAAGATCATGGAGGCGGGCGGGGTGAGGGTCTCGGCCTTCCTGGTCGAGCATGACCCCGTGCGGCCGGCCTTCGGCTTCCGCTTCGACGGGGGCGGCCGGAGCGTGGTGATCTCGGGCGACACGCGCCCCTCGGAGAACCTCGTGCGCCGGAGCCAGGGCGCGGACTGCCTCATCCACGAGTGCTGCGACATGTCCCGGACCGGCTGGGTCCCGGGCTGCGGCTGGCCGACCCTCGAGGAGAAGATCCGGGATCTACAGTCCTACCACACGCCCCCGGGCGAGGTGGGCCGCATCGCCGCGGAGGCGCGAGCGAGGAAGCTCGTGCTGAGCCACCTCATGCCGGCCTCCACGGCCGAGGAGCTGTCCGGCGCGGCCAGCGCGCGCTACGCGGGCCCGGTGATCGTGGGCGCCGATCTCATGGAGGTGTAATGACTCTTGCGGATTCCCGTGACGCCGGGGGCCGGCAGGCGGGGGCGCGGCCTGGACCTCGCACCCTCGTCACGGCCGATCCGCGGACATGGAGCAAACGAGACGGGCGGGCGCCGGCTTCGAGACCCGCTACGGCACGGGTCCAGGCTGCGCTCCCGCCTGCCGGCCCCCGGCCCATTCGCGCAACCGAATTCGGCAGGAGTCAATAGCGACCGAGCCAACGACCCACATGGGCCGTTTTCAGCGGCCTGCTAGCCGGCGAGGAGCTTGAGGGAGCCGGCGATGGCGATGGCGATCAGGACCAGCGCGAAGAGGCGGCGCGGGATCACGGCGTTGAGCCTGTAGCCGAGCCAGGAGCCCACGTAGAGGAGCGGCGTCGTCACCACGGCCAGCCCGACCAGCCGCCAGCTCAGGAAGCCGATCTGCCAGTAGGTGGCGAGCTTCAGCACATTGGACACCGCCACCACCGCCGAGCCCGTTCCCACCACCGCCGCATTGGACAGCCCGAGTCCCGCCAGATAGGGCCCGATCACGATCCCTCCCGAGTGCGCCACCGCGGAGGCGATCCCGCCGGCCAGCCCCACGCCGGCGCCCACGGGCCACGGCGCCCCGGCCGCCGAGGGGCCGCGGCGCGCCAGGATGAGGCCGAGCTGGAGGAGAGCGAGGAGCAACGCGCTGCCTCCGATGAGCCGCCTCAGCGCCATCTCCGGCTGGCCGGCCAGGAGCCAGCCCCCCGCGAGGATTCCCACCAGGACAGTGGGCAGGAGGAGCCTCAGCTGGCGCCGATCCCACTGGAGCCAGTAGTAGTAGAGCGAGGGCGGGTCCCCGAGGCTCAGCATGACGGTGAGGAGCCCGAGCACGGCAGGGGCGGGCAGCACGAGCGTCATGAGCGGAGTGAGCGCCAGGCCGATGCCGCCCCCCACGCTCGTCTTGAGAAAGCCCACCAGGAGGGCCGCCCCCGCCGCCACGGCGGCGAGGAGGGCGAGGGAGGGATCGGTCACGAGCCGGGCTCGGCCCTGAGCGCGGCCAGCGTCTCCCTGACCCAGGGGGTGTCCAGCGCGGGCACGGGCGCATAGGTGATCCCGCCCGTCACCGCGAGCCCCTCTTCCCAGGCCGCCGGCGCATCCTCCAGCACCTCGGTCACCGTGAGCTCGAAGCGCGCGAGCGCTCCGAGCACGAGCGGCGGCTCGGTGGCCGTCGCCTTCACGTAGAAGGTGTGCGCGGGCTCGATGAGCAGCAGCGCCGCGTGTCCCCGCGCCGCGAGGTTGGCGGCGCTCCGGCTGCCCGCGGCGATGACGATGCGGACCGTCTCCGGGCCGAGCGCCAGGACCTCGAGATGGGAGAGGAGCATCGGGTGCGGCCGCCCCTCCTCGTCCACCGTGACGAGCGGGATGGCCAGGCCGAGCCGCGAGGCGAGATCCTGCTGCGAGAGCTCCGCCCGGAGCGCGGGCGGCAGCGTGTAGCCGAGCCGTCGCGACACGCTACCGAGCCCCGCGCTGCTGGCGCCGCGAGGGGCTCACTGCCGCCCCCCGCTGTACTCCTCGACGAAGGCGGCGGCCAGCTCCCCGACCAGGGCCATGATCTCGGCCGCCGAGCGATGCCAGGGCCCCCGAGCCTGGCGCTCCTGCTGCCAGACCACGGCGGGGATGGGCGCCGCGAGCCCGGGGATCGTCGCCAGACGCTCCACCGAGAGCCTCACGCTGCCGATCCCGTAGAGGCCCGAGAAGGGGAGATAGAAGCCGCGCAGCTCGGAGCCCGAGTGCTGGCGCACCGCCACCGTCAGCCGGATCCGGTCGGGACTCCGAGGATCCAGCCTGGGCGCGCTGGCGCCGGTCAGGAGCAGCTCCTCCAGCCGCTGCTCCAGCGCCCCGGGATCGAGCAAGGGATGGTCGGGCGTCATGGTGATCTCGAGCGCCACGCGCCTCAGCCCCTGGAGCCCCATCCGCGCCTGCGCCCCCGCAGCCCCCGCCGTCACGAGGGCCACGGCGCACCCCGCCGCGAGGACGAGAGCCAGCAGGCGCGGCCATGCCATGCCTCGCATGGCTAGTAGCCGCGCCCACGGGAGACGAGCTCGCGGAGCGGCTGACGCGAGAGGAAGCGCCCGAGGTTTTCGGCGAAGAGGGTGGCCACGAACTCGTCGCGCCTCGGGTGCATGCCGCCGATATGCGGCAGCACCACGATGCCCTCGGTGGTCCAGAACGGGTGCTCCTGCGGCAAGGGCTCCGTCGTGAAGACATCGAGCACCGCGCCGGCGATGACGCGGCTCTTCACGGCCTCGACCAGCTCGGCGTCCACGACGAGCTCGCCGCGGCCGAAGTTGAGGAGCCAGGCGCCCGGGCGCATCTGCCGGAGCCGCTCGGCGTTCATGAAGCCGCGCGTCTCGCCGGTGACCGGCAAGAGGAGCAGCACGAAGTCCGAGGCGGCCAGCACCTCGGCCGTCGCCTCGGGCGGGTAGAGGCGTGCCACGTGTGGCACCGCCGTCGTGGAGCGCCTGGTGCCGATCAGCGTGATCTCCAGGGCCGCCGCCTTGCGGGCGACCTCCCGGCCGATGGCGCCGAGGCCCAGGATGCCGAGCGTCTTGCCAGCCAGGTCCTCCGACACCCGCCGGGTCCACCGGCGCTCGCGCTGGTCGAGGGCCGCCGCGGTGAAGGGCTTGGTCACATGGAAGAGCGCGCCCAGGATGTTCTCGGGCATCTGGATCCGGTGGGTGCCGCGCGCGCAGGTGAGGAGCACCGACGGCGGCAGATCGGGAAGTGCCAGCCACCCCTCGACCCCGGCCGTCAGCGACTGGATCCAGCGGAGGCGCGGCGCCCGCGAGAGCACCCCCGGGGCGGCCCGCCAGGCGAGCATCGCCTCGCAGCGGGCGAGCATGTCGTCGGGCGGCGTCTCGGCCGGGGGCAGCGAGTGCAGCTCCACCTGTGCGGCGAGGCCGGCCCGCTCCACGGCGTCGCGGTATGGGCTGGGGGCGTCGTGCCAGAGCAGGACGAAAGGCCGGTCGCGCATGGCGCGCCGAGTGTAGACTCTCCCCTGTCCATGACGCAACCCATCCGCTCCCAGAGGCTCGTCACCACCACCGAGCCGCCCCCTGCGAGCAGGAGCTGATGCGCGCCCTCGTCATCGGGGCCTCGGGCCAGGTGGGCGCCGCCCTTCTCCAGGCCCTCCGCGCCCGGGGGCACGAGGCCACCGGGACCTATGCCCACCACGCGGTCGAGGGGTGCTGGCCACTCGACATCACGGATGCGCGCGCCGTGGAGCACGCGATCTTCTTCATCAAGCCCGACTGGATCTTCTGTCCCGCCGGTCTCACGCACGTGGATTACTGCGAGGAGCACCCGGAGGAGGCCCGCGCCATCAACCGCGATGGCCCGCTCCTCGCGGCGCGCATGGGCCAGCGGCTCGGGGCGGGCTTCGTCTACTACTCGACGGAGTACGTCTTCGACGGCACGGCCGGCCCCTACGCCGAGGAGGATCCGGCCCGCCCGCTGTCCGAGTACGGGCGCTCGAAGTGGGAAGGGGAGCGGGCCATCCTGGCCGCGCTGCCGCGGGCGCTCGTGGTGCGGACCACCGTCGTCTACGGCCCCGACAGCCAGGAGAAGAACTTCGTCTACCAGCTCATCCGCAACTGCCGGAGCGGCCAGGGCATGCGCATCCCCGCCGACCAGGTCTCGAGCCCCACCTACAACGCCGACCTGGCCGCCGCCAGCGTCGAGTGCTGCGAGAAGGATCTCCGCGGCGTCTACCACCTGGCGGGCGACGGCGTGCTCGACCGCCACGCCTTCGCGCTCCTGGCCTGCCGCATCTTCGCCCTGGACCCCTCGCGCCTCACCGCCGTCACCACCGCGGACCTCGCCCAGAAGGCCCCGCGCCCCCTGCGGGCGGGGCTCAGCATCGCCAAGGCCCGCGCCGCCCTCCAGACGGCTCTCCGGGCGCCCGAGGCCGGGCTCCGGGCGATGCGGCAGGCGCTCGACGGCCGGCCGCCCGGCGGCGATCCGGTTGACCGTGCGGAAGGGCTGGGATAGGATGAGTGCTCGGCTGTCGTCCCGGGACGGTGACCGTAGCTCAATTGGTTAGAGCACTGGACTGTGGCTCCAGGGGTTGAGGGTTCGATTCCCTTCGGTCACCCCAATCCCTGACGGATCGGGCAACAGGGGCGCCCATAGCTCAGCTGGATAGAGCGTTAGCCTCCGGAGCT
>MGBV01000305.1:4116-9899 GCA_001788415.1 Candidatus Rokubacteria bacterium GWC2_70_16 | reverse complement strand
CGGACCTGAGCGTCAGTCTCGGCGCCGCGGCTGCGACGCGGGTGTCGGTGGCCATCGTGATCCTCCTCGCCTCCCGGGGTTCCGCTCTCGCCCCTCAGTCGGCGCCAATCGCGAACGGAGTCCGGGGAGCCAGCGGGTGGCGCGGCGAGCGGGGCGCCACACGGCGCGGAGCGCACCGCCCCGCCGCCTCGCGCGTTCGGCGCCAGCCAGATCGCGCACGCTCAAGCCGCAGCGCCTGCGGGAGTGAGCACCGTGGGGCTGCTCCGCCGCGACAGGACCTGCTGGCTCCCCGGACGTGGATCGCGGGTTCAGGCATGATACGGGTCAGTCGAGCGTGTGGACGAAGAGACCGCTCAGGAGCTTGGGCTCGAACCACGTGCTCTTGGGTGGCATGATGGCCCCCGCGTCCGCGACGGCCAGGAGCTGCTCCATGGTCGTCGGGTACATCGCCACCGCCAGCGCCATCTCCCCCGAGTCCACGCGCGCCTCGAGCGCCCGCGTGCCGCGGACCCCGCCCACGAAGTCCAGGCGCTGATCGGTGCGCGGGTCGCCGATCCCCACCACCGGGCCCAGGATGCGGTCGTGGAGGAGCGAGACGTCGAGGGAGCCGATGGGATCGTTCCGGTCGGTCGCGGCGGCGGGAAGCTCCAGCAGGTGCCAGCGGCCCGACAGGTAGAGGCAGAAGCTCCCCGGGCGGGGCGGCGCCGGGTTGCTTGTCGGCGACAGGCGGCCGAGCCTGCCGAGTTGTTCCAGCACCTCCTGCCCGGTCTGCCCCTTGAGGTCGCGGGCCACACGGTTGTAGGGCAGGATGCGGAGCTCGGCGGCCGGGACGAGCGCGGCCAGGAACCAGTTGTACTCCTCGTCGCCCCGGTGATGCGGGTTCGCCGCAAGGCGCTCGCGGGCCGCCCGCCAGGCGCTGGCCGAGCGGTGGTGTCCGTCCGCGACATAGGCGCGCGTGACGGCGCCGAAGGCGGTGACCCAGGCCGCCGGCTCGGCGAGCCGCCACACCGTGTGGCGCACCCCGTCGGGGGCCGTGAAGTCGTAGAGCGGGGGCGCCTGCATGCCCGCCTCGGCCAGCCGGTCCATCTCCGGCCGTCCGCGATAGGCGAGGAGGACCGGCTCGGCATGGGCGTCCAGGGTGAGCACGTGGCGGGTGCGGTCATCCTCCTTGTCGGGGCGCGTGTTCTCGTGCTTGCGGATGACATCCTGCTCGTAGTCGTCCACGTGCACGCAGCCGACCACCCCCGCCTGGGCCCGCCCCTCCATCACCTGGCGGTAGAGGTAGAGAGACTCCGAGGGCTCGCGCAGCAGCGCGCCGCTGGCCACCAGGCGATCGAGGCTCTCCCGCGCCCGCGCGTAGACGCGCGCGTCATGGGGATCCACGTCCTCCGGCAAGTCGATGTCCGAGCGGCAGACATGGAGGAAGGAGAGCGGGTTGCCGGCCGCCAGGCGGGCGGCTTCCTCGCGGCTGACCACGTCGTAGGGGGGCGAGGCGATCCGCGACGCCAGGTCGGCGGCGGGGCGCAGCGCCCGGAAAGGGTGGAGCCGCATCGCTCTTCCGCTCAGGCCGGCAGGGTCACGAAGGAGTGGCGGCGGAGAGCGTCGTAGACGATTGCCATCATCTCGCGGAGGCCCCGCTCGGTCCTCGCCTCGAACCGGAGGGTGAGGTACGGGTTGGTGTTGGAGGCCCGCACGAGCCCCCAGCCTTCGGGGAAGAGGATGCGCACGCCGTCGATGTCGATGGTCTCGTAGCGCCCCTTGAACTCCCGCGCCAGCTCCGCCACCACCTCGAACTTCCGCTCGTCGGCGCAGGGGGCCTTGAGCTCGGGGGTGGAGAAGAGATGCGGCAGCGTGTCGAAGTGGGAGGAAACGGGCTGCGGGCTCCGCGAGCAGAGCTCGAGGAACTTGCACGAGGCCAGGATGCCGTCGTCCACCCCGTACCAGTTCTCGCCGAAGAACATGTGGCCCGAGACCTCGCCCCCCAGCAGGATCTTGTCCTCGCGCATCTTCCGCTTGAGATGGGAGTGGCCGGTCTTCCACATGACGGGCCGTCCCCCGTGCTTCCGGATGTCATCCAGCAGGATCTGGGAGGACTTGACGTCGAAGACGATCTCCGCCCCGGGGTGCCGCGTCAGGAGATCCCGCGCCAGCAGCGCCAGGATCAGGTCGGCCTCGTGGCGGCGGCCGCGCTCGTCCACCACGCCCATGCGGTCGGCATCCCCGTCGTAGGCGATGCCCACGTCGGCCCGGGTCTCGAGGACCCGCGCGACGAGATCCCGCATGTTCTCCTCCATCTCGGGATCGGGCAGGTGGTTCGGGAAGGAGCCGTCCGACTCGCAGTACAGCTCGATCACCTCGCAGCCGAGCCGCCGGAGCAGCTCGGGGGCGAAGGAGCCCGCGATGCCATTGCCCGCGTCCACCGCCACGCGCAGCGGGCGCGCCAGCTTCACGTGGGCGGCGATGGCGCCGAAGTAGTCCTCCCTCGGGTCCCGCGTCGTGCGCCGGCCCGCGCCCTGCGCGAAGTCCTGCCGGCGGATGGCCTCGAGCAGCCACTGGATCTCGTCCTCGGTGAGCGGCGCCGCCCCCGGGTGGACCATCTTGACGCCATTGTCCGAGACCGGGTTGTGGCTGCCGGTGACGGTGGCGCCGCCGTCGAGTCCCCAGTGGGCGGTGGCGAAGTAGAGGAGGGGGGTGTGGTTCACGCCGATGTCCACCACGTCGAGGCCGGTGCCGAGGCAGCCTCGGGCGAAGCCCTCCTTGAGCGCCGGGGAGGAGAGCCGGTTGTCCATGCCCAGCGCGATGCTGCGGCCGCCGTTGCGGCGGATGAGCGTGCCGTAGGCGCGCCCCACCTGCTCGAAGACCTCGGGCGTGATGTCCAGCCCGACCTTGCCGCGTACGTCGTAGGCGCGGAAGATGAACGGGTTGATGTCGCCGGTCACGGACGTCGCCTCACACCACCGCGATGGCCTCGACCTCGATGAGCCAGTCGGGGTGGGCCAGGGCGGCCACCGCCACCAGCGTGGAGGCGGGCGCCTTCTGGCCGAAGAACTCCGCGCGCACCGGCTGAAGCTCCGCCCGGTGGCGGATGTCCGTGAGATAGGTGTTGAGCTTGACGACGCTCGCCAGCGTGCCGCCGCCGGCCTCGACCTGGGCCCGGATCGCCTGGAACACCACTCGCGCCTGGGCGGCGAAGTCGCCGCGGTGGGCCGGGTTGCCCTGCGCGTCGTAGGCGACCTGGCCCGAGAGGAACAGGATGGTCTGGGCCCCGGTGACCTTCACGGCCTGCGAATACGCGGGCGGGTCGAAGACGTCCTTGGCGCAGTAACGCTCGATGGTGGCCATGCGGGGCTCCTTGTCCTGACTCTCGCTGCGGGTTGAGGGACGGTCACGCCGATGGCGTGTGCTATCGTGCTCGCCATCTACGCTAGAGGGGCTGGCGGTTGCAGTCAACCCCCAACACGGGGCCTGCCATGACCAAGCAATACGTGCCCACAACGCCATGCTCTCGGCGCCGGAGGAGCTGGCGCGGATCCTGGAGCGGATCGAGCCCTGACGGCGCTCCGCCCCGGCAGCGGGCGCGCGGCTCAGGCCGGTGGCGCCGCGGGCGGGGCGGCGGCGAGCAGGTCCACCACGGTCTGGCAGAGCCGCTCGCGGTGGACGGGGTCGACGCGGACGAACCTGATCCCGAGACGTCCGGCCCCGGCGGAGCGGACCTCGCCCACCTCGACGTGGATCGGCGCCTCGTCCTCCGGCTCGAGGCTGAGCTGCACCAGCTCCCCGATGGGGATGGGCGCGTCCGTCTCGAGCCAGCAGCCGGCCACCGAGAGGTCCCGCACCGTGGCCTGACTCTGGTGCCCCTGCCACACCACGGCCGCCCAGAGGCTCGTCGCGACCCGGCTGAAGTCGCGGCGATCCAGCTCCACGCGGACGTAGCGCTCGCCCCATCGCAGGCGCTTGAACCGGATCTCGCAGACCTGGCAGCGAAAGGGGTAGATGTAGGCGGCGCTCAGCAGCCGTTCGAGGGTGCCGTCGCGCCCCACGCGGCGGACATGCGGGCTCCGGCATCTCGGGCAGGTCAGCGGGTTCATCGGCGTCCTCCTTGCTCGCGCAGGAACTTCCCGAGTCGCTCATCGTCACCGCCCTTGACGCGGACGAACTGCAGACCCAGCCGGCCCGACTGCACCGAGCGGACCACCGCCACCTCCACCGTGATGGGCGGCTCGGAGTCGCTGGGCTTGAGCGTCAGCTCGAGGGAGTCGCCGGCGGCGACGGGCAGGTCCGCCTCGAGCGTCGCCCCGCCCTCGGAGAGATCCCGCACCCGCCCCTGCCGCTCCCCGTCCTTCAAGAAGAGCGTGGTCCAGAAGTCCACGGGCAGGCGCTCGTGCCGGCGGCGGTCGGGCCCTGCCCGGACGTAGTGCTCGCCCCACCTGAGGGCCCTGAAGCGGCGGTGGCAGACCTCGCAGCGGAACGGGTAGACGTAACCTGCGCTGAGCAGGCGCTCGAGCAGGCCGACTCGGCTGGCCCGGCGGACCTGGTCGCTGCCGCATCGCCGACATCGCAGGGGCTTCATGGGTGGGCTCGGCACGCTCCAGCGAGTCTGGCAGATCGCCCCCGACCCTGTCCAGGTACAATGCTCGGGCGGAGGCATACCCGACCGCGGGGCCCCCGGAGGCCCGCGGCGGATCCCGGGAGGGTGACCATGGACGAGGCGCTGAGGGAGACGACCAAGAAGACGGCGGAGATGCTCTTTCACACGCTCAAGGGGGGGGTGGGCTTCGAGACGTGGAAGAAATTCGACAAGGGCCTCGCCAAGGAGCTCAGCCTGTTCTTCACGGGCAAGCTCTACAGCCGCGAGGTGATCTCCCAGAAGCAGCGGGAGCTCTGCGCCGTGGCCTCGCTCACCGTGCTGAACCGGCGGGCCGAGCTCCGCGCCCACGTCCACGCCGCCCTCAACGTGGGGGCCACGCGCCAGGAGGTGGCCGAGGTGATCTTCCAGCAGGTGACCTATGGCGGCATGCCCGTGGTGGTGGAGGCGCTGGAGGTCTGCAAGGCGGCGCTGGAGGAGCGCGGCGAGTGGGAGTGACGGCGCCCCACCCCACCGTCGCCTCGGCGCTCGCGGCGGCGCGGGCCGCCGGCGAGATCGCCATGAAGTACTACCGCGGCGGCTTCGAGGTCACCCTCAAGCCCGATCAGACGCCCGTGACCCAGGCCGATCGCGAGGGGGAGCAGGCGATCACGGCGATCCTCCGGCGCGCCTTCCCCGATCACGGCTTCCTCGGGGAGGAATTCGGCGAGCAAGGGCCCACCGACCGCCGCTGGATCATCGATCCCATCGACGGGACCAAGAACTTCGTCCGCGGCATCCCCGTCTGGGCCATCCTCATCGGGCTCGAGGAGCAGGGCGAGGTCACCACGGGCGTGGTGCTGAACCCGGCCAGCGGCGAGTGCTTCTGGGCGCGGAAGGGCGAGGGGGCCTTCTGCGACGGCGAGCGCCTCCGCGTCTCCGACCTCGACCGCCTGGGCGCGGCCACCGTGCTGCACTCCGACCTCGGGCTGCTCCGCGCGACGTCCTGCTGGGACGGCTTCGTGCGGCTGGTGGACGCGGCCTCCCGGACGCGCGGCTTCGGCGACTACTACGGCTATGGCCTCCTGGCCCAGGGACGGGCCGAGATCTACGCCGAGGTGGATCTCAAGCCCTGGGACATCGCCGCCGTGAAGATCCTGGTGGAGGAGGCGGGCGGGCGATTCACCGACTTCTCGGGACGGCCCACCATCTACGGCGG
>MGBV01000305.1:0-4106 GCA_001788415.1 Candidatus Rokubacteria bacterium GWC2_70_16 | reverse complement strand
GCCAGCAACGGGCGTCTGCACGACGAGGCGCTCCGCCTGCTCACCGGTCGCTGACCGCCGGCACGACCAGCGTGCTGCGCCATGGTGGGGGCCTCCGTGGGGTCAGCGCCGGGAGACGCCCAGGTACTGCGTCATGATCTCGTCGTTGCCGAGGATCGTCCGGCTGTCGCCGGAGAAGTGGATGCGCCCGTCGTCGATGATGTGGTGCCAGTCGCCCACGTCCAGCGCCATGCGCGCGTTCTGCTCGGCCAGCAGCACGGTCACGCCTTCCCGCTTGATGCGGTGGAGGGTCTCCTGGATCGTTCGCACCACCAGCGGCGCCAGCCCCTCCGTGGGCTCGTCCATGAGGATGAGCCCCGTGCGCCCAAGGAGCGCGCGGGCGATGGCGAGCATCTGCAGCTCCCCGCCGGACAGCGTCTGCCCCCGCTGCCGTCGCCGCTCGGCGAGCACCGGGAAGAGGGCGTAGACTTTCTCCATCTCGGCCCTGGGGTCCGGCGCCTCGGCGCGGAGCAGCGCGAGGCGGAGGTTCTCCTCCACGGAGAGCGGCGGGAAGATGCCGCGCCCCTGCGGCACGAGCTTGACGCCCCGGCGGAAGATCTGCCAGGGACGCAGGCCCGAGATGCGCGTCCCCCGGAACGTGATGGCGCCGGAGCGGGGCGGGGTGAGGCCCATGATGGTGCGCATGGCGGTGGTCTTGCCCGCCCCGTTCCGCCCCAGGAGGCAGGTCACCGTGCCCTCGCCCACCGTGAGCCCGAGGTCGAAGAGGATATGGCTCGGGCCGTAGAAGGTGTTCACGCCCTCGAGGGCCAGCGCGGGGCCGGGGCCGGGCGCCATCAGAGATCCCCCAGGTACACGCGGCGCACCTCGGGGTCGCGGGCCACCTCGGCCGGGGTGCCCTCCGCGATCTTCCGGCCGAAGGCCATGACGGCCACGCGGTGGGAGAGGCCCATGACGAGATCCATGTCGTGCTCGATGATGAGCACCGTGACCCGCCGCGCGATCTCCCCGATGAGGGTCATGGTGCGTCCCGTCTCCACGGCCGACATGCCGGAGGTGGGCTCGTCCAGCAGGAGCAGCTCGGGGCCTGTCGCGAGCGTCATGGCGATCTCGAGATGGCGCTGATCGCCGTGGGAGAGCGTGGTCGCGGCGCGATCGCGCAGGCCGGCGAGGCCTACCTGGGCGAGCGCGGCCTCGGCGCCCGCCGCCGCCTCGGCGAGGCGCCCGGCGGGACGCCAGGGGGAGAGTGCGCCGGGCTGCTTCGCCTGGGCCGCGAGGCGCACGTTCTCGAACACCGTGAGGGCGGGGAAGACGTTGGTGATCTGGAACGAGCGGGCCAGCCCGAGCCGGGCGATGGCGTCCGGGGCGAGCCCGGCGATGGGCAGGTCCTTGAAGAGGATGCGTCCTGCGTCCAGCGGGAGCCGGCCCGTGATCAGGTTGAAGAGGGTCGTCTTGCCGGCGCCGTTGGGCCCGATCACCGAGGTGATGCGGCCGGCCTCGACCGTGAGGTCGAGATCCTCGATGACCTGGAGGCTGCCGAAGGCCTTACGGAGCCCGCTGAGCCTCAGCAGTGCCACGGAGAGCCCTCAGCCGCCGCGCGATGCCGGCGAAGCCGGTCGGGGAGAAGAGCACGCAGGCCGCGTAGATCAGCCCCATGACGAGCAGCCACCGCTCCGCGAGCCAGGAGGAGAGGAAGTCACCCAGCACGATCACGAAGGCGGCGCCCGCCATGGGCCCGACCAGCGTGCCCATGCCGCCGAGCAGCGCCATGAGCAGCACCTCGCCCGACACGCTCCAGTGGAAGAAGGTCGGGGCCACGAAGCTCTGGAAGGAGGCGAGCACGGCCCCGCCCACGCCGGCGAACACGCCCGAGATGAGGAAGGCGCGCCGCAGACAGCGGGTGACGTCGTAGCCCAGGAAGCGGGCGCGCTCCTCGTTCTCGCGGATGCCGACCAGCACCCGCCCGAAGGCGGAGGCCGCGATCCGGCGTGCCACGAGGAAGGCGGCCGCGGCCACGGCCAGCGCGAAGTAGTAGAAGACGCTGCGGCGGTCGAGGTCCAGCGGCAGCCGGCCCGCCAGCCAGAGCGACGGCGGCGGGATGCCGGGCAGGCCGTTGGCTGCCCCCGCCCACTCCCAGGAATTGACCGCGTGGTAGGCGAACTGGGCGAAGGCGAAGGTGAGGAAGACGAAGTAGATCTCGCGCGCGCGAATGGAGAGGAAGCCCACGACGAGGGCGAGGAGGGCGCTCGCCACGATGGCCACGGCCAGCGCCGCCCACACGGAGGTGGTGAGGTGCTTGAGGGTGAGCGCGGCGGCGTAGGCGCCCGAGCCGAAGAACATGGCATGGCCGAAGGAGATGAGGCCGCCGTAGCCCGCCAGCAGGTCGAAGCCGAGCAGCAGGATCACGAAGGCCAGGACGCGGATCGCCAGCGAGAGGTAGAAGTCCGAGTAGAGGGTGCCCGCGCCGAGCGGGAGCGCCAGGAGCACCAGCAGCACGCCGCCCGCCGCGAGCCGGGAGGTCACGCGTCCCTCACAAGCCCCTCCGGGCGCCAGAGGAGAATCGCGGCCATCACGATCCAGACGATGAACTTGGCCAGCCCCGGGAGGAGCTGGGCGCCGAAGGACTCCGCGGTGCCGAGGATGAGCGAGCCGATGACGGCGCCGCGGAAGCTGCCGAGCCCTCCGATGACGACGACGATGAGGGCGCTCGTGATGAGGTCGAGATCCATCTCCGGATTCACGTTGCGCATGGCCCCCATGACGACGCCCGCCACGGCGGCGAGCCCCGCGCCCAGGGCGAAGACGGCCGTGACGAGGGCGCGGGTGTTGATGCCGAAGGCCTCCACCATCTCCATGTTGTGCAGTCCCGCGCGGAGCACGGCCCCCCAGACCGAGCGCTCGATGAAGAGCCAGAGCGCCGCCGCCAGGCAGGCGCTGAAGACGAGGACGAAGAGGCGGAAGGTCGGGTACGCGATGCCGAGGATCGAGACGAAGCCGCGCAGGTAGGCGGGCGTCGGGATGGACACCGTGTCCCCGCCCCAGAGCATGAGCACGAGGTTGGAGAAGACGAGGCTCAGCGCGAAGGTCAGGAAGAGCTGGTAGAGGGGATTGAGGCCGTAGAGCGGGCGCAGGGTGAAGCGCTCCATCAGGACGGCGCCGGCGGTCACCACCAGCGGCGCCCCCACGAGGGCGGCCCAGAAGGAGCCGGTGGCCATCACCAGGGAGTAGCCGACGTAGGCCCCCAGCATGCAGAAGGAGCCGTGGGAGAAGTTGACGACGCCCACGACCCCGAAGATGAGCGACAGCCCCGACGAGATGAGGATCAGCGCCGAGGCGATGGTCAGGCCGTAGAGGAGGTTGGTGAGGAGGACCTCGGGGGAGGCCACGCCGGCCGGCCCGCCCCTACAGCTTGCAGGCGCCTCCCGGGCCCGAGGCATCCCACGGCGTGCCCATGGCGCCCAGGTTCTTGATGGGGATGGACCGGTACTCGCTGCCGACCTTCTGGATCTGGCGGATGTTGAGCGGGTGCCGGATCACCTGGTTGGGGCCGAAGGAGCACTCGCCGCGGGGGCCGACCCACCGGCGCTTGCCGATGGCGTCGATCATCTTCTCGTTGTCCGGCACCCCCCCGGCGGCATCGAGGCCGTGGACGATGCAGGTGCCCACGTCGTAGCCGATGGCGTGGGCGTCGTCCACCAGCTCCGCCGGGGCGAACTTCTTGAAGTCGGCGATGAAGTCCTGGTTCTCCTTGTGGGTGAGCCAGTGCGAGTAGTGGATGATGTCGTAATGCCCGACGCCCGCCTCGCCCATGGCCCTGGCCTGGGTGTCCGAGAACCCGCCGATGGTCTGCACCATGGCGATGCCCTCGCGCTTGAGCCCGAACTCGTCGAACTGCTTGGTGAGCGCCACGAGGTCGCTGCCGCCGACGAAGCCGGTGACGACCTTGGGCCGGGGGCTGGCGTTCTTGATCTGGGCGATGTAGGGGGCGAACTCGCTGTGCCCGAGCGGTGGGAAGGCCGTGCCCACGATCCTGCCGCCGCCCTTCTTGATCCCCTCGTCCATCCACCGGACGATGTCCTTGCCGGTGATGTAGTCCGAGCCGATCAGGA
>MGBV01000304.1:15553-17669 GCA_001788415.1 Candidatus Rokubacteria bacterium GWC2_70_16 | reverse complement strand
GGGGCCGGCGATCAGCTTGCGGACGTCGTTCTGGCTCTTGCCGCAGAACGAGCACTTGAGCGACCCCCCGCCCTCGCGCGCGCGGGCCATGAGACGCGGGCTACCTCGTGCCGGACACCGCCGCGGGCTCGCTCACGGGGCGCGGGGTCGGCTGGGAGGAGATCACCTCGTCCACGATGTGGTATTCCTTCGCCTGCTCGGCGGTCATGAAGAAGTCGCGGTCGGTGTCTCGCTGGACCTTCTCCATGGACTGGCCGGTGTGGTGCATGAGGATGCGGTTCAGCTCCTCGCGCATGCGGAGGATCTCGCGGGCCTGGATGTCGATGTCCGTGGCCTGCCCCTGCACGCCGCCCAGCGGCTGGTGGATCATGATCCGCGCGTGCGGCAGGGCGAAGCGCTTGCCCTTGGCGCCGGCGGCCAGCAGGAGCGCCCCCATGGAGGCCGCTTGCCCCATGCAGATGGTGGACACCGCGGGCTTCACGTACTGCATGGTGTCGTAGATGGCCATGCCGGCCGTCACCGATCCGCCGGGCGAGTTGATGTACAGGTGGATGTCCTTGTCCGGATCCTCGGCCTCGAGGAAGAGCATCTGGGCGATGACGAGGTTGGCGATCTCGTCCTCGATGTACGTCGGGAGGAAGATGATCCGCTCCTTGAGGAGCCGCGAGAAGATGTCGAAGGCCCGCTCGCCGCGGGGCGTCTGCTCCACGACCATCGGAATCAGGGCCATGGGCCGTCTCCTTGCCATGTCCGTAGTGTACCTCAGGAGGTGATCCGGGCGCGCTCGATGAGGAAGGCAAGCGTCCGGGACTCCCGCAGCGACAAGCGCAGCGTGTCCAGGTCCCCGCTCTTCTCCATCATGCTCCGCACCGCCGCCGCCGGCCGTTGGCTGGCCTGGGCGATCTTCTCGACTTCCGCGTCCACGTGGGGCTCGCCCGGCGCGAGCCCTTCCTTCTCGGCGATGGCCTCCAGCAGCAGCGACCGGCGCACCGCGCGCTCCGCCCCGGGCCGCATCTCTTCCAGCAGCTTCGGGTAGTCCCAGGGCAGCCGGTCGGGGTCCACGCCCTGCTGGCGGAGCCGCTCCCGGGTGTGCTCGATCTGGTGGCCCACCTGGCGCAGGACCAGCGCGTCGGGCACCTGGAAGCCATGCCCGGCCAGGAGCGCCTCCACCACAGCGTCCTCGAGGGCGCGGCGGTTCTCGCGGGCGCGGCGGGTCTCGAGGTCCTTCCGCAGCTCGGCGCGCAGCCCTTCGAGGCTCTCGAAGGGCCCCATGCCCTTGGCGAAGTCGTCGTCCAGCGGCGGGAGCACCTTCTCCTTGACCTCCTTCACGGAGACCGCGGCCTCCCCGGCGCGCCCCCGCAGCGCCTCGTTGCGGTGGTCGTCGGGGAAGCGCACGCGGGTCTGGCGCGAGCCGCCGGGCCCGAGCCCGATCACGGCCTCCTCGATCTCGGGCATCACCGCCCCCTGGCCGAGGACGATCCCGTACCCGGTCTCGGCGCGCGGCTCCATCCCCTCGGGGGTGAGCGTGTAGTCCACGATGGCCAGATCGCCCAGGTCGGCCGGCCGCTCCACGGCGCGGTACTCGGCGTGGCGCTCCCTGAGCTGTCCCAGCACCTCCTCCACCTCCTCGTCGGCGAGGGGCTTGGGGGTGTGCTGGACGGCCAGGCCCACGTAGCTCCCGAGCTCGATGGTGGGCTTGATCTCGACCACGGCGGCGAAGGACAGCGGGGCGCCCTCCTCGAGCCGCACCTCCTGGAGATCGGGTTCCTCCACGGGCTCGAGCCGCGTCTCCCCGAGCGCCTGGCGATAGACCTCGGGGATGAGCCGGCGCGCCACTTCCTGCTTCACGTCGTCGGCGAAATGGATCTTGATCATGCTGCGCGGGACCTTGCCCTTGCGGAAGCCCGGCAGCCGGGCCTCCTTCTGCACCCGGCTGAAGGCGCGCTCCCAGGCCTGACGCACCACCTCGGGCTCCTCCTCCACCTGGAGGCGCCGCTTGCAGGCTCCCAGCTCCTGAACGTCAACTTTCATTCCGACTCCTTGATTTCGCTCGCCTCGCCGCGCGCGCGGCTCATCTCGCCCTGCTGATTTCGCTCGCCTCGCCGCGCGCGCGGCT
>MGBV01000304.1:0-15541 GCA_001788415.1 Candidatus Rokubacteria bacterium GWC2_70_16 | reverse complement strand
TCATCTCGCCCTGCTGATTTCGCTCGCCTCGCCGCGCGCCGCGGCTCATCTCGCCCTGCTGATTTCGCTCGCCTCGCCGCGCGCGGGGCCCAGCCCGCGGCCGCGGCTCATCTCGCCCTGCACCAGAAACTTGGTGCGAGAGGGGGGAGTTGAACCCCCACGGGGATGCCCCTCTGGATCCTAAGTCCAGCGCGTCTGCCAGTTCCGCCACTCTCGCACGGTCGAATGCGTGACCACCTTGGCGGGCCGACCGCCCCCAGAGGATAACACAGGGCCCCGGGCCCGACCTTCCGGCCCGGCCGCGGCCCGGGCCCGCGCGAGAGCCGGGGGGCCGTGCAGCGGCTCAGCCGCCCCTGGTCGCCAGCTCGCTGCAGTAGGCGTAGAGGGCGTCGTACACCGCGAACTGGCGGGCCATGTTCTCGTGATCGTCCCGGCTGATCGCCCTGAAGCCGCTGGCGACGGCATAGAGCCCCCAGGCCTCCCTGGCGATGTCCCGGGCCTCCGTGTCGGCCCCGCGGACGATCAGCGCCAGGGCGCGGAGAGCCGGGTCCTCGAGCCGGTACTTCTCGAGGAAGGCGTCGAAGGAGCAGCGGTCCCTGTGATGCCCCAGCTCCACCCCGGGCACGTCGAAGGCGATGGCGCCCTCGCGCCGGGCTGTGTCCATCACCTCGGCCTCCGGGACGAAGAGGAACTCCGCCCCGGGATCGATGAAGCGCTGGATCAGCCAGGGGCAGGCGATGCGGTCCACGCGGGCCCTCTCGCGGGTCACCCATTTCATGCGGCGCTCACCCCCCTCGTCCAGAAGAGCAGCAGGCCCACGGCCGCAGCGCCGGCGATGAGCAGAGGCTCGGGAATCTTGAAGCGCCAGACGAGGCCGAGGGCCACGAGGCCGATCAGGAGCGTCGAGAGGTCCACGATGGCGCGACGGGCGAGGACGACGCACGCCCCGGCGATGGCGCCCGCGGCGGCGGCCGTCACGCCGCCCACGAAGGCCTTGACCTGCGGGTTGCCGCTCACGCGGTCGAACCACGGGAAGGGGATCACCACGAAGAGATAGACCGGCAGGAAGACCCCGACGGCCGCCAGCAAGGCGCCGGCCTGCCCGGCGACCAGGTAGCCGATGAAGGCCACGGTGATCACCACCGGGCCCGGCGTGATCATGGCCACCGCCACGGCGTCGAGAAACTGCTTGTCGTCGAGCCAGCCATGCTCCTGCACCACGCCCCCGTAGAGGAAGGGCACGATGGCGAGCCCGCTGCCGAAGACGAAGGCGCCCGCCTTGGCGAAGAAGCCGAGGATCGTCCCCAGCGTGCCGAGGGAGGCGGGCTCACGCAGTCCCTGGATCAGCAAGAGCGGGAGCGGGGCCGCCGTCCAGAGCGCGGCCCGCGCGCCGAGGAGCCGCCGGACCCAGGCCGGCGGGGCCTGGACGAGGAGGGCCAGCACCCCGCAGAGGACGAAGAGCGTCGCGATCTCCGACTCGGTCCAGGCCGTGACCACCCCCATGACCAGGAAGATGCCCCAGAGGAGCCGGTCCCGGCTCATGGTGAGCCGCGCCAGGCGGTAGGCGGCACGCGTGATGATGGCGATGACGGCCGCGCCCACGCCGAGGAAGGCGGCCTGCATCCACGACAGCCCGCCGTAACGGACGTAGAGCATGGAGATGGCCACGGTCATCACGTAGGAGGGCAGGATGAAGGCCAGCCCCACGAGGGTGGCGCCCCAGACCCTCGAGTGGATGTAGCCGAGGCAGATGGCGAGTTGCGCCGCCAGAGGGCCCGGGGCGAGCTGGGAGAGCGCCAGCGACTTCCTGTACTCCTCCAGGGTGAACCACTTCCGCCGCTCCACCAGGTCCCGCTGCATGTAGCCCACGAGGGCCACGGGCCCCCCGAAGCCGAGGGCGCCGAGATACAGGAAGTACCGGAGGAGCTCGGACAGAGTGGGCACCGGTGCTACCTCCTCTCCCCTATGGTCGCGTAGAGGCCATCGAAGATGGTCATGCCGTGGGCGAGCACCGTCTGGTCATCGGGCAAGGCGGCCAGCAGGCCGCGGAGCGCGAGATCCAGGCCCCGGGCCTCCTCGCGGCCGAACTTGTCGTCCCGAAGATCCGCGTCGTGGACGATCTCGGCCAGGCTCGCGAGTCGCCGATCGGGCAGGCCCGCGCGCCCGAGCACGGTCTCGAAGGTGCAGTCCTCCCCCTGGTGGCCGAACTCCGCCCCGAGGGCGTCGAAGGGGATGGCGCCCGCGGGGAACTTCTCGGGCGGAGCGAAGAGGAACTCCGCCTCCGGATCGATGAAGCGCTTGATGAGCCACGCCGAGGCGATCCGGTCCACGTGGGGGCGCGGGCGGGTCACCCAGCGGGAACCCCGGAGCGCGTCGAGCGCGGTGCCGGCGCTCGCGGCCGGCCTTTCCTGCCGCGGATGGAGGCGCATCTCGAGGGTGTCGCGGAGACGCCTCACCTCCTCGTAGCCCGGGGCATCGAAGAAATCGATGCTCCGCACCCGCTCCGCCTCCCGGGTGAGCCGCGCCATCTCCTCGCGCTGGCTCGAGGCCCGGCGCCCCGCGGCGCGCCGCTCGAGCCCGCGGGCGAGCTTGCGATAGCGCTCGGCCAGCGCCCGGTAGTCCTCGTCCCGCGCCTGCTGGAAGAGCCGGACGACGTCGTCCCGGGGCATGTTCTCGATCCGGTACACCCTGAGCAGCGTGGCCTCGCCGCCCGCCTTCTGGGTCTCCTGGGCGAGCCACTGGAAGCGCTCGAGGTGCTCCGGGGACATGGGCAGCAGGTAGACCGATGGCTTGAGCGCCACCGCGCCGAGCGCGCGGAGCTTCCTCCACACCCGCACCCGCACGCTCGACGGGTGAGGCGGCAGGCTCACCATCAGGAGGAGCCACGCGGCGGCACCGGCCGGCGCCTGGGACATGGAATCCGGGGGCGACTCAGTCATGCAACACCTGTTGCATGACTGTAACACTGGTGTCAATGCCCTGCCCGGAAGCGGGCGGTCAGACGATGCTGGCGGGCGGATCCCCGGGGGGCGGGCCCAGCACCTCGCGCACCTTGCGCGCCAGGGCCCCCGGCGTGAAGGGCTTCTGCAGGAAGGCGATGCTCGGGTCGAGCACGCCCTGGTGCACGATGGCGTTCTCCGTGTAGCCGGACATGTAGAGGACCCTGGCATCGGGCCGGAGCGCGGCCAGCCGGTCCACCAGCGCCCGGCCGCTCATCTCGGGCATCACCACGTCGCTCACGATCAGATGGATCGGGCCGTCATGCTCCTGCGCCAGCCTGAGGGCCTCGTGGGGACTGGCGGCCTCCAGCACGCGGTAGCCGCCTGCCTCGAGGGTTTCCCTGGCCAGCGCCCGCACCTCCTCCTCGTCCTCCACCAGGAGGATGGTCTCGCTGCCCCGCGGCAGCGCCTCGAGGGCGGCGGGCGCCGCCTCCTCGGCCGTCTCCTCCACACGGGGCAGGTAGATCTTGAAGGTGGTCCCGCGCCCGGGCTCGCTGTACACCCAGATGTGCCCACCGTGCTGCTTGACGATCCCGTACACGGTGGCGAGCCCGAGCCCTGTCCCCTGCCCCGGCCCCCTGGTGGTGAAGAAGGGCTCGAAGATGCGCGCCTTCGTCCCGGCGTCCATGCCATGCCCGGTGTCCGTCACGGCGAGCATCACGTAGCGGCCGGGCTCGACCTCGGCATGGGTCCTCGCGTACTCCTCGCCCAGCTCCACGTTGCCCGTCTCGATGGTGAGCCGCCCGCCCTCGGGCATGGCCTGCCGGGCGTTCACCACCAGGTTCAGGATCACCTGCTCCATCTGCGAGGGATCCACCTTCACCCGCCCCAGCGCCGGCCCGAGCACGGTGACGAGGTCGATGTCCTCCCCGATGAGGCGGCCCAGGACCTCATGCATGCCCTGCGTGGCGGCGTTGAGGTCCACGACGCGCGGCTGCAGCGCCTGGCGCCGGCTGAAGGCCAAGAGCTGGCGCGTGAGCCCCGTCGCCCGCTCGGCCACGTTGCGGATGCTGTCCACGTGGCGCCGGAGCGGGCTCTGCTGCCCGAGCGCCTCGGCCAGGAGGTCGGTCCGGCCCGAGATCACGGTGAGGAGATTGTTGAAGTCATGGGCGATCCCGCCGGCCAGCCTGCCGATCCCTTCCATCTTCTGCGACTGGCGGAGCTGCGCCTCGAGTTCCTTGCTGGCGGTGATGTCGGCCAACACCGCCACCGTCCCGGCGATGGCGCCTCCGGCGTCCCGGAGCGGGGCCATGGACAGGCTCACGTCGATGAGCATGCCGTCACGCCGGAGCCGCCGTGTCTCGATGTCCGTCAGCGTGTCGCCGCTCAGCACGCGGTCGATGAGCCCGCGGAACTCGTCCTGGAGATCTGCCGGCACGGTGGGATTGGGCCGCCCCAGCACCTCCGCGGCGCTCCAGCCGAAGATGCGCTCGGCGGCCGCGTTCCACGTCCCGATCACGCCCTCAGGGCTGAGCGCCCAGATGCCGAGCGGCGAGGCCTCCACCACGGCGCGGAGCTCCTGCGTCCGCTCCTCCACCCTCCGCTCGAGCTCGGCGTGGGCCGCCCGCAGCTCCCGCTCGCGCTCCTCGAGCCGGGCCGCCGTGGCGTCGAAATCCCGTCCGAGCTCTCCCAGCTCCTCGCCGCCATAAGGGGCGCCGACCCGGGCCCCCGTGTCCCCGGCCCTGAGCCTGCGGCTCGCCCCCAGCAGGCGGCGGATCGGCCGCAGCAGCATCGCCGCGCCGCCGAAGGAGGCCACCAGGAGAGCGAAGAGGGTGCTGAGACCGAGCAGCGTCACGTTGCGCGCGAGCACGCGGTCCACCTCCGCCACGGCCACGGCTTCCTGGATCCCGACGGCGACGTGAACCTGCGCGTCCCGGCCCTCCACGCGAAGCGGCGCATGCGCGAAGAGGCGCGGGTGCCCGTCCAGCCCCATGGCTCGCAGTGTCCCCCCGCCCGGCCGCGCGGCGATGGCCTTGAACAGCGGGGTGTCGGCCACGTTCTTCCCCCGCAGGGTCGCGACCTCCGGGTGCCGCGCCAGGACGACGCCGTCGCGGTCGATGAGGAGCACGGCGGCGCCGACCGGCAGCCGCATGGCGGCGATGAGGCGCTCCAGCGCGGCCAGGTCGAGCCCCACGCCGACCACGGCGCGCAGCGCCCCGGACGATTCCACGGCGGGATAGGCGAGGCTCAGCATCGGCTTGCCCGTGATGCGCCCCAGGGCGTAGCGGCCCACGGCGAGGTTCCCCGTCTTGACGGTCTCCTGCCACCACGGCCGATCCGCGAAGCTCACGGGGCGCCCCGGCGGAACAGCGCTGCAGAACAGCGTGCCGTCGGGGCGCGTCGCGACGACGTTGACGTAGGCGGGGAGCTGGACGAGGAGCCGCGCGAAGATGGGGGCGCAGGCCTTGTCGTCATTCCGGCGGATCTCGGGCAGCTGGGCCAGCCCCACGAGCAGCTGCCGCGCCCCCTCCACGAGGCGCTCATGGCCCATGGCGACGTCGTGGGCCATCGAGGCGGCGCTCTCCTGAGCGGCGCCGAGCATGGCGCGGCGCTGCTCGGCTGCCGTGTAGACGATGACGCCCAGCGCCGGGACCACGGCCAGCACCACCAGCAGGAACAGCCGGGCCCTGAGCCCGAAACGCACTGAGCGCATCGCACCTCGTCGTGTCGGTCGGATGAGCCCGCGGGGCGGGAGTGCCGCCGAGGGCGTAGACGCGCAGTCTGCCAATTCGCCGGGAGTTCGCACATGAGCCGATTGCCTCATTTTGGCCGGCTTGCCCGGCGCAGGCGCCCTGGCCTATCCTGCAGGGCACTGTGTCCCACGAGGATCTGAGCCGCGACCACCTCACCCGGCAGACGCGCGACCCGGGCTCGAGCGCGCTGCTCACCGATCTCTACCAGCTCACCATGCTCCACTCCTATGTCCGGCACGGGATGACCGAGCCGGCGACCTTCGAGCTGTTCGCGCGCAAGCTGCCGCCGACCCGCAACTTCCTCATGGCCGCCGGGCTCGAGCAGGCGCTCGGGTTCCTGGAGGCCTTGCGCTTCACCGAGGAGGAGCTCGACTGGGTGGCGCGGAGCCCGCGCTTCGACCGGGCCTTCGTGGACTACCTGGCGGCGTTCCGCTTCACCGGGGAGGTGCACGCCATGCCGGAGGGCACCGTCTTCTTCCCGGACGAGCCCATCCTGCGCGTCACGGCGCCCATCCCCCAGGCGCAGCTCGTGGAGTCGCGGCTCATCAACCTGCTCCACTTCGAGACGCTCATCGCCTCCAAGGCCGCGCGCTCGGTGCTGGCGGCGCCGGGCAAGCTGCTGGTGGATTTCGGGCTGCGGCGGGCGCATGGCGCCGAGGCCGGGCTCCTGGCGGCGCGCGCCTGCTATCTCGCCGGCATGTCCGGCTCCTCCACCGCGCTCGCCGAGCTGCGCTTCGGGGTGCCGGCCTTCGGCACCATGGCCCATTCCTTCGTCCAGGCGCATGACGACGAGACGGAGGCCTTCCTCGACTTCGCCCGCGACCATCCGCGGGACGCCGTCCTCCTGCTCGACACCTACGACACCGAGGCCGCCGCCGAGAAGGTCGTCCGGCTGGCCCCGCGCCTGGCGCAGGAGGGAGTCCGGATCAAGGGCGTCAGGCTCGACAGCGGCGATCTCGGCGAGCATGCGCGAAAGGTGCGACGCATCCTGGACGCGGGCGGGCTCCGGGAGGTCACGATCTTCGTCAGCAGCAGCCTCGACGAGCGCGCGTTGCGGGATCTCCTGGCCGGCGGAGCGCCCATCGACGGCTTCGGCATCGGCTCACGGCTGGACACCTCGGCGGACGCCCCCTACCTCGACTGCGCCTACAAGATCCAGGAGTACGCCGGGCGCCTCCGGCGCAAGCGCTCCGAGGGCAAGGCCACGTGGCCGGGCCGGAAGCAGGTGTTCCGGCGCTACGAGGGCGGCCGGATGGTCGAGGACCTCCTCACGATCGAGGACGATCCCCAGGAGGGCGAGCCGCTGCTGCGGCCGGTGATGCGCGGGGGGCGCCGCATCGGGCCTCCGGTGCCGCTGGCGGACTCGCGGGCGCATGCCGCGGCGCAGCTCGCCGCCCTGCCTCCGGCCTTGCAGAGCCTCGATCCCGCCCCCGCCTACCCCGTGCGCGTGGCCCCGGCCCTGGTGGCGGCGGCCAGGGCCGTGGACGACCGCACGCCCTGAGCCCGCTCGACCCAGGGCAGGCCCGGGAGCGCGCGCAGCGCCCGGCCCGCCTGCCGGCGGGCCGGAGGCGGCCGCCCGCCGCCCTATCCGGGGAGCACCGCGAGGAAGGAGAGCAGCTCGGCATTGACCTCGGCGGGACGCTCCTGCTGGGTCCAGTGGCCGCAGCCGGGCAGCATGACGAGCCGCCTCAGGCCCGGCACCGTCTCTCGGAGCTGATCGAGGGCCCGCCTGTGCATGGCAATGACGAGGTCGCGCTCTCCGGCCACGAACAGCGCCGGCTGCATCACCTTCGCGTGATGCCAGGGGGCCGTCAGCTCCCAGGTGAGGTCCATGGCGCGATACCAGCTGAGCCCCCCGCTGAAGCCAGTGCGCTGGAACTCGACCGTGTAGAAGTCCAGGTCGGCCTCGGTGAGCCAGGCCGGCAGGCGTTCGGGATCCCCCAGGTTGTCGAGAAACCTGGCCGCGCCAGGCATGATGGGACGCCACCCCTGCGCAGCGGGCGCATCCCCCGAGGCCGAGTAGAGCACGCGGCGGAGCGTGGCGCGCACATCACGCCCGAGCTCGGCCTCGGCCACGCCCGGCTCCTGGAAGTAGAGCATGTACATGAAGTGCTCCCCGGCCGCCTGTGCGAGCGCCGCCGTGGGCCGGATGGACCCCCGCGGCGAGTAAGGCACGGAGAGCACGGCCACGGCCCGGAAGCGGTCGGGCCGCATCAGCGCGCAGTTCCACGCCACGGGCGCCCCCCAGTCATGCCCCACGATCACGGCCGTCTGCTCCCCGAGGGCGTCCAGCAGCCCCACCATGTCGCCCACGTGGTGGAGCATGGTGTACGTCTCGATGGCCGCGGGGCGATCGGTGTGCCCGTACCCCCGCATGTCCGGCGCGATGGCGCGGTAGCCGGCGGCCGCCAGCGCCGACAGCTGATGGCGCCAGGAGTACCAGGACTCCGGGAAGCCGTGGCAGAGGAGCACCGCCGGCCCGCGCCCCTGCTCGGCCACGTGCATGCGGATGCCGTTGCTCTCGACGACGCGGTGGGCGACGCCGGTCACCGCGCTCAGGCCTTGTCGCCCTTCTCCAGCTTCGCCCAGCTGTCGCGCAGCGAGACCGTGCGATTCCACACGGGCCGGCCGGGGACGGACTCTTTGGTGTCCACGCAGAAGTAGCCGTTGCGCTCGAACTGGTGGCGGCTGCCGGGGGCGGCATCTCCGAGACCCGGCTCCAGCCGGCAACCCGTGAGGCGCTCCAGCGAATTCGGGCTCAGATCGGCCTTCCAGTCGCCGGCCTCGTCGTCTCCCCCCGGCCGGGGAACCCGGAAGAGGTGGTCGTACAGCCTCACCTCCGCCTCCACCGCATGCGCCGCCGACACCCAGTGGATGGTCCCCCGGACCTTGCGCCCATCGGGGGCATCGCCACCACGGGTGGCCGGATCGTAGCTGCAGCGCAGCTCCACCACCTGGCCGGTGCGCTCGTCCTTGACCACGCCCGTGCAGCGCACCAGATAGGCGTAGCGCAGCCGCACCTCGGCCCCGGGGGCCAGGCGGTGGTACTTCCTCGGCGGCTCCTCGCGGAAATCGTCCTGCTCGATGTAGAGCACCCGCGAGAACGGCACCTGGCGGGTGCCCATGGCGGCGTCCTCGGGGTTGTTGACGGCCTCCATCATCTCCACCTGCCCCTCGGGGTAGTTCTCGATGACCACCCGGAGGGGCCGCAGCACGGCCATGGCGCGCGGCGCCCGCCGGTTGAGGTCCTCGCGCAGGCAATGCTCGAGGTGGGCCACGTCCACGAGGGCGTCCTTCTTGGCCACGCCGATGCGCTCGCAGAAGTCCCGGATCGCCTCCGGCGTGTAGCCGCGCCGACGCAGGCCCGCGATGGTCGGCATCCGCGGGTCCTCCCAGCCGCCCACATGCCCGCCCTCCACCAGCTCCAGCAGCTTGCGCTTGCTCAGCACCGTGTGGCTCAGACTGAGGCGGGCGAACTCGATCTGCTGCGGGTGGTAGATGCCGAGGGCGTCCAGGCACCAGTCGTAGAGCGGCCGGTGGTCCTCGTACTCCATGGTGCAGATCGAATGCGTGATCCCCTCGATGGAGTCCGACTGCCCGTGGGCGTAGTCGTACATCGGGTAGATGCACCAGCGGTCGCCGGTGCGTTGATGCGCCACCTTGCGGATCCGGTACATGGTGGGATCCCGCAGGTTGAGGTTCGGGGAGGCCATGTCGATCTTGGCGCGCAGCACGCGGGAGCCGTCGGGGAACTCGCCGGCCCGCATCCGCTCGAAGAGGTCCAGGTTCTCCTCCACACTGCGGTTGCGGTACGGGCTCTCCGTCCCGGGCCGCGTGAGCGTGCCACGGTGCTGGCGGATCTCCTCCGCGCTCAGATCGTCCACGTAGGCGTTGCCGGCCCTGATGAGGGCCACCGCCCACTCGTAGAGGCGGTCGAAGTAGTCGGAGGCGTGATAGAGGTGCGGCCCCCAGTCGAAGCCGAGCCAGCGGACGTCCTCCATGATCGACTCGACGTACTCGGCCGTCTCCTTGGTCGGGTTCGTGTCATCGAAGCGGAGGTGGCAGCGGCCGCCCGGGTGCTCGGCGGCCAGGCCGAAGTTGAGGCAGATGCTCTTGGCATGTCCGATGTGGAGATAGCCATTGGGCTCGGGGGGGAAGCGCGTGACCACGCGGCCGCCGAAGCGGCCCGAGGCCAGGTCCTCCGCGATGAGCTTGCGGATGAAGTTGGGGGCCGGCTCGCCCGGGGGCATGCCGCAACTATACCCCGATCCCGGGCGAGGCAGGAGGAGAGGGGGGTCGGCGCGTCACTGCGGTTGCCCTCCCCCCGGGAGCTACAGGGCCGATTGACCGGGCCGGCGCCGGCGACTAGCATCGCGGGAGCACCCCGGAGGCCATCCCCTACCGCGAGGAGGACATGCCCGTGGCCTGGAACTATGTGAACATCGAGAAGTCCCCGCCCGTCGCCGTCGTCCGGTTCGACCGCAAGGGAAGCCGCAACGCCTTCAACCAGCACCTCGTCGGCGAGCTCACCGAGGCGGCGCGGAGCTTCCACGACGACCTCGAGACGCAGTGCGTGGTGCTGGCCGGCGCCCCGGAGGCCTTCTCGGCCGGCGCCGACCTCAAGGACGCCGCCTCCTGGCAGATCGCGGCGCAGAGCGACCTCGAGCGCCGGCGTCGCTTCTACTCCGGCGTGCGCCTCTGCAAGGCCTGGGAGGAGATGCCGCAGATCACCGTGGCGGCCATGGAGCGCATGGCGGTCGGCGCGGGCTGCGCCATCGCGCTGGCCTGCGACTGGCGCGTGCTGGGACGGGGGGCCTTCCTCTATGTCCCCGAGGTGCAGATCGGCCTCAATCTCCAGTGGGGCGCGCTGCCTCGCCTGATCACCCTCGTGGGCCCGGCCCGGGCCAAGCGCATCACGCTGCTCTGCGAGAAGCTCGACGCGGCCACGGCGCTCGACTGGGGGCTGGTGGATGCTCTCGCGGAGGACGGCCACACCGTGGAGGTGGCGCTCGAGATGGCCCGGCGGGCGGCCGAGAGGCCGGCCGTCACGCTCCGCCTCATGAAGGAGGCGATCAACGCCACCGCCGGCGCCCTCCACCGCGCCACCTGCTTCGCCGACGGCGACCAGAGCCAGCTCACGGGGGGCTTCGAGGCGGCGCGCGCCGCCCGGGAGGCCTTCGCCCGGCGCTGAGGCAGGCGCGCAGAGCGCAGCCCTCCATCAAATCGTGCCCCGCTCGCGCAGGGCTTGGAGATCCTGGCTGCTCATCCCCAATACCTCGCCGTAGATGGCCGCGTTGTGCTCGCCGAGGCGCGGGGGGAATGCCAACTCCACCCCGCCCTCGTCGCTCACCTCTGCCAGCGGCGGCAGCACGACCTCCGTGCCGCTTCGAGGGTCCTTCACGCGAGTCAAGGCCTGCTTCAGCAGTGGCTCCGCGAGCACATCCGTCAGCGAATTCAACTTCGCCACGGGAACGCCGATGCGGTTCAGCGCCGCGAGCAACTCGGTGGTGGTCAGCGTTCGCGTGCAGTCGGCGAGGCGCGCGTTGAGGCGCTCCACGTCGGCGATGCGGCCCGCGTTGCGTTGATACTCCGGCTCGGCCAGGGACTCGAAGCCGGGCAGCCTGGTGACCGCTTCCCACTGCCGGTCGTTGCCGACGGTGACGTACACGTATCCATCGCGGGTCGGATACACCGACACCGGCGCGAAGAACTGGTGCGTGTTACCACGCCGGGTCACCTCCTCGCCCAGCGCCGTCAGCATCAGCGGGTTGGCCATCCACGCCGCCGCCGAGCGGAACATCGCCACGTCAATGCGCGAGCCCTCACCCGTGACCGCGCGCCTGTACAGCGCCTTCATCACCGCCCCGTACGCATGTTCCGCCGCGCCGAGATCAACCATCGGCAGCCCGAACACGAGCGGCGTCCCGCCGGGCTCGCCCGTCAGCTCCATCCACCCCGCTCGCGCCTGCAGCACCGGATCGTAGGCGGCCTCGTCATGCTCGGGTCCAAAGCCCGACACGCCGACCCAGATGAGATCGGGGCGAATGGCCTTCAGTGACTCGTAATCGATGCCGAGCTTGGCATAGCTGGAGACGCGGTTGTTCGTGGCGAAGATATCAACAGGGAGTCGAGCAATCAGCGCATGCAGGAGCGCGCGGCCTTCGGCGTCCGCAAGATTCAGCGTGATCGCCTGCTTGCCGCAGTTGTTCGGCAGAAAATAGCTCGCCATCCCGTCCTCGCCCACGTGGTTCCGCCCGACGTACCGGTTGGGGTCGCCGCGCCCGGGGGCCTCCACGCGAATCACGCGCGCCCCATCACGGGCGAGGCGCTGCGTGAGGAACGGCAGCGTCGTGGCCTGCTCGAGGGAGAGGACGGTGAGGTTGGACAGAAGAGGCGCGGGGCGGCTAGTCATCGTTCATCACCCGCCAGCGCCGTTCCTTGCCGTTCCGCGCCGCCGGCACGTGGTGTGCGGAGCAGCAGAGAGCGCCGTCTCGGTCAAGACGGGCCCGCGGTGTCACGGCAGAGATGAACCAGGCGAGCATTGCGCGCCGATCCTGCCACAGCGCGTGGGAGAGGTCAAACCGCCGATCACCTCCAACCCGCCCCCACTCCACCAGCGGCGCCGTGCTGGGGGGCGGGCAGGGCCTCCGGGAGGTCGCCCGCACTCCGGGGCCGCGGCCGTCCTGTCAGTGGGCGCGGATCCAGGCCGCGATCGCCGAGACGACCTTCGGCTCGAGCCCGAGATAGCCGTGAGCGGCCTTGGCCTCGCAGGGATCCGAGATGGGCGGGCTCCCGCCTTCGAAGGTCATGAGCTCCTTGACCGCCGCGCGCCTGAGCGCCTTCATGATGGACTGCGCGCCGGCATAGGGGGAGGCGCGGCAGGTATCGTCCCTGTGATGGACCACGAGCGTGGGCACGCGGATGTCCTCGAGCCCTCCGTGCCGCATGCTCTCGTAGGTCAGCTTCGACGTCTCGGTGACCGAGGAGGTGAGCACGATGCCGTCCGGCCCGCCCTCGGTGATCCGGGCGGCCGTGCTGGCCGCGGAGAGCGCGCCCATGCTGTGGCCCACGAGCCACACTGGGACCTTCGCGATCTCGCGCATGGCCGCGATCGCCCGCTTGACGTCCTCCGCATGCTCCTTGCTGGTGCGGACGTTCCAGAGCCCCCGCTTCCGGTCGGAGGGCGTGTCGAGGATGGCGACCAGAAAACCCTCGCCGGCCCAGCGCAGCCGGGTCCGCACGAGGAAGTTGCCCTGGAGCTGTCCCGGTCCCGCGGTGGTGAGGGCCAGGTTGCCGTCGCCTCCCGCGAAGAGGATCACGCTGGCCACCGGGGTGTCGGCCGGGCGCAACAGGAGGAATGATTCGGTGACTCCCGGCCGCGCCGGCACGGTGCGGACCTCCTCGTCGATTCCCCGCGCGGCCGGAGGAGCGAGCGCGACCACCGCGAGCAGGACGGCGAGAGCGGCTCCCTGGCGGCTCATGGGCTGACCGGATCATAGACCCCGCGATGAGCCCCGACAAGACACGGCCGCGGGCCGAGCCCTTCCCCCGCCCGCGTCGGCAAGGCCCGGCCAGGGATCAGGAGGTCGCGCGGGCGGCCGCTCCAAGTTGACAGCACCGGGCCGAGGGCACATCATGCGGGCAGCGATGGCCACGGCGCGCACGGTCGGGGAGCTCCGCGACAGCGGGTACGGACCACGATCCGTCAAGCAGGAGTTGCGTGACAACCTGATCGCGCGGCTCACGCGCGGCGAGCCCCTCTTCCCGGGCATCATCGGCTACGAGGAGAGCGTCGTCCCGCAGATCGAGAACGCGCTGCTCAGCGGCCAGGACATCGTCTTCCTCGGCGAGCGCGGCCAGGCCAAGACCCGCATGGCGCGCCTCCTGGTGGGCCTCCTCGACGACGAGGTCCCGGCGCTCCTCGGGTGCGAGATCAACGACGACCCGCTGGCGCCCATCTGCCACGCCTGCCGGCTCCGCGTGGCCGCCGAGGGCGATGCGGCCGCCGTGGCCTGGCTCCCCCGCGACCGCCGCTACGGCGAGAAGCTCGCCACCCCCGACATCACCATCGCCGACCTCATCGGCGAGGTGGACCCGATCAAGGTCGCCGAGGGGCGCTATCTCTCCGACGAGCTGACCATCCACTACGGGCTGCTGCCGCGCACCCACCGCGGCATCTTCGCCATCAACGAATTGCCCGATCTCGCCGAGCGCATCCAGGTGGGGCTCCTCAACATCATGGAGGAGCGCGACGTCCAGATCCGCGGCTACAAGGTGCGCCTGCCGCTGGACCTCTTCGTGGTGGCCAGCGCCAACCCCGAGGACTACACCAACCGCGGCCGCATCATCACCCCGCTCAAGGACCGTTTCGGCTCGCAGATCCGCACCCATTACCCGCGCCGGCTCGAGGACGAGATCGCCATCATGGAGGCCGAGCACACCGCCTTCCGCACCGACGGCCTCCGCGTCACCGCTCCCGACTACATGAAGCAGGTGGTGGCGGAGCTGACCCACCTGGCACGCCGCTCCCCCGAGATCAGCCAGCGCTCGGGCGTCTCGGTGCGCGTGAGCATCTGCAATTACGAGAACCTGCTCTCGAGCGCGCTGAAGCGCGCCATCCGCCTGGGCGAGCAGGAGGTCGCGCCGCGGGTGAGCGACCTCGGGGCCATCATCGCCTCCACGGCCGGCAAGATCGAGCTCGAGACCGTGGGGGAGGCGAGCGAGGAGAAGGTGCTCGGCAAGCTCGCCCAGAAGGCGGTGCTCAACGTCTTCAGCAAGCGCTTCGCGGCCGGCGAGCTCGACGATGTCGTGGGCGCCTTCAAGGGGGGCTTGCGCATCGAGGTGTCCGACAGCATGCCCGCGCGGGAGTACCTGCGCCAGATCGGTGAAGTGCGCCCGCTCCACGCCGCCGCCCGGCGGCTCGGTGCCGTGGACGAGGCCGGCATGGCCGCCGCGCTGGAGTTCATCCTCGAGGGCCTCCACCTCTCCCGCAAGCTCAACAAGGACGTCCAGGCCGGGCAGGCCCGGTACCGGGGCTGAGGGGAGCGGGACGGCCGTGGCGCGGATCCGCTACTCGCGCTGGGACGGCACGCAGCGGCTCGACGACCTCGACGCCGACGCGCTCCTCTCGGCGATGTCCGACGACCTCCTCGCGGGCGCCGACCTCAGGAGCGCGCTGCGCCGCCTCTTCCAGCGGGGCGCGCACCCCCCGCAGGGGCAGCGGCTGCAGGGACTGCAGGACCTGATCCGGCGCCTGCAGCGCCAGCGCCAGCAGCGGCTCGACCGCTACGATCTCGGCTCGGCGCTCGCCGACATCGAGAAGAAGCTGGACGAGATCATCCAGAAGGAGCGCGCGGGCATTCCGGCGCGGCTCCCTGAAGGCCCCGAGCGCGACCGGCGACTGGAGAGTCTCGACCGCCTGCCACCGGATGCCGCCGGGCGCATCAAGGGTCTGCAGGCCCACCCCTTCGCCGATCCCGAGGCCGAGCGGCTCTTCCAGGACCTCCTCCGGTCGCTGCAGGAGCAGATGCTCCAGCCCTTCCTCAAGGGGATGAAGCAGGGGCTCGAGGGCCTCACGCCCGAGGACCTGGCGCGCACGCGCGAGATGCTCCGCGACCTCAACCGCATGCTCCGCCAGCGCGTGGACGGGGAGGAGCCCGACTTCGACGCCTTCAAGCAGAAGTGGGGCCAGCACTTCCCCGGCGCCGAGAGCCTGGACGACGTCCTCGAGCAGATCGCCCGCCAGAGCGCCCAGATGCAGTCGCTCATGGAGAGCATGTCGCCGGGGCAGCGCGCCCAGCTCGAGGAGATGATGCGCTCGCTCTTCATGCAGGACGAGCGGCTCGAGGC
>MGBV01000303.1:7576-20785 GCA_001788415.1 Candidatus Rokubacteria bacterium GWC2_70_16 | reverse complement strand
GCCGTGGGGCACGGCTCCGCTCGCCCTGCTTCCCTCTCCGCTCGCCTCGCCGTGGGGCACGGCTCCGCTCGCCCTGCTTCCCTCTCCGCTCGCCTCGCCGTGAGACACGGCTCCGCTCGCCCTATTTCCCTCTCCGCTCGCCTCGCCGTGAGACACGGCTCAGCTCGCCCTACCACGTCCGGCGGAGCTCGCGGCGGATCTCCCGGAGAGAGAGCCGCGACACGATGGGCCGGCCATGGGGACAGAAGTACGGCTCGCGCGCCGCCCCGAGATCGCCGATCAGGCGCCGCATCTCCTCCCGCTCGAGCGGGGCCGGGGCCTTGATGGCCGCCCGGCAGGCCACGAAGGCCAGCGCCCGATCGAGGAGCGGGCCTTCCCCTTCCCGTCCCGGCGCCGCCACCTCCTCGAGCATGCGCTGGATCAGCGGCCCGGGCTCGCGCCCACCCAGGAGCACCGGCACCGAGCGGAGGAGGACGGTGGCGCCGCCGAAGCCCTCGAGGACGAAACCCAGACGCCCCAGCGTGGGGGCCCACTCGGCGATTTGCGCGGCGTCCGCCGGGGGCAGCTCGAGCAGCTGGGGGAAGAGCAGCTCCTGGGCGGGCAGCGCATCGCCGGCCAGCTCCGCCCGGAGCCGCTCGAAGAGGACCCGCTCATGCGCCACATGCTGGTCGACGAAGAAGACCTCCTCGTCGGTCGCGGAGACGATGAAGGTCTCCTGGAGCTGCCCCACGACCGTGCCGAAGCGATCGCGAGCCGGGGTGGGCGTCTCCTCCATGAAGAGCGCCGCCTGAGCCGTCGTCGTCCCCGGGTCGGTCGCAACCGGCCCCGCGCCGTCGCGACCTGAGCCCTCCATCCCGGCGCCCGGCGCTGACACGGCGGGGCCACCGAGCCCCGGCTGGGGCTGGACCACCTGGGCGGAGCGCAGGGCCTCCTGCACGGCGAGGAAGAGCATGTCCTGGATCAGCCGGGGGGCGCGGAAGCGCACCCAGGCCTTCGTCGGGTGGACATTGACGTCGATCTCCTGCGGGGGAAGCGTGAGCGAGATCACGGCGGCCGGGAACTGCTCTCGCGCCAGCATCGGCCGGTAGGCGTCGAGCAGCGTCTGGGTCAGGAGCGCGTCGCGGATCGGGCGACGGTTGACGATGAAGGTGATGGCCTCGCGGCTGCCGCCGGCCGCCTGGGGCGGGGCCACGAGCCCGGAGAGCAGGGTCCCGTGGCCAGCGCGTTCCACCTCGAGCATCCGGCCCGCCAGATCGAAGCCCTGGAGCGCGCCCACGCGCTCGCGCAGCGTGGCGGCCCGTGGCGCGCTCAGCGCGGACTTGCCGTCGTGCGTGACCCGGAAGTGGATCTCCGGATGGGCGAGCGCGAGGGCCTGAAGCAGCCGCAGGATCACGGCGAGCTCGGCGCGAGCGCCCTTGAGGAACTTGAGCCGGGCCGGGGTGTTGAAGAACAGATCCGCGATCTCCACGGTGGTGCCGGGCGCCGCGGCGACACTCACCGGGTCGCCGGCCACCCCTCCCTCGCCGCGCAGCAGCGTTCCCGTCTCGGCGCCGCGCGGGCACGACAGGAGCGAGAACCGGCTCACCGCGCAGATGGCGGGCAGCGCCTCCCCCCGGAAACCCAGCGTCCGGATGGCCTCCAGATCCGCCTCGTCGGCGATCTTGGAGGTGGCGTGGCGCAGGAGCGCCCACCCCAGCTCCTCTGCCGTCATCCCCGTCCCGTCGTCGCTGACGCGGACGAGCTGACGGCCGGCATCCCGCAGCTCCACCACGATGCGGGCGCTGCCGGCGTCGATGGAGTTCTCGACCAGCTCCTTCACGACGGAGGCTGGCCTTTCGACGACCTCCCCGGCCGCGATCTTGTTCACGAGCTGGTCCGGCAGCCGCCTGATCCTGGACTTGTTCATCTCGCCTGAACGTGGAGGACTTCGCGTTGCGGTTTGGCCTCTTCGCCCTTCGGGCCTCTGCCCATCCTGCTCGAAAGTCGAGGAGCTCGCGTCGCGGTCGGGCCTCTTCGCCCTTCGGGCTCATCGGGGCCCCATGTGTCCGTCTTGCTCGTCGCTGCGGCGCTGCTCACTGCTCGCGCGCTTTCAGCCGGCGCTGCCAGTCGGCGAGGAGGTTGAGGGCCGCCAGGGGCGTGAGTGAGGCCACGTCGAGGGCGGCCAGGTCGCGGACGATCGGCTCCCCCGCGGGCGGGAACAGACCGAGCTGCACGGGCGCCTCCCGGCCCGGGGCGGTGGCCGCCGTGAGGCCCTCGCGCTCGTTCTCGAGCTCCGCCAGGATGGCCTTGGCGCGCCGGATCACCGCCGGGGGGAGCCCCGCCAGGCGCCCCACCTGGATCCCGTAGGAGCGGTCGGTGCCGCCGGGGCGCACCGTGTGGAGGAAGATGATCTCGTCGTTCCACTCCTTGACCGCGACGTGGAAGTTCCGCACGCGGGGAAGGCGCTCCGCCAGCGCCGTCAGCTCGTGATAGTGGGTGGCGAAGAGCACCTTGGCCCCGCGCCCGCGCTCGTGAAGCTCCTCGGTCACCGCCCAGGCGATGGCGAGCCCGTCGAAGGTGGAGGTGCCCCGCCCGACCTCGTCGAGCAGGATGAGGCTGCGGGGCGTGGCGTTGTGCAGGATGCTGGCCGTCTCGATCATCTCCACGAGGAAGGTGCTCTGGCCCCTGGCGAGGTTGTCCTGCGCGCCCACCCGGGTCAGCACGCGGTCCACCAGCCCGATCCGCGCCGAGCGCGCCGGCAGGAAGGCGCCCACCTGGGCCAGGATCACCAAGAGGGCCGTCTGCCGCATGTAGACGCTCTTGCCGCTCATGTTCGGGCCGGTGAGGATCACGATCTGCGACGAGGCCGGATCCAGACACGCGTCGTTGGGCGTGAAGGGCTGCGCGCCGGCGGCGTCCAGCACCGGATGGCGCCCCTCCACGATCTCGAGGCAGAGGCTGTCGTCCACGGCGGGGCGCACGTACCCTCGCTGATGCGCCACCTCGGCTAGCGCTGCGAGCGCGTCCACGGCCCCCACCCCGCGCGCCGAGCGCAGCAGGGCCGTGGCCTCGGCGGCCACCGCCGAGCGCACCTCCTCGAACAACTCGAGCTCGAGGCGCGCCATGCGCTCCTCCGCGCCCAGCGCCCGGCTCTCGTACTCCTTGAGCTCCGCCGTGACGAAGCGCTCCGCCCCCACCAGCGTCTGCCGCCGCACGTACTCCGGCGGGACCTTGGCCGCGTGCGCGTTGCTCACCTCGATGGCGTAGCCGAAGACGCGGTTGAAGCGGACGCGCAGCGTCGGGATGCCCGTGCGCTCGCGCTCCACCCGCTCCAGGGAGGCGATCCACTCCTTCGCCTCCCGCTGCGCCCGGCGCAGCTCGCGGAGCTCGGCGCTCCAGGCCTCGCGGATCAGCCCCCCCTCGCGCAGCCCGGCCGGCGGGTCGTCCTCCAGCGCCTCCTCCAGGAGCTTGACGAGGCCGGGGAGCGGGGCGATCTCCTCGGCGAGGCGGAGGAGGAGCGCGCAGGGCAGCGCGGACAGCGGCTCCCGGAGCGCGGGCAGCTCCCGGAGGAAGCCCCGGAGCGCGATGAGGTCGCGGGCATGCGCCACGCCCAGCGCGGCGCGGCTCGAGAGGCGCTCGATGTCGCCGATGGCGCCGAGCCGTGTCCGCAGCGCTGCGCGCTCGGCGGGAACCTCGACCAGGGCGCCCACCGCCTCCTGGCGCTCCCGGATGCGCCCGAGGTCCAGGAGCGGACGCAGCAGCCACTGGCGCAGCAGGCGCGCCCCCATGGGCGTCCGGCTGGCATCGAGGGTAGCGAAGAGCGAGCCCTTCACCGTCCGGTCCTGCGCCGTCTCGAAGAGCTCCAGCGTCGCCACGGCTGTCCGGTCCAGGATCATGGCCTCGCCGGTCACGAAGCGCTGGATCCGGGTGATGTGGGAGAGGCGGTCGCCCTGGGTGTCTCTCAGATAGGCGAGGGCGGCCCCCGCGGCCTGCAGCCCGGCGCCCAGCGATCCCACGCCCAAGGCATCGAGGCTCGGCACGTTGAAGTGAGCGGTGAGCCGCTCCTGCGCCCCCCGCAGCGCGAACCAGGAGGGCTCCACCCGGGTGAGCGCGATGCCCAGCGCGGCGATCCGCGCCGCGAGGGCAGCCTCCGCGGTGTGAGCCAGCAGAACCTCAGCCGGCCGCCTGAGGAGCGCCGCCTCGAGGAGCGTCTCCCCCGCCCCGTCCTCGTCGCCCACCCAGAAGTCGCCCGTGGAGACATCCGCCAGCGCCACACCCAGGCTCGCCGGCCCCCGGTGCACGGCGAGGAGGAAATTGTTGGCGGCGCCGTCGAGGTACTGCGTGTCCGTCACCGTGCCCGGCGTGATGACGCGCACGACCTCCCGGCGCACGAGCTTCTTGCCCTTGACCGGCGCCTCCATCTGCTCACAGACGGCGACCCGCTGCCCGGCGCGGATGAGCCGGCCGATGTAGCCGTCCGCGGCATGGTGCGGGATGCCGGCCATGGGGGCATCCTGCCGGGAGGTGAGGGTGATCTGCAGGAGCCGCGCTCCCAGGCGGGCGTCCTCGAAGAACATTTCGTAGAAGTCCCCGAGGCGGAACAGGAGGAGATAGTCCGGGTAGCGGCGCTTCAGCTCCCGGTACTGTCGCATCATCGGCGTGGGGGGGCCGGCCGCCTCCGTCACGAGCGCAGCGCGGCCGACAGGCGATCGTAGGTGTCGTGCAGCGACTCGGGGAGGACCTTCGTGTCCCCGATCACCGGCATGAAGCTCGTGTCGCCGTGCCAGCGCGGCACCACGTGGACGTGCAGGTGCCCGGCGACGCCAGCCCCGGCCACGCTGCCCTGGTTCACCCCCACGTTGAAGCCGTCGGGCCGGTAGACGGCCCCGAGGGCGCGGACGGCCGCCTGCACGAGCCGCATGCTCTCGGCCAGCTCGTCGGGCTCGGCCTCGTGCAGGCCGGCCACGTGGCGCGTGAGCGCGGCCATGAGATGCCCGGAGGCATAGGGGTAGGCGTTGAGGATGAGGAAGGCCCGCTCGCCGCGGTGGAGGATCAGGGACTGCCGGTCATCGGTGGAGGAGAGTGCGGCGCAAAAGACGCACGCGGCAGCGGGCGCCCCGCCGGCCGAGACGTAACTCATCCGCCACGGCGCCCACAGGCGATCCACTCGATCTCAGGTGTTGACGAGCTCGCGGAGCCGCTTGCCGACCTTGAAGAACGGGACGCGCTTCTCCGGGACGCTCACGCTGTCGCCCGTCTTCGGGTTGCGTCCCTTGCGGGAGTTCCGATGCCGGATCCGGAAGCTGCCGAACCCGCGCAACTCCACCTTGTCGCCCTTGGCGAGGGCGTCGGTGATGTTGTCGAAGACGGTGTTGACGATCAGCTCCGTCTCCTTCTTCGTGAGGGTCGACACTCTGGACACTTCCTCGATGAGATCCGCTTTGGTCATGACCGGACTCCCTCCCAAAGGCCCGTTCTCGCTGGGCCGGGCCCCACTTCAGGGTGGAGGGCCTGGCTTCGCCTTCCCGGGGAGGCTAGCATGGGGGTCGAAAGATTGTCAAGCAGGGTGCGGGGTTAGCGCACACGCCGCGGGGCCGGGGGCCCCTAACCCATCAGGTAGAGCGGGGTGCGCAGCGACGGCAAGGCCGGCAAGAGCCCTCCCGCGGCCCCGAGCCCCAGCTGATTGCGCAGGAGATCCACGAGGGAGAAGCGCCGACGAGGGAGCAGGAGCTTCGGGCGGGCCGGCAGCCCGGCCAGTCTCGCGGCCCCCTCGATCGCCTCGTGGAGCCCGCCGAGCTCGTCCACCATCTTGAGCGCCCTGGCCTGCTGCCCGGAGTAGATCCTGCCGTCGGCCAAGCCCAGCACCGTGCCTCGGTCCAGGCCGCGCCCCTCGGCCACCGCCCCCACGAACTGCCCGTACACGTCGTCCAGCAGCGACTGGAGAATGCGCCGCTCCTCCGGGGACATGCTCCGCGCGAAGCTGCCCACGTCCTTGTAGGCCCCGGCCTTCACCACGACGTACTCGACGCCCACCTTCTTGAGCAGCCCCTCGAGGTTGGCCATCTGCATGACCACGCCGATGGAGCCCGTGAGGGTACCCGGGTTGGCATAGATGCGGTCCGCCGCGGTGGCCACGTAGTAGCCACCCGAGGCGGCCACCGCGGCCAGCGAGGCCACCACGGGCTTCCCCGCCTTCCGCACCCGCTGCACCGCCGAGAAGATCTCCTGCGTCGGTCCCACCACGCCGCCCGGGCTGTTCACCCGGAGGACGACGGCGCGCACGGCCGGGTTGTCCATGTGCTCGCGGAGTTCCCGGACCGTGGCGTCCCCGTCCACGATGATCCCCTCCAGCAGGACGATCGCGACGCGCGGGCCCCCGGGCAGCGCCCCGTCCTCCAGCACCGCCATGAGGGCCCAGACCGTCACCAGGAACACGGCCAGGATGAGCGCCGTCAGCCCGAGCCCGAGCAGCAGGCTGCGGACGCGAGCGGTCATGCACTAGTCCTCGTCGTCGAAGTCGTCGTCCGCCCGGCGCTTGCGTCCCTTCCCCCGGCCCCGCGAGTCCTGCGCCTGCGGCTCCTCCATCACGGCCGCGGCCAGCTCCTTCAACGACAGCCCGATCCGCCGCTCGTTGGGGTCCACGCGGATCACGAGCAGCGTCAGCTCGTCTCCCACGTTGGCGATCTCCGAGGGCGAGCCGATGGGCCGGCTGGACATCTGGGAGATGTGCAGGAGGCCGTCCACCCCGGGCTCCAGCTCCACGAAGGCGCCGAAGTCGGTGAGCCGCACGACCTTGCCAGTCACCCGGGAGCCCATGGGGTAGCGCTGGGCGACGCTCTCCCAGGGGTCCGGCTGGATCTGCTTGAGTCCCAGCGAGATGCGCTTGTTCTCCCGGTCGACGTTGAGGATCTGCGTGTCGACGGCCTGGCCCTTCTTCAGCAGCTCAGAGGGGTGGCCGATGTTCCGCGTCCAGGACATGTCGGAGATGTGCAGGAGGCCGTCCACCCCGGGCTCCAGCTCCACGAAGGCGCCGAAGTCGGTCAGGTTGCGCACCTTGCCCTGCACGCGCTGCCCGGGCTTGTAGCGCTCGTCGATGGTGGCCCAGGGGTCGCTTTCCACCTGCTTCATACCCAGCGAGATGCGCTTCGTCGCCTTGTTGACGTCGAGCACCTGCACCTCGACGGTGTCCCCCACGTTGACCAGCTTCGAGGGGTGGCGCACCCGTCGCGTCCACGACATCTCGGAGACGTGCACGAGCCCCTCGACTCCGGGCTCCAGCTCGATGAAGGCGCCGTAGTTGGTGAGGCTCACGACGCGGCCCTGGACCTTGCCGCCCACCGGGTAGCGCTGATCCACCGTGGCCCAGGGATCCGAGGACTTCTGCTTGTAGCCCAGGGACACCCGCCCGGTCTCGCGGTCGAAGTGCAGGACCACGACCTCCACCTGGTCGCCGACCTGGAAGATCTCCGAGGGGTGCCCGATCCGCCCCCACGACATGTCGGTGACATGGAGCAAGCCGTCGATGCCGCCGAGGTCGATGAAGGCGCCGTAGTCCGTGATGTTCTTCACCGCGCCGGTCAGCACCATGCCCTCGCTCAGGACGGCGAGCGTGTGCTTCTTCTTCTCCTCCCGCTCCTCCTCCAGCACGACCCGGCGCGAGAGCACCACGTTGCCGCGGCGGCGGTTCAGCTTGATGACCTTGGCGCGGATCGTCTGCCCCACCAGGGAGTTCAGGTTCTTCACGGGTCGGAGGTCCACCTGGGAGCCGGGCAGGAAGGCCCGGACGCCGACGTCCACGGCCAGCCCGCCCTTGACCACCTCCACCACGCGCCCTTCGACGGGGGTGCCGCTGTCGTAGGAGTGCGAGATCGCGTCCCAGACCTTGATCTTGTCGGCCTTGTCCTTGGAGAGGACGATCAGCCCCTCGTTGTCCTCCTTGGCCTCGAGGTAGACCTCGATCTCGTCCCCCACCTTGGGCGCCCCCGCGTGCCGGAACTCCTCGATGGGGATGGTCCCCTCGCTCTTGTACCCGATGTCCACGAGCACCTCGCTGTCGCGCACCTCCACGACGCGCCCGTGGACCACCTCCCCTTCCTCGATGTCGCTGACACCCCTGGCGAACCACTCCTCCATGGTCTCTTCCCGGGTCTCTCCCACCTCCCTCTGACTGGCCGTGGGGCCCTGCGCCTTCCGGTTGTCCGTCTCCATACTCTGCTGACTTCCCCCTTTGGTGGATATCGCCGGCGCGGGGGTCTCACCCGCGCCTTGCGTCGAACGCGCACTCTACCCGGTCGGCTCGCCGAGTTGCGCGATGGCGCGCATCATCTCCTCGGTCGCCTCCCGGTACCGCTCCTTCCGCCCCCCGGTCGCGCCCCGCTTGAAGTACAGCGGCGGCCCGAAGGTCACCCGCACCTTGACGGGCCGCGGGATCAGCCGCCCCCGGGGCAGCGCGCGCCACGAGCCCGACACGTAGGCCGGCACCACCGCCGCGCCGCTCATCACCGCCAGCATGCCGACCCCCGGCTTGCCCTCGCGCACGGGCCCCTCTTCCCCGCGCGTGCCTTCGGGGAAGACCAGGAGCCCCTTGCCCTCTTCCAGCACTCGCAGGGCCGCCTTGAGCGCCCTGGCATCGCCCCCTTCGCGGCGCACCGGCCGGGCATTGACCGCCCGCAGCAGCCGGCCCAGGAGCGGGATGTCGAACAGCTCGGCCTTGGCCATGAAGCAGAGCTGCCTCGGACAGGCCCCGCCCACCACCGGCGGGTCGAGGAGGCTCACGTGATTGGCCACGATGAGCAACGGTCCAGCCATGGGCACCCGGTCCGCCCCTCTGATCTCCAGCCGGAAGAGCAGGCGCATCAGCGCCACGGCCACGAGCTTCAGGGGGGCGTACAGCACCGGACCCGCTCGACCTCCTCCAGCAGCCTCCTGAGCACCGCCTCCGGCCCGAGCGACGTGGAGTCCACGAGCACGGCTCCCGGCGGCCTGACCAGGGGGGCCAGCGACCGCGCCATGTCCTGGCGGTCGCGCCTCAGCACCTCTTCCCGCACCCTGTCCAGGCCCACGTCCACGCCCCGCGCCGCCAGCTCTCCCCGGCGCCGCCGGGCCCGCGTCTCGATGTCCGCGTCGAGGTAGAACTTTACGTCGGCGTCGGGGCAGACCACGCTGCCCGTGTCCCGCCCCTCCAGCACCACCCCCCCCGCGGCGGCCAGCGCCCGCTGCAGCGGGGTGAGCTTGTCGCGCACTGGATCGAGGGCCGTCAGGACGGAGGTCAGCTCCCCGATGGCCGGCGTCCTGATCTCCGCCGTGACGTCCCGCCCGTTCACGAGCACCCGGTCCCCCGCCAGCTCCACCGTGGTCCTCTCCAGGAGATCCCGGAGCGGGGCGCCGTCCTCGGGCGGGATTCCCGCCTGCTGAACCGCCCATGCCAGCCCCCGGTACATGGCCCCCGTGTCCAGCAGCCTGAACCCCAGCCGTCTGGCCAGCTCGCGGGCCGCGCTGGACTTGCCCGCCCCAGCCGGTCCGTCGATCGTCACGATGGGCTCCCTCCGGCCGCAGCCGGTCACGCCGACACCTGCGCGCAGGGACCGTCCGCCAGGGCGTTCACGGCGTCGAGGAACCCCGGGAAGGAGGTGGCGATGCAGTCCGTATCCTCCACCACCGTCTCCCCTTCTGCAAGCATTCCCGCGACCACCAGCGCCATGGCCATCCGATGATCCCCGCCGCTCGAGACAGCGGCGCCGCGCAGCGGCCTGCCCCCGTGGATCCGGAGCCCGTCCGGGCGCTCGGTGATGGTGGCGCCCATCCGCGCGAGCTCGGAGGCGATTGCACGGATGCGATCGGACTCCTTCACGCGAAGCTCGGCGGCGTCGCGGATCTCGGTGATGCCCTCGGCGAGGCAGGCGGCCACCGCCAGGGCCGGGATCTCGTCGATGAGCCGCGGGACGAGGGTGCCGCCGACGGATGTGCCGCGCAGCCGGGCCGAGGTCACGCGGAGGTCTGCCGCGGGCTCCGCGGTGGCGACGCCGGTCCCTGCCCCGCTCTCCCGCCGGGAGATGTCAGCTCCCATCTGGGCGAGCACATCCAGCAGCCCCGTCCGCGTGGGGTTCACTCCCACGCCCTTCACGCTCACCGCCGCGTCGGGGACGACGGCCCCCGCCACCAGAAAGAAGGCCGCGGAGGAGATGTCGCCGGGCACGGCCACGGCACGGCCCCTGAGCGAGCCTCCTGGATGAAGGGTGACCGCCCCGCCCGCGGCCGAGAGCCGGGCTCCGAAGGCGACCAGCATGCGCTCGGTGTGGTCGCGGGACGGCGCGGGCTCCTCCACCGTCACCGGCCCATCGGCCCAGAGACCGGCCAGGAGGAGCGCGGTCTTCACCTGGGCCGAGGCCACCGGCGAGGCGAAGCGGAGCGCGCGGAGTGGCCGGGCGCCGCCCACGGCCAGCGGCAGGCGGCTGCCGCCCTGCCGTCCCACCACGGTGGCTCCCATCTGCCGGAGCGGGGCGGCCACGCGATCCATGGGCCGCCGGCGCAGGGAGGCATCCCCCGTGAGCACAGCCCAGAAGGGCTGGCCGGCGAGGACCCCCATGAGCAGCCGCGCGGTGGTGCCCGAGTTGCCGCAATCGATGACATCCTCGGGCTCGGCCAGGGCCTCTGGCCCCCCTGCGTCCACGAGGTAATGCCCGGCCCCTTTCCGCGTCACCTCCGCCCCGAGGGCGCGCACGGCCCCGAGCGTGGCGAGGCAGTCCTCGCCCTCGAGAAAGCCCGTGATCTCCGTCCTGCCCGCCGCCAGCGCGCCGAAGAGCGCCGCCCGGTGGGAGATGGACTTGTCGCCGGGGACCGTCACCTCCCCGCGCAGCCGCGCCACCGGCCTGACGTGGATCCTCACCCGAGGCGCTCCCGCGCCTGCCGGATGCGGTCGAGCTCCCGCTCCACGGCGGCGCCCTCTCCCGCGTCGATCAGGCCTTCCAGGTGGTCCAGCGACTTCCTGAACGCCGCGACGGCCTCGACCAGCGCAGCGCGGTTCTCCTGGAAGATCTCTCGCCACACGGCGGGGCTCGAGGCCGCGATGCGGGTGGTGTCCCTGAAGCCGCGCGCCGCCACGTCCAGGAAGGCCGGATCCAGATGGAGCACGGCGTCCATCAGCGCGTCAGCCACGAGGTGCGGCAAGTGGCTCACGGCCGCCACCGCGCGGTCGTGGGCGGCCGCGTCCAGCGTGATGACGCGTCCGCCGAGCGCCTCCCAGAAGGCGCGCACGCGCGCCACGGCCTCACCGTCGCTCCGCTCCGTCGGAGTCAGGATCACCAGCGCGCCCCGGAACAGGTCGGCGCGAGCGACGGCGTAGCCGGACAGCTCGGAGCCGGCCATGGGATGGCCGCCGACGAAGCGCAGCGGGCCGGAGCCGGCCAGCCGCTCGGCCGTCTTGACGATGCGTCCCTTGGTGCTCCCCACATCCGTGAGCACGGCCTCGCGGGGCGCCGCCTGCCACACGGCCGGCAACAGGGACTCGAGAGTCGCCACCGGGGTGGCCAGGAGGCAGAAGTCGCAGCCGCGGACGCCAGCGTCCACCTCCGTCGTGATCCGGTCCACCACCCCGTCCCGCAGCGCCAGCTCCAGCGTCTCCCGCCTCCGCCCCACCGCCACGATCTCGCGCGCGAGGGAGGCCTCGCGCGCCGCCTTCGCGACGGAGCCCCCGAGGAGCCCGAGGCCCACGATGGAGAGGCGGCGGATCACGCGCCCTTGACCTCCGGGAGCACCTTCCGCAGCGCCTTCATGAGCCGCCGGTTCTCCTCGGGCGTGCCCACCGTGACGCGCAGCGCGCTCTCCATCCCGAAGCTCGTCATGGGGCGGACGATGACGCCCTCCCGGAGCAGGCGGTTGTAGACGTCCGCCGCGCTCCGGCCCACGTCCACGAGGATGAAGTTGGCGCGCGAGGGCGTGTACTTGAGCCCCAGCGAGGTGAACTCGTCGTAGAGGAAGGCGCGCCCTGCCTCGTTCATCCGCAGGCACTCGAGGATATGCGCATCGTCCTCGAGCGCGGCCAGCGCCGCCACCTGGGCCAGCGAGTTCACGTTGAACGGGGCACGGATCCGGTTGAGGAGCGCCACGCAGTCGGCCGCGGCCACGGCATACCCCACCCGGAGTCCGGCCAGGCTCGCCGCCTTGGAGAAGGTGCGGAGGATCGCCACCTTCCGCCCCTGGCGCAGGTAGGCGAGGGTGTCGGGGAAGTCCGGTCCCTGCGCGAACTCGATGTAGGCCTCGTCGAACACCACGATGACCCGCTCCGGCACGCGCCCCATGAACTCCTCCACCTCCGCGGCCGTGACGATGGTCGCCGTGGGGTTGTTGGGGTTCGCGATGAAGACCATCTTGGTCATGGGCGTGATGGCGCGGGCCATGGCCTCGAGGTCGAGCCGGTGCTCCTTGAGGGTCACCACGACGCGGATGCCGCCCACGGCCTGGACGATCATCGGGTAGACGACGAACGAGGGGTGCGGGATCACGACCTCCTCGCCGGGGCGCACGAAGGCACGGACGAGCAGCTCGATGAGCTCGTTGGAGCCGTTGCCGAGCACGATGTCGTCGGGCGTGAGTCCGTGACGCCGGGCCAGCGCGTCGCGGAGGTAGAAGCCGCCGCCGTCCGGGTAGCGGTTCAGCTGGCCCAGCGCCGCCGCGATGGCCTTCTGGACGCGCTCCGACGGCGGCAGGGGGTTCTCGTTGGAGGCGAGCTTGATGGCGTCCTTGATGGCCAGCTCGCGCTCCAACTCCTCGATGGGCTTCCCCGGCTCGTACGGGGCGATGCCGAGGATGTGGTCGTTGGCCAGCGTTTCCCAGGAGGCGGGCATGGAGAGCTCCTTATGCGGCCGGGTAGGATCCGAGGACCTTGAGGAACTGGCAGCGCTCGGTGACGGCCGCGAGCACTGCCCGCACCACCTCGGTGTCCCGGTGCCCCTCGAAGTCGACGAAGTTCACGTACTCCCAGGGGCGTCGCTTGGTCGGCCGCGACTCGATCTTGGTCAGGTTGAGCCGGCGCTCGGCGAAGGGCTGCAGGATGCTGTAGAGGACGCCGGGCTCGTTGCGCATGGAGAAGAGGATGGAGGTCTTGTCCCGCCCGCTGGGCGGCACGGGCCGCCGCCCCAGCACCAGGAAGCGGGTCGAGTTGTACGGGTTGTCCTCGATGCGGCGCCGCAGCACGGGGACATCGTGCAGCCGCGCGGCCATCTCCGAGGCGAT
>MGBV01000303.1:0-7563 GCA_001788415.1 Candidatus Rokubacteria bacterium GWC2_70_16 | reverse complement strand
CTCGATCGGGGCCTCCGCCAGGTTGGTGGCGAGCCAGTGCCGGCACTGGGCGAGGGCCTGCGGGTGCGAGCAGACCATCTTGACCTCTTCCAGGCTGCCCGCCCTGGAGAGGAGGTGGTGGGTGATCTCCAGCGCGATCTCGCCCGTGATCAGCGCCTCGCAGTCGAGCAGCCGATCGAGCGTGATGTTGACGGGCCCCTCGGTGGAGTTCTCCACCGGCACCACGCCCAGCTCGGCCCGGCCCCGCTCCACCTCGTCGAACACCTCGCCGATGCTGCGGACCGCCACGAACGCCGCGGAGGAGCCGAAGCGCTGGGCGGCCGCCTGGTGGGTGTAGGTCCCGGGCGGGCCGAAGTAGGCCACCGGCAGCGGGTTCTCCAGGGCCAGGGAGGCGGAGAGGATCTCCCGCCAGACGGCCCTGAGCGCCTCCGCCGGGAGCGGGCCGCGGTTGAGGACCGCGAGGCGCTCCAGGACCTGCGCCTCCCGCTCGGGGACGAAGTACGGGAGGGCCTGCTGCCTCTTGAGCTCGCCGATCTCGAGGGCGGCGTCTGCGCGCTGGTTGAGGAGGTTGAGGATCTCTTTGTCGAGGGTGTTGATCCTGGAGCGCCAATCGTCCAGGTTCATAGAAGCTCCTGACGCGGCTCGGTCAGCAACCCCTGCATTGTAGGGGATGAGTCCGGGCCGCGCAAGCCTCTCAGGGCCAGGAGCTCCGGGGCCGTCAGGGGGCGGCTCTCCCCCGCCCGCAGCCGCCCGAGTCTGAGGGGGCCGAACGCGACGCGGACGAGGCGGCGCACGGGATGCCCCAGCGCCTGGCAGTATCGCTTGACCTCGCGGTTGCGCCCCTCCCCGAAGGTCAGCCGGAGGCGCGTCGCCCGGGGCCCGGCCCGGAGGATGGTCACCGCGGCGGGGACGGCGGGCCCGTCGGACAGCGTCACGCCCCGACGCCACCTGCCGAGATCGGGCGGGCTCACCCGTCCCTCCACCTCGGCCTCGTAGACCCTGGGAATCCCGTAGCGTGGGTGCAGGAGGCGGTTGGCGAGCGCTCCGTCGTTGGTGAGGAGGAGCAGGCCCTCGGCATCGTAGTCGAGGCGACCCACGGGGAAGAGCCGCGGCCCGCGCCCGCGCACCAAGTCGAGCACGACGGGGCGACCGCCAGGGTCGCTGGCGCTGCTGAGATAGCCGCGCGGCTTGTGCAGCAGCAGGTACGTCTTGGGCTCGATGGCGGGCAGCGCGCGGCCGTCCACGGCGATCACGTCCACGCGCGGATCGGCCTGCGCGCCCGGCTCGAGGCGCACCCGGCCGTTGACCGTCACGCGCCCCTGGGCGAGGAGCGCTTCAGCCCCGCGGCGCGACGTCAGCCCCGCCTGCGCCAGGATCTTGCTGAGGCGGATCGGCGCCAGGGGCCGTTCCCTCCCGCTGCCCGTCGCGCCCGGCGGCGACCGCCGCCGCGCTGTCCTTCCCGCTCTTCCCGAGCGCGGAGCCGGCCTCGGCCTCGGACCCCTCGCCGGAAGGGAGCAGCGGCTCGCCCACCGGCTCGGCACCCGCCGCTCCGGGGACGCGGAGCTCGCCCTCGACCCTCGGCAGATCCGCCAGGTCGCGCAGCCCGAAGGCCACGAGGAAGTCGCGGGTCGTCTCGTAGAGGAAGGGCCGGCCCGGCGAGTCCTTGCGTCCCCCGATGCGGATCATCCGCCGCTCGAGCAGGTTGTCGAGGACGCCCTCGGAGTTGACGCCGCGGATGGCGTCGACCTCGGGGCGCGACACGGGCTGGCGATAGGCGATGATGGCCAGCGTCTCGAGGGCGGGGCGGGACAGGCGCGAGCGCGTCCGGCTGCGGGCCAGCTTCACGAGCCAGGGCGCCACCTCCGGGCGGGTGACGAGCCTGAAGCCCCCGCCGGCCTCCATGACCTGCAGGGCCTGCCCTCGCCCCTCCAGGCGCTGTCGCAGCGCCTCCACGAGATCGAGGGCCTCGGCCGGCCCGGCGAGCCCCAGCACCTCCTGGATCGTCGCGGCCTCCACGGGGATGTCGGAGGCGAAGAGGAGCGCCTCCAGGATGTCGACGGGCTCACTCATCCGCTCGGTCTCCGTCTCGCCCGGCGTCCCCCAGGCCGGCTGGCGCGGCGGCTTCGGGCATGCGCCGCTCGATCACGATGTCGCTGAAGAGATCCGCCTGGCGCGCCCGGGCCTGGCCCAGCCGCACCAGCTCCAGCAGCGCCAGGAGCGTGACGATCCACTCCGCGCGGACACGCTCGGCCCCCGCCACCGACGAGAAGAGCAGCGACCAGGTGTGGTGCAGCAGGGACACGATCTCGGCCATGCGCTCGAGGATGGACAGCGGGCTCGCCTCCACCTCGCGGGGCCCCTGGCCCTTCTGGTCCTCGATGAGCCGCGTCAGGGCGCGCTGGAGGAGGTGGACGGAGAGATCCTCGAGCGGGATGGCCTCCGGCGGCGGCAGCTCGCCCACCGTGCGGCCGAAGAGCAGCGATTGCTCCGCCTCGCGTTGCGCGAGCCAGGCGCCCAGCGCCTTGACGCGGGCATATTCCTGCAGCCGCTCGGCCAGCTCGCGCCGCAGGAGCTCGCCCTCGTCGTCCAGCGCGCCCTCGTCCGCCTCTCCGGCGTCCGGCACCAGGAGCTTCGACTTGAGGTAGATGAGCGTGGCGGCCATGACCATGAAGGAGCCCGCCATCTCCAGGTCCTGGAAGTGCACCGACTCCAGATGGCCCAGGTACTGGTCGGTGATCGTCCGGATCGGCAGCCGCGCCAGGTCCACCTCCTCCGTCCGGCAGAGATGCAGGAGCAGGTCCAGCGGTCCCTCGAAGGACTCCACCCGGACCGTGAGGCCGGCGGCCGTCTCGACGAGCGAGCCGGTCACGGCTCGAGCCCCACCACGCCCCTCACCTCCTCCATGGTCTGCCGGGCCATCGCGCGCGCGCGGCGCGAGCCCTCGTGGAGGACCTCCAGCACCTCCCCGGGACGCTCGGCGAAGCGCCGGCGCCGCTCGCGGATCTCTCCGAGCGGAGGCAGCAGGTGCTTGAGGAGCACGCCCTTGCAGTCCAGGCACCCGATGCCCGCAGTGCGGCAGCCGACGGCGCATGCCTCGCGGTCCGCTTCCGGCGTGAAGATGCGGTGCAGGTCGAAGACCGGACAGAGGTCAGGGGTGCCGGGATCGCTGCGCCGCTTGCGCGCCGGGTCCGTCATCATGGGGCGGACCTTGGCGGCGATCTCCTCGGACGAGTCCGAGAGGTAGATGGCGTTGTCGTAGGACTTGGACATCTTCCGGCCGTCGGTGCCCGGCACCTTGGGAATCTCCGTCAGCTTCGCCTGGGGCTCGGGGAACACGGGCCGCCACGTGCTGTTGAAGCGCCGCGCCACCTCGCGGGTCAGCTCCACGTGCGGCACCTGATCCATGCCCACCGGGACCCACTGCGGCTTGTACATGAGGATGTCGGCGGCCTGCAGGAGCGGGTAACCGAGGAGCCCGTAGGACGGCGACTCGAGCCCCAGCTGGTCCACCATCTCCTTGTAGGTCGGCACGCGCTCGAGCCAGCCCACCGGCGTCACCATGGAGAAGAGCAGGTGCAGCTCCGCATGCTCGGGGATCTGCGACTGGATGAACAGCGTGGAGCGCTGGGGATCGAGCCCGGCGCCCAGCCAGTCCGCCGCCATCTCCAGCGTGTTCGCCGGCGCTTCGACGCTGTTGGCCGGGTCCGTCGTGAGCGCGTGCCAGTTGGCGACGAAGAAGAAGCAGTCGTGGTCGTCCTGCAGGCGCACCCAGTTGTCCAGGGCCCCCAGGTAGTTCCCCAGGTGCACCTTGCCGGTGGGACGCATCCCCGACAGCACTCGCGGCCTCGATGACGGCATTGAACGGCCCTCAGTTCGTGTCGTTCCGGGAGAGGCGGGCTTCCCAGGCCTTCGCCATCCGCAGAAAGACGTAGTCGGCGTACAGGACGGCCAGCACGAAACCCCGCCAGCCATCCAGGAACCCCAGGCGCATAATGTACATCGAGAGGAAGCGCCCGAGGGGACGGAAGATGAGATCCAGGGGCCCGACGGGGCGGCCCCGCGCGAGCCAGTCCCGGGCCGCCAGCGTGGAGTAGCGGTTGGCGCGCTGGACGAAGTCCTCGAGGCTCCGGTAGGAGTGGTGGAGGAGCGGCTCGCTGAGCTGCTCCACGGGCCCGCTCACCCGCGCCGACTCGTGCACCGCATCGTCGGCGAACCGCCCGGCGCCGCGCCGGAAGAGGCGCAGCTGGTAGTCGGGATACAGCCCCCCATGGCGCACCCACGCGCCCCAGAAGACGTTCTGCCGGGGAATGCGGTAGCCGGCGGCGGGCCCCCCCTCGGCCAGCAGCCGGACGATGCGCTCCCGGAGCGCCGGCGTCACGCGCTCGTCGGCGTCCAGCGAGAGGACCCAGTCGCCGCCGGCCTGATCCAGGGCGAAATTCTTCTGCGCCGCGAAGCCGGGCCACGGCCGCACCCAGATGCGGTCGGTGAACTCGCGCGCGAGGACCACCGTCTTGTCGGTGGACTCGGCATCCACCACGAGGATCTCATCGGCCCAGGCGACGCTCTCCAGACACGCGCGCAGCCGCTCCTCCTCGTTCCAGGCGATGACCGCGACGGACAGCCGCGCGCGACTCACGGGTCGCTCGCGTCGAGAAGCGCCTGGGCGGCGGCCAGCGCCTCCGCGGGCGAGAGCCGTGCCATCGTCCCGTCGGGACTCTGCAGCCCGCGGCAGCGGGCCCCATAGGGGCCGTTGCGCTCGGCGCGCGTCGGACCGAAGAGGCCCAGGCAGGGTGTGCCCACGGCGGCGGCCAGGTGGAGCGGTCCCGTGTCGGCCGCGATCATGAGCGAAGAGCGGCGCAGCAGCGCGGTGAGCTCGTCCAGGTCGGTGGGCGGCGCCAGCACCGCGCGGCTCGAGAGCCCGGTGGCGATCTGCCGGGCCATGTGCACCTCGTCGGGCCCCCAGAGAAGCAGCACGCGGGCGCCGGCCTCGCCGCCGAGACGCTCGGCCAGTGTCCGGAAATGGCTCACCGGCCACCGCTTCTCGGGCCGCCCCGCCCCCGGGTTCAGGGCCACCAGGCGCTCCCTGGGCTTGAGCCCCTGCTCGGCGAGGAAGTCGTCCATGACCCCCTCGGCGGCCGGCCGCACGGGGATGTGGAACTCCGGAGCGATCCCGCGGATGCCGAGCGGCCCGAGCAGCGACAGGTACTGGTCCACCACGTGCACGGCCTCGGGCGGCGGCGTCACGTGGCGGTTCGTGAAGAGCGCGCTCAGTCGCTCCCGGCAGCGGGAGGCGCTGAAGCCGATCCTGACAGGGGCGCCCGTGTAGGCGGTGAGCACCCCGCTCTTGAGCAGCCCCTGGAGATCGAGCGCCACGTCGAAGCCCGCGCCGCGCACGCGGCGCCTCAGGCGTCCCACCTTCCCCCACACCTCGCGCGCGCCCCCGGGGCGCCAGACGAGGCGGCGCCAGAGCCGGGTGTTCACCGGGATCACGCGGTCCAGGTCGGGGTGGTCACGCAGGATGGCGTACTCCCGCGCCTCGACGATCCACGTGAGCTCGGCTGCGGGCAGGGCGCGACGGAGCGCCCGGGCCACGGGCAGGGCGTGGATGACATCCCCGAGGGCCGAGAGCTTGACGATGGCGAGTTTGGCGGGAGGCGAGGTCACCGCGCGAATCTCTGGAGGATGGCGGCGATGAGGTCGCGCGTCGAGTGGTCCTTGGGATCCCCGGCGATGGCCACGCGCCCTCCCGCCCCGAGGACGCTCTCGCGCTCGGGCACCGACTCCTCCGTGTAGTCCGTTCCCTTGGCCTGCACGTCGGGGCGGAGGCGGCTCACGAGGCTGTCCACGGTGTCCTCATCGAAGACGACGACGGCGTCCACCGGCCGGAGGGCGGCGACGATCTCCGCCCGCTCCCCTTCGCCCACCACCGGGCGGCCGGCCCCCTTGAGCCGGCGCACGGAGGCGTCGGAGTTGAGCGCCACCAGGAGCACATCGCCCAACGCCCGGGCGGCCTGGAGATAGCGCACGTGTCCCACGTGCAGGAGATCGAAGCAGCCGTTGGCGAGGACGATGCGCTTGCCCTCGGCCCGCCAGGTCGCGGCCAGGCTGAGCGCCTCCTCGAGGCTACAGCGCGGCGCCATCGCAAGTCAGGGCCTGGACGAGCTCTCCGGGCGACACCGTGGCGGTGCCGCGCTTCATGACCACCACGCCCCCCGCCACGTTGGCCAGCCAGGCGGCCTCCCCCGCGCTGGCGCCCGAGGCCAGCGCCACCGCGAACGTGCTGATCACGGTGTCGCCGGCCCCCGTCACGTCGGCGATCTGGTCGCTGCCGTGGATGGGCATGAAGGTCACCGGCCCCTCCCGCTCGAAGAGCGCCATCCCGCGGCTGCCGCGCGTCACGAGGAGCAATGCCGCCTCGAGCCGCTCGAGCACGGCGCGCCCCGCCTTCTCGATGGCGCGCTCGTCGGCGAGCTCGCTCCCCGCCAGCGCCTCCAGCTCGGGCTCGTTGGGGGTGGCCGCGGTCATGCCCTTGAAGCGCAGCAGATCGTAGCGACTGTCGACGGCGACGACGGCCTTCCGGGGACGGGCGATCTCGAGCACGGCCTCGAAGACCCTGGGCGACACCACCCCGTACCCGTAGTCGGAGACCACGAAGGCATCGGCAGCGGCGCCGATCTCCCTGAGACGCCAGACGAGGGCATCCTCCACATGGGGGTCGAGCCCCCCCGCGGGCTCGCGATCGAGCCGCACGACCTGCTGGCGCGTCGACTCGTAGCCGCCCGCCATGATCCGGGTCTTCATGGGGGTGAGCCGCCCCTCTGCGCGGAGGATCCCGGCAGTCGAGATGCCCGCTTTTCGGAAGAGCCCGGCCACCTCGTCCCCCGGGCCGTCGTTGCCGAGCACGCCCACCGGCGAGGCGCTGGCTCCGAGGGCGTGGACGTTGTGGGTGGCATTGGCGGCCCCGCCCAGCCGCACCTCTCGGTCCGTGAACCTCAGGATGAGAACCGGCGCCTCGCGGGAGATGCGCGCGGGCTTCCCGTAGAGGTACTCGTCGGCGATGAGGTCGCCGACGATCACGACCCGCCGGCCCGCGAAGCCGGCGATGGCCGCCTCGAGTTGCCGGACCGGGTACATCAGCGGCCCCTCCGGGCCAGGGCCCACTCGACGGCGTCGAGCAAGTCCTCGGCGATGTGGTCGGGCTTGAGCCGCCAGTGCTGGCGCCGGTGCTCCCACTCCCCGCGCCCGTAGCCGGTGAGCACCAGCACCCCGCCGGCGCCCACCGCGTGAGCGGCTTCCACATCCGAGATCTTGTCGCCGATGACGACCGAGGCCCGGAGATCGAGACCCAGATCGGAGGCCGCCCTCAGCAAGAGACCCGGGCGGGGCTTCCGGCAATCGCAGGCGGCGCGGTAAGGGGGCTCTCCCTCCTCGGGATGGTGGGTGCAGATGTACAGCCCGTCGAGATGAGCGCCGAGTGCCGCCAGCTGTCTCAGCATCTCGGCGTTGACGGCGCCGAGGATCTCCTCCGAGAAATACCCCTTGGCGATGCCCGACTGGTTGGTG
>MGBV01000302.1:5033-16762 GCA_001788415.1 Candidatus Rokubacteria bacterium GWC2_70_16 | reverse complement strand
CGGCGACCCGAAGACGCAGAAGACCGAGGCGCTGATCCGCGCGATGGGGCGCTTCATCCAGAGCCTCAACGGCGAGTACCGGACCGGCGAGGACGTCGGCACCACGCTCGACGACATGGAGGTCCTCTACCAGGAGACCGAGCACGTGATCACGCTGCCCGAGTACTGCGGCGGCGCCGGCAACATCGGCCCCGCCACGGCCCTCGGCGTCCAGCAGGCGATGAAGGCCTGCGCCCAGGAGGTGTGGGGCTCAGACAGCCTGAAGGGCCGGACGATCGCCCTGCAGGGGCTCGGCGCCGTCGGTTGGCCCGCCCTCGAGGGGCTCGTCAAGGAGGGCGCGACAGTCATCGTGGCGGACATCGACACGGCCAAGGTCGAGCGGGCGCGCCGGGAGCTCGGGGTGGCAGCGGCGCCGCCGGCGGAGATCCACGCCCAGCCCTGCGACATCTACGGGCCCTACGCCCTCGGCGCCGTCATCAACGACCGCACGATCCCCGAGCTGCGCTGCCGGATCGTGTGCGGCAGCGCCAACAACCAGCTCGCCGAGGAGCGGCACGGGACGCTCCTCGAGGAGCGGGGCATCCTCTACGCCCCGGACTACATCGCCAACGCCGGGGGGACGATCTTCGACACCGACCGCATGCAGAAGGGGGGCTTCAACCGCGAGCGGGCGTGGCGCAACGTGGCCCGCATCCGCGACAGGATGACCGAGCTGATCGCGATGAGCAAGCGAGAGAAGGTCCCGATCTGGCTCGCCGCCGACCGGCTGGCCGAGCAGCGGCTCCAGATGGCGCGCCACCTCAGGATGATCTAGCCTCGTCCCCGGGCCATCGGGAGGGTCAGGCGGTGTCAGGTAATTTCCCAGAGTACCGCGTGATAGCGCGGAACACGGCTGCTGCGAGCGAGAACGCCATCCACGACGACGCGGTGGCCCGGCAATACGGCTTCCGCGGCGGGCTCGTCCCCGGCGTCACCGTCTACGCCTACCTGACGCACCCGCTGGCCGAGGCGTGGGGGCGCCGGTGGCTCGAGCAGGGGACGGCCAGCGTGAGGTTCTCCAGGCCCGTGCTCGAGGGCGAGGAGGTCTCCGTCCGGGGCAGCGTGACGGAGCAGAGCCTCTCGGGGGTGACGGCGGCCCTGACGGCGGAGACCGAGGCGGGAGGGGAGTGCGCCACGGCCACGGCGACCCTGCCCGCGGCCCCGCCCCAGCCGCTGGCGGTTGGCGCCTGGGCAGTGACGGCGCTGCCTGCCGAACGCCCGCCGGCGACCCGGGAGCATCTGGCTGCGGTCTCCGTGCTCGGCACCCCCGTGGCCCAGTACGATGAGGCCGCCGCGGCCGAGTACCTGGGCAAGGTGAGCGATGCGCTACCCCTGTACGCCGGCCCGACGGGCCTCGTCCACCCGGCCTTCTACCTCGACCAGGCCAATCGCGCCCTCGATCGCAATGTCCGGATGGGGCCGTGGATCCACGTCGGCAGCGTGATCCGTCACCTGAGCCTGGCCCGGGTGGGCGAGCGGCTCGAGACGCGAGGCCGGGTGCGAGGGCTCTTCGAGAAAAAGGGGCGGGAGTTCGTCGAGCTTGACCTGCTCATCGTGGCCGGCGAGGCGGCGCGCCCCGTGGCGCAGGTGCTCCACACGGCCATCTACCGGCTCCCGGCGCCCTCTCCAGCCTAGCAGTTCGCGGAAAAGCCCCGCAGGCTGCTCAAAAAAAGGCCCAGATGCGAGGCGGCACCCGACGGCCGCACGCGAGGCGTACTCCGCTCGGCGAGCCGCGCCGGAGGCGAGGCGAGCGGACCCGGAGATCCGGGCGAGCGTGAGCGAGCCACGTTGAGCGTGCGGCGGAGGGCGCCGTACCTCCGCAGATGGGCCTTTTTCGGCGGCCTGCCTAGGCCCTGGGGCGCCCGGAACGCCATCTGGGCAGGTTCCGGGGGAGTTATGGCTTGACTCCCCGAGAAACCGTGTGCTAATTGAGCGCGTGCGGGGATGACACACCCCGTCCCACTCTCCCGTCCCGCGAGGTCATCATGGCGCAACTCATTGGATTGATTGGCGTGGGTATCATGGGCCGGCCCATGGCGAAGAACCTCCTCAAGGCCGGCTACCCGCTGGTCGTCCACGACCGGAACCGGGGCCCGGTGCAGGAGCTGGTGGGGGCGGGAGCAAGAGCAGCGGCCTCGCCCCGGGAGGTCGCCGGCCAGGTCGAGATCCTCATCACGATGCTCCCCAACTCGCCGGATGTGGAGCTGGTGGCGCTCGGCAAGGACGGCATCATCGAGGGCGCCCGCCCGGGGCTCCTCTACCTCGACATGTCCACCATCTCGCCGCTTGTCTCGCAGACGGTGGGCGCCGCGCTGGCCCCGAAGGGGGTGCGGATGCTCGACGCTCCGGTCTCGGGCGGCGAGAAGGGGGCCATCGACGCGGCGCTGTCCATCATGGTCGGCGGAGACAAAGCCGACTTCGAGGCCGCCCTGCCCGTGTTCCAGGCCCTCGGCAGGACGATCACCCTCCTCGGCCCGCTGGGCGCCGGCGGCTTCACGAAGCTCGCCAACCAGATCATCGTCGCCGTGAACCTCACGGCGCTCGGCGAGGCGCTCACGCTGGCGCGCAAGGCGGGGCTCGACCGCGAGCTGACGCTCAAGGCTCTGGGGGGTGGGCTGGCCGGGTCCAAGTGCCTCGAGCAGAAGACGCCCAACTACGTCTCGGGCACCTACACGCCCGGCTTCAAGGTCGACCTGCACTTCAAGGATCTGGGGCTCATCATGGAGGCCTCGCGCGCCCTCGGCGTGCCGCTGCCCTGCACGGCCGTCGTGCAGGAGCTGTTCAATGCCCTGCGGGTCAAGGGGCGCGGAGGGCTCGATCACTCCGGGGTGATCACGCTGCTCGAGGAGCTGGCGGGGTTCCCGGGCCAGGCATGAGAGCCACCGTGGACCGCCCGGGTCTCGACACTCAGGGGCGTTCCCCCCTCATCAAGATCCGTCGCGTCCGCAAGGGCGACCTCTCCAAGGTGCGCGACGTCGTCGAGCAGGCCTTCCTGGATTTCTACGAGCGGCAGATGGGCACCCGTCCGCGCCAGGTGTTCGGCGGCGCGCAGTACGTCCACCACCGCTGGCTCATGGAGCCGTGGGGGTGCTTCGTCGCCGAGGAAGGCGACGGCAAGATCGTCGGCGCCGCCGTGGCCGTCATGTGGGGCACCCTCGGTCTGGTGGGGCCCATCGCCGTCCTCCCCAACTACCAGAACCAGGACATCGGCCAGCAGCTCCTCGCGGCCTGCCAGGGCTTCTTCGACGAGAACAAGGCCGTCATGCAGGGGCTGGCCACCTATCCGTACAGCCCGCGGCATCTCGTCCCCTACCAGAAGTTCGGCTACCGTCCGCGGGGGCTCGTGGTCATCACCGCCAAGCCGCTGGACCGCCGCGAGATCGTCCAGGCCACGCGCGCGGCCAGGCCGGCGGTGAGCGTCCGGCGCTACTCCACGCTCGAGGAGGCCAGGAAGAAGGCGGCGATCGTCAAGCTGCACCGGATCACCAACGGGATCTTCCGCGGCCTGGACCTCGGCAAGGAAGTGGAGATCGCGGACGGCCTGGCGCTGGGCGATACCCTCATCCTCGAGAAGGGGCGCGAGGCGATCGGCTTCGCCATCTACCACACACCAGGGGTCAGCGAGGCGCCGCAGGGGAGCCTCTACGTCAAGTTCCTGGCCATCGATCCCAGGCACCGGAAGCCGGAGCACCTGCACGCCCTGCTCGGAGCGCTGGAGGACCTGGCCCACGAGGCGGGGCTCCTGCGCGTCGTGGCGGGCGTCTACACCTACTACTGGACGGCCTACCAGGCCCTGCTCGAGCGCGGCTACCAGATGGACCTCATCATGGTCCGCATGAAGCGGGGCAAGCAGATCGACGACGAGGACCCCAACGACCTGGTGCTCGACGACTGGCGCTAGGGACGTGGCGCCCTGCTCGACGCGCGGGGCCATCCGGCCCCGCCAGCTCGCGGCGCTGGCGCTGACGGTCACGCTCTCCCTCCCGGCCGCCGCCCCCGGGCATGCCATCGTGCTGGAGTCCTCGCCCGCCCACGACGCCGTGCTCTCCCTGCCCCCGGACCGCGTCGTGCTGCGCTTCAACAGCAGGATCGAGCACGCACTCAGCCGCGCGACGATCGAGGAGGTCGGCGGGCACCCCGTGCCGCTGCCGGTGTCATCCGGCGCTCCCGGCCTGCCGCCCGGCCCGGACCGGCTCGTCATCCGGCTGCGCCCGCTCCCAGCCGGCACCTACGTGGCGCGCTTCAAGGTGCTCGCCACCGACGGGCACATCACCGAGGGCGCGCTCAGGTTCACGGTCCGGGCGGCGCGGTAATGCGATGACCCTCCTGGCCGGCTTCCTCGACGTGCTGCTGCGGGGGCTCGCCCTGGTGGCACTCAGCGCCTCCGTCGGCGGCGTCGGCTACGCGCTCTGGGCCCTGCGCCCGCTCGGGCGCCGCTCTGCCCCGGGGGAGGCGGCGGCGAGGCGGGCGCTGGGCCTCATCGTCGCGGGCGCGCTCGTGCTGGCCGCCTCACGGCTCGTGGTCCTGACTGTGCTCCAGCCGTGGACGCTCGCCGACGAGACGGGACGCTGGGCTCTGCGCGAGTTCCTCTCCACGGGCTTCGCGCGAGCCGGGCTCGTGAGCGTCGTGCTGGCGCTGGGCCTCGCCGTCTGCGCCGCCTGGCTCCGCTCCCGCCCCGCCTCGGCGGGCGGGTGGACATGCGCCGCCGCGATCTCCCTCCTCCTGCTCGGCAATGCGGCGTGGCTGGCGCATGCCACGAGTCGGCTCGAGGGGCGCGCCCCGCTCATGGCGGTGACCGTCTTCCATGAGGCGGGGGCGGTGATCTGGGTGGGTGGCGTGATCCACCTCATGGCGTTCTGGCGGCTCCGGGCCTCCTGGCGCATCTCGCGCGGCCAGGAGGAGGCCGATCGCCTGGGGGCGGCCGTGCTCGGGCGCTTCTCCGCGCTGGCGCTCGTCGGCGTCGGGCTCGTGGTGGGGCCGGGCCTCTTCCTCGCGCGCCACTATGTCGGCGGCTGGGGAGCCCTGATCGGGACGGGCTACGGCATCATGGTCGTCACCAAGGTCGCCCTCCTGGGGGCGGTGCTGGTCCTGGGGGCCCTCAACTTCCTCGTCGTGGGACGGGGGGCGGGCAGCGGCCCCGCGGAGGGTGCCACCGCGCGGCTGCGGGCGCTCGTGGAGGCGGAGGTCGGCATCGGGCTGACGGTGCTGCTCTCCGCGGCCTCGCTCACCTCGCTGCCGCCGGCCGTCGACGTGGTGGCCGACCTGGCCACGCCCGCCGAGGTGGCCGGGCGCTTCCTGCCCGCGATGCCGCGGCTCACCTCGCCGCCCGTGGGGCAGCTCCTCGCCGCCGCGGCGCCCATCGCCGACACGCTCGGGACCCGGCAGCCCGAGGAGTACGCCTGGTCCGAGTACAACCATCACGCCGCCGGGATGTTCGTGTTCGCCATGGGCGTCCTGGCGGTGCTCGAGCGCGCCGGCCGGCCGCGCTGGGCGCGCCACTGGCCCCTGCTCTTCCTGGGCCTCGCGGCCTTCATGTTCATCCGGAACGATCCACGCGCCTGGCCGCTGGGACCCGCCGGGTTCTGGGAGAGCATGGCGCTGCCCGATGTCCTGCAGCACCGGCTGGCGGTGCTCCTCGTGGTGGCCCTCGGCCTCTTCGAGTGGCTGGTGCGCATCGGCCGGCTGGGGCGCCCGGGCTGGCGGCTCGTCTTCCCGCTGCTCTGCGCCGTGGGCGGCGCGGTGCTGCTCACCCACTCCCACGCCATGTTCAATCTCAAGGCGGAGTTCCTGGCGGAGGTGTCCCATGCGCCCATGGGGATCCTCGCGGTCCTGATGGGGTGGGGGCGGTGGATCGAGCTGAGACTGCCTGAGGGGGCGAGCGGGGTGCCCGGGTGGGTGTGGGCACTGTCCATGGGGCTGATCGGCGCGATCCTGCTCGTTTATCGGGAGACCTGACGTGATCCAGGGATTCGCGACGGCCGAGGGCACGGCGGCCTACCGCGCCCGCGTGGGAGCAAGCGCGGTGCCGGAGCACTTCCGCTCCTGGCGCGGGCTCACGCTGTCCTCGGTGGGCATCGGCACCTATCTGGGCGCGGAGGACGATCCCACCGACCGCGCGTACCGCGAGGCGGTGACCCGCGCCCTCGAGATCGGGATCAACGTCGTGGACTCCGCCGTGAACTACCGTCATCAGCGGAGCGAGCGCGCCATTGGCGCGGCCCTCCGCGCGCTCGTCGCCGCGGGCGGCGCCCGGCGCGAGGAGGTGGTGGTGGCGACCAAGGGGGGCTTCATCCCCTACGACGGCGCCATGCCGCCCAATCCCGGCGCCTATCTGGCCGAGACCTACGTCCAGCCCGGCATCGTGCGCCCCGAGGACGTCGTGGGCGGCTGCCACTGCCTCGCCCCGCGCTTCCTCGCCGACCAGCTCGAGCGGAGCCGGGCCAACCTCGGCGTGGAGACCCTGGACGTCTACTACCTCCACAACCCGGAGATGCAGCTCCCGGCCGTGGATCGCCCCACCTTTCTCGCGCGGATGCGGCAGGCCTTCGAGTTCCTCGAGGGCGCCGTGAGCGCCGGGACGATCCGCCTCTACGGCACGGCCACCTGGAACGGCTACCGCCAGCCGCCCGCGGCGCCCGACTCCCTCTCGCTGGAAGAGCTGGTGCGCCTGGCCGCGGAGGTGGCGGGCGAGGCGCACCACTGCCGCGTCATCCAGCTCCCGTACAACCTGGGCATGACCGAGGCCTTCACCACCGCCACCCAGCGCGCGGGGCGGGACACGGTGACGCCCCTCGAGGCGGCCGAGCGCTTCGGGCTCTACGTCATGGGCTCGGCGTCCATCTACCAGGGCCAGCTCGCCCGGGGGCTGCCGGAGGTGGTGGGCCGGTTTCTCCCCGGGCTCCAGACGGATGCCCAGCGCGCGCTCCAGTTCGCGCGCTCGACGCCCGGCATCGGCTCCGCCCTGGTGGGCATGAAGGGCGTCGCGCACGTGGAGGAGAACGGGCGCTTGGCCGCGGTGCCCCCCGTGCCGTGGGAGGAGTTCAGGAAGCTCTTCCAGGCCGCCTGAACGGCGGGCCTCGGCTGGTTGCGCCGCGCCGGGAGGGCGAGGCGAGTCCTTGAAAACACGGGGGTTGTCGGCTACGGTGGTACGTCGTGATTCGACTGGAATCGGACTGGCAGAAGGCGCTCGGCGTGCGGCCGAGCGTCGCGGCGGTGATCCTCGACGGAGTTCGGGTTCTGCTCCAGCAGACCCGTCGATGAGCCACTGCACGGTCAGCAAGATCCATCACGTCGGCGTCGTCGTCGAGTCGCTCCGCCGCGCCTATGGCTTCTGGCGCGACACGCTGGGGCTGCCGCTCTTGCGTGAGGCCGAGATCCCCGACCAGGGCGTGCGGGCTGCGCTGCTGGCCGCTGGCGAGAGCGAGGTCGAGCTACTCGAGCCCCTGACGGCGGACGGCGGCGTGGCCCGCTTCCTGGCCCGGCGCGGCGAGGGGCTCCACCACATCTGCTTCGAGACCGCCGATGTGGACGCCGCGCTGGGCGGGCTCAGGGCGCAGAGCGTGCCGCTCCTGGACGAGCGCTCGCGCGCGGGGCTCGCGGGGCGGATCGCCTTCCTCAGCCCCAAGGCGTGTCACGGCGTGCTGGTGGAGCTGGCGACGCCGCCGCAGGGGACGGAGGCCCGGGACTCGCCGGTGCGCCTCAAGCGGCTCGTCGTCGGCTGCCGCGAGCCCGCCGCCGCCGCCGGGAGCTATCAGCGCCTCTTCGGGTTGCCTGAAGTCGCCATCAATGGCGGCGCGCGCTGCATGCTCGGCTGGGCGGGCGGCGGCACGCTCCTCATGGTGCCGGCCTCGGAGGTGGGGAACGTCGAGGGCATGGTGGCCCTGTCCATGGTGGCGCCGGAGATGGCTGGCCTCCTGGGGCGCCTGCGGCGCGCCGGGGCCGCCATGCTGGTCGGCGCCGCGGAGGTCACCATCGAGCCGCGCTCGTCGCACGGCGTCCACCTCCACATCAGCCGCTACCACTTTCCCTGAGCCCCCGAGCGCCCCGGGCGCGTCCCCCGCTCATGACCGAGACCTCCGGCGGGCATCGCAGCCACACCCTCTGGCTCGTCGGCATCTGTCTCGCCCGGGCCGGACACTCGGTCATGTCCATGGCCTACCCGACCGTGCTGGCGGCGGTCCAGGAGGAGTGGGGCCTCTCCTTCACCGCGGCCGGCAGCATCAACTCCGCCGCCCAGGCCGGGACGGCGCTGTCCCTGGTGGTGCTCTCGGTCCTGGCCGACTACCTGGGCCCGCGGGCGGTCTTCCTCGGCTCCGCGGTCCTCGCCGCCGTCACGTCCTTCCTCATCCCGATCTTCGCCCAGGGGCATCTCTCCGCCCTGGGCCTGTTCTTCCTCTCGGCGGTGGCCCTCGCGGGGACCTACACGCCGGGCGTGATGCTGATCGCGGCCCGCTTCGAGCCCGCCCGGCGCGGCGGCGCCGTCGGCTGGTTCCTCGCCTCCTCGTCGGTGGGGTACGTGCTGGCCCTGGCCGTCGGCGGTTTCGTGGTCGCGCATGCCGGCTGGCGCGCGGCGCTGTTCGTCCTGGCGCTGGGCCCGGTGGGCTGCCTGCTGCTCTCCCTCGGCCTGTTTCGCGGGGGATCGGCGCGCGCCGTGCCCTCGAGCCGCTTCAGCTGGGAGACGGGGCTGTCGGGCAACCGCGCGGCGCAGCTCATGATCGCCGGCTACGTGTTCCACTCCTGGGAGCTGCTGGGCATGTGGGCCTGGACGCCGGCGTTCATGGCGGCCGTCCTCGTGGCCCACGGGACGGCTCCCACGCAGGCCGCCGGGCTCGGCGCCGGGCTCACGGCGCTCTTCCACGTCATGGGCATCGCCGCCTCGAGCACGGGCGGCTGGCTCTCGGACCGCTGGGGGCGCACCGCCGTGATCGCCGGGATGATGCTCGTGAGCAGCGCCTGCTCGTTCGGCTTCGGCTGGCTGCTGGGCGCCCCGGTGGCGCTGGTCCTGGTGGCCGGCTGCATCTACGGCTTCTCGGCCCTCGGTGACTCCCCCGTCTACTCGACGGGGATCACGGAGACCGTGCCCCCAGAGCGGCTCGGCTCGGTGCTGGCCATCCGGTCCCTCCTGGGCTTCGGCGCCGGCGCCATCGCGCCCAGTGTCTTCGGCCTGGTGCTCGACCTCTACCAGGACCGGACCGCGGTGGCGGCGTGGGCCTCGGGCTTCTCGGTGCTGGGCGTGGGCGGCGTCCTCGGGCTCGCGAGCATCCTCTGGCTGCGCGCGCTCCCCGAGGCGCGCCGGCTGGCGGGGGGGAAGCGCTGAGGCGCCCCATGAAAGGCCGCGTGAGAGGCCTCGGGCCCGGGCGCAAGACGCGCCGGACTCTCGCGCGCGGCGGGATCGGGCCGGCCGCCGAGCTCAACACCCAGCTCGGGTCCTGGCCGCGGGTGAAAATCACGCCCATGTTCGGGCGCTGGGGCTACTTCGTCGGGCCCCAGCTCTTCGCCTGCTTCCCCCTGCGCGCCAAGGACACGGACCTCTGGATCCGGCTCACGCCCGAGGATCAGCGCCGGGCCCTCCTGGTGCCGGGCTTCGTGCCCCACCGCCGCTTCGCCGCGCGCGGCTGGGTCGAGTGCCGCGTGGAGACGTCGCGGGACGTGGGGCGGGCGGTGCGCTGGCTCAGGCGGGGCTACGAGGCGGCCAGGCAGGCCCTTGAGCGCGAGGAGCGGAAGACGCCGTGAGCCCGCGGGGTTCCGCCCTCACGGCTTGACGGCGCCGGACGAGGTGTCCGCCGCCTCGGAGCGCGCTCCCGCCTCGATCCGCTCCACCCTCACCAGGGGGACGAGGGGGAAGGCGAGGAGGGTCATCGCCGCCGAGATGAGCACCAGCGGCGTGTAGCCGAGCCAGTCGTAGAGGTAGCCGCCCGCCACCTGGGACCCCTGGGCTCCGCCGTTGAAGACGGACATGAGCAGCGCGAAGAACGTGCCCTCCACGCGGCGGGGGCAGGCCTTGGCGGCGAGGTCGAGGAAGGCGAGCTGGGTGATCATGCCGATGCAGCCGAAGACGATGTCGATGACGATGGCGGACGCGGGGTCGCGGTAGAGGAGGTAGGCCAGCGTGCCGGCCACCCCCGCGCCGATGGCGCCGTTGATCAGCCACTTGAGGGGCATCTGGCGGGACAGGGGCGCATAGACCAGGGCCCCCCCGACGGCGGCCGCCGAGCCGAGCGAGCCCAGGACCCCGATGAACTGCTGGCTGAACTTGAGCCTGTCCGTCTGGTAGTAGACGAGTGCCGGCCCGAAGGACGGGCTGAAGGTCCAGAAGAGGATGAACCCCGCGACGACCCAGATCTCGCGCTCGGCGACGGCCCCACGGATGGCCCGGAACGTCTCGCGCAAGGCCTCCCGGTCGGTGCGGGCGGGGGCTTCCCTGACGAAGAGCAGGGCCATGAGGAAGGAGACGAGCGGGAAGCACCCCGCCACGACGAAGGCCGAGCCAAGACTCCGCATCTCCGCCAGCCGTCCCCCCATGACGCCCACGAGGATCGAGGCGCCGTAGATGCAGGCCCACTGCACGGCCTGGAAGGCCCCGGTGAGCCCCAGGGGCTTGCCGCTCTCCACCATCAGCGCGTCGGTGAGCACGTCCGTGAACGCCAGCCCCAGCCCCATCACGGTGAAGAGCCCCGCCAGCCACCAGTACGGGCGCTCGGTCATGAACCCCAGCGCCAGCCCCGCCGAGGCCGCGAGCGCGGAGGTCAGGAGGAAGTAGCTCTTCCGCCGGCGGCCGAAGAGCGGCACGAAGTCGGAGAGGAGCCCGTACACGGGCTTGATCAGCCACGGCACGGTGCTGATGGTGAAGAAGGTCGCCACCTGGCCGGCCGAGAAGCCCGAGTCCTTGAAGACGATGGTGATCGTCTGGTTGGGCAGGTACCACATCCCCTGGGCGAAGTAGACGATGCCGAAGAGGAGGGCGAGGCGCTGGGCCTCGGCGGTCTGGAACGGATGGAGGCGCTTGAGGCCGCCCAGCATTCCCGCACTATACAACGTGTGCTAGGCTTAGCCCCCAATGCGTGAGGTGACCAAGCGTGGACCGTGAGGCGGCCCCGGCCCCGCCGGCGGCCGCGCCCCCCGTCGTCGCCGGCGTCGAGCGGGCGCTCGCCCGGCTGGACGTGGCCGCGCTCGAGCGGGAGTACTGGGAGCAGGACGAGTTCCTCTTCATCCCGGAGGCCCTGCCTCCCGAGGCGGTGGGGCGGCTCCTGGAGGACGTGGAGCGTCTCGAGCCCGGCCTGCACCGCAACTACATCCCCCGGCACAAGAAGGGCGGGAGCGTGAGCCACTTCGCCATCGCCGACGGCGGGCCCGCCCTGCTGGGCCTCTACCGGTCGGAGGCCTTCCGGCGCTTCCTCGGTCGGCTGGTCCGGGCCGACCTCAAGCTCTGCCCCGACGAGGATCCCCACGCCTGCGCGCTGTACTTCTACACGGAGGCCGGGGACCACATGGGCTACCACTACGACACCTCCCACTACAGGGGGGCCCGCTACACGATCCTCGTGGGCCTCGTGCAGCAATCGGCGAGCCGCCTCCTCTGCCGGCTCCACACGCGCCAGCCGAGGCGCGCGCCCCGCGAGCTCGCCGTCGCCACCATGCCCGGCTCGATGGTGATCTTCAACGGCGACAAGGTGTACCACGGCGTGAGCCCC
>MGBV01000302.1:0-5024 GCA_001788415.1 Candidatus Rokubacteria bacterium GWC2_70_16 | reverse complement strand
TGGGGCGGGCCAGGCGCCTCTTCTCGGATCTCAAGGACGCCTTCGCCTACTTCGGCCTGAGAACGCTCTGGCAGGGGCGCCGCCGCGCCCGCCGCCACACCCGGCCGTCCTGAGAAAGGAAGGGCCCATCGATGGCTGCAACGACCGGTTCAGGGAGTCACGCGGTGACGCGCGCGCAGTGGGCGCCCGTGGAAGGGGCCGCCCAGCTGTTCACCCCGGAGTTCGTCGACTACGTCGTCCGGCTGCACGACGAGCTCACGCCGCGGGTCCGGGCGCTGCTCGCCCGGCGCCAGGAGGTCCTCGCCCGCGCGCTCGAGCAGGGGATCCTGCCCGCGCATCCGCCGCGGAGCGCCATCAACACCGGCGACTGGAAGGTCCCGCCGGTGCCGGCGGACCTGCGCAAGCCGGGCATCGAGATCTCGGGTCCGTGCTCCATCACGAGCATGTTCATCAACGCGCTGAATCCCGGGCCCGAGGGGGAGCGGGCCGCGGGGGACCTGGACGACGACGAGGACTCGGCCGGCCACCGCCTCGTGGACACGGTGCGCGCGGCGCACCACCGGGTCGCCGCCGTCCACCGCGAGCTGCGCCACGTCGATGCCGAGAAGGGGAAGGAGTACACGATCGCCGACGGCGAGCTGCCCTTCTTCATGCACCGGGAGCGCGGCATCCACCTGGACGAGCCGGACTTCACCGTGGATGGCCGGCCCATCCCCGCGGCGATCCTGGGCACCGCGCTGACCCTGTACTACGTCGGCCGCGCCCAGGCCGAGCGCGGGCAGGGGATCTACTTCTATCTCCCGAAGCTGGAGTCAGCCGAGGAGTGCGCCTGGTACCGCGATCTCTTCGACCGGAGCCGCGCGCTCCTGCCGCATCTCCGGGATGCCGTGATCAGCGCCATTCCCCTCGTCGAGTCCCTGCCGGCGGTGTACCAGATGGAGGAGATGCTCTACGCCCTCGGCCCCTACGCGGGCGGGCTCAACGCCGCCCGCTGGGACCTCAAGGCGAGCATCTTCGAGTTCGTCATGGCGGACCCCCGGTCGGTGTGGCCCGACCGCTTCGGCGTCGACATCAAGACCACCCCGTTCCTCGCCAACATCTTCCGGCGGCTGGTGGCCATCTGCCTCAAGCGCGGCGCGGCGCCCGTCGGCGGCATGGCCACGGCGCTGCCGAGCGCGGATCCGCAAGTCAACCGCGTGGCGGGGGAGGCCATCAGGAAGGACAAGGAGTGGGAGGCGCGCCAGGGCTTCCTCCGCGCCTGGGTGGCGCACATCTTCCACATGAAGACGGCGGGCGATCCCTTCAAGGAGCTGATCGCCTCGGGCTGGACGCCCACGGCCGAGATGGCCGACCCGGACCGCTATCCGGTCACGATCGAGGTGCCCGACGGCCCCATCACGCTGGAAGGGACGCGCCGTAATGCGCGCATGGTCGTCGAGTACCTGGAGGGCTGGCTCACCGGACGCGGGGCCAAGGGGATCGACAGTCTGGCGGGCAAGCCCGGCGTCCATCCGGCGCTCATGGAGGACCTCGCCACGGGCCGCATGTCGGTGGCGCAGATCGCCCAGCGCATCCGGCACCGCGCGACGACCACCGACGGCGCGCAGCTCCACGATGTCCCGCTGGTGAAGCGGCTCCTGCAGGAAGAGACCGAGGACATCCTCGTGCGGCTCGGGGCCACCGTGAAGGACGACAGGGGCCGCGCCGCCTACGCCGACGCGGAGCAGCGCTACCGCAAGGCCGTGAAGATCGCCATGCGGTGGATCAAGAACTACACCGAGCTCGACTTCCGGAGCCTCGGGTCGTACACCCGGGCCGAGCTCGATCGGATCGCCTCCGCCCCCGACGCCTTCTGACCGGATGCGGAAGAGCTCCGCAGGGCGCTCAAGATGGTCCAGATGCGAGATCCTTCACCATGGCGCGAAGGGGCCGGGTCGACGAAGTCGCGGCCCTAGCCTGGAAAATCCGCGAAAGATGAAAGAGAAGAGCCACCGAGCCACCGAAGCTCCTGCCGCATATCCGCCAAGTCTTTGGCAACCTCAAGACCTGGCGTGGCGGCACCCGCCACGACGTCGGTCACGATCACCTCCAAGCCTCCCTGGACGAGTTCGCCTTCCGCTTCAACCGGCGGGCACCCCGATGGCAGCGTTCCAGACCCTGCTCGGCCTCGCCTCTGGCGTCCATGGCCCCACGACCTACGACATGCTGTACCGTTGGGAGTCACGCCGATAGGCACAAGGGCCCTTCTGTGCCCTTCGCTCCTCCCGAGCGGCCCGCGTCAGGCGCGGGGCCGCTTCTTCCTCCGGCACGCGGCGGCCAGACCGAGGACTCCGACGGCGAGCAGCACCAGCGCTGGAGGTCCGGGCACCGGATTGACGGCGAGGTGGAACGCCGGGTTGGTGTTGAAGATGATGTCGATGCTGGAGAGGGTGTCGCCGTGATTGGCGTTGTCGATTCCGAGCGCGTGCAGGTTCAGAGGCACGCCGTTGAAGAAGCCGCCCAGGGGAGTGCCGCCGAAAGTCAGGCTGCCGGCCGCCCTGGCCCCGCCGTAAGCGAGCGTCAGTCCCAGGATGCCGGTGGCGCCGAGGTCTTCGGCGAAGATGTCGATGTTGGCCCCGACGGTGCCTCCCAGCGCCGCTGCTCCTGCTTGAGCGAAGTTCAGGTCACCCGGCCCGACGGTGTTCTCGGTGCCGTTGGCGGTGGCGTTGAGCATGGGGATGACCGTGGCCGGGTTGTAGAGGTAGTTGAACCCCTTTGTGTCGTCGGCCGTCAGGGCGCGCTGGACCTCGTTGGGGCCGATCGTTGAGTTCATGAGCTCCAGGCCCGTCGCCGCGATCGAGGCGCCGGCCGGATTGAAGTTGCGGCCCAATCCGGCGGCGAGGTTCGGGTGGTGGAACCCGAGGGCATGGCCGATCTCGTGCACCGCCACGCTCTCGATGTCGTACACGGTGAAGCCCGGATCGGAGATGAACTGGGTCGAGGCCGGCCCCACGGTCCCGAAGGCCGTATCCCAGGTGCCGAACGCGCTGGTGACGGCGTGCACACCCCCAGCCCCGAACGCGGCGGCGAACGTCGGGTCGAAGGCGAAGGTCAGATTGCTGATGGACCAGCGGAAGCCCGCGTTGAAGGCCTGGAAGAATCCCGTGCCAGGGCTGGCCGCCCCGTGGGTTGCATCCTCCGCCCCATTCGGCCCCAGCAAGGCGAAGCCGTGCGAGACGGCGGGGACGAACGCAACCGACAGCACCAGGATCAGGACCGGCAGAGCCTTCATGGCCGTGGCCTCCGTGCCTTCCCTCGTCGCCGGGCCGCCGTCGATCGGCGGCGACGTTCGTTTTGTGAAGCACGTTTCATACCCGGTCGCGTCCAGCTCCGGTGATTCCGCAACTATTTGTTCTGGCATGTCTCTTTTCTGGTCCGTCGACCGACGAACCCTTGGCGCGCGAAACCTGAATGGTTTTCCGACAGTCCCGTTCGGCCGCGCTGAGGGAAGGGCACGAGGGAAGGGCGCGATTTCTTGGATGAGTTCTGCGAGGCTCGGCCTGATCCGGCCCGGTCGCGATGCCAAGATACCTGACACCGCCGGGAGCCCCGGGGACCCGCCCGAGATCCGGTCGGCGCGCGCGCCCGGCTGTGGTCACACCGGGGCGGAGGTGGGGTACTTCATCTGGACGGCGATCTTCTCGCGGGCGCCGGTCCCTCAGAATTCTCGACCAGGTAGAGCCGGAGGCTGAGCGCCGAGGAGACGCCGCCGGCGGTGACCGCGCGGCCCTCGTCGACGATGCGCCGGCCGGTGACGACCTCCCGGCGGAGGTCGTAGGAGCGGTGGTGGGTGGTGGCGCGGCGGCCGGCCAGGGAACCGGCGGCGCAGAGCAGGAGGGCGCCCGTGCAGACGGACGCCACCGGCCGGGCCCCACCCCGGGTCTTGAGGTAGGCGATCAGCCCCGGGTCGCCGGCGAGCCGGCGGGTGCCGAGGTCGCCCGGGACGTAGAGGAGATCGAAGGCCGCCAGGTCCTCGGAGACCGCGTCCGGTGTGAGGGTGAGCCCCGTCCCGTCCGCGATCTCGCGCTCGGTGCCGATGATCCGGTGGCCGACGTCGGGGTCGATCCCCATGGTCGCGACGCGGCGGAGGCGATAGGGGCGATGGGGCGATAGGCGACATGAAGCCCCCTGTCGGTATCGGGAGGCCCGCCGCCGTGCCCCCGATCGCCCGGGCGCCGGCCGCGCGGCAGGCCAGCGAGCGCCGCCCCGTTCCCCAAAGGGCTTCCCCTCGGGGCCGCGGGCTGGCGAGGCGACGGGCGATCAGGCGGGCGTCTGTGCGGAGAGGTTTGCGGCGGCGGCGGGCGGCGCCTGGGCGGCGTCGGCTCGCGCCGGCTGGCCAGGCAGGCCCAGGTGAGTGAGGATCGGCGCCACGGTCCGGGGATCCTTGATCATCGCGACCAGGCGCATGCGGCTCCCGCACCGCGGACAGGCGAGCACCTCGAGGTTGAGGGCCCGCCGCATCAGGGCGGCCCACGGCCAGTGGTGCCCCGGCCGCGGCTGTCCATCCGTGGTGGCGGCACAGGGCCCGAGACAGGCCTGGGGGCTTGCGGCAGGCTCCAGCGGGGGGGCCGGGGACGTTACGGCTCCACCACCGAGCGTGCGGGGCGAGCACGCCGCGGTAGAGGATCCGGTTGATCCGCGCGCGCGGGGTCAGCGCCGTCAGGGCCGCCAGCTTCTCCAGGACCTCCTGCGGCTCGAAGAGCTGAATCACCGTGAGCATGCCCGTCCGGCCGTCCGCGATTCCACTCCGGCAGGCGCGTCGGGGGTAGAACTCCGGCAGCGCCCGGACGAAGATGCCGCGTACCGCCCGGCATAGCGCTTGGACAAGCTAGCCCAACTTCCACACCCCGCGCCGCGTCAACGCTGTTTTTCGGGCGCGCGCGCCGCGCAACCCCCTGAGATGTCGTGGGGTGACTCCGGGAATCTCGAAAATAGTCACTAATCAGGGGGGCCCTGTCTGCCGGCGCCGCCGGCGACGAGCCCGC
>MGBV01000301.1 GCA_001788415.1 Candidatus Rokubacteria bacterium GWC2_70_16 | reverse complement strand
TCTCGGCGATGGTGGCGGCGATCTCCAGCGCCTTGGCCCGCGCCTGGCCCTTCGGCACCAGGTGGTTCACCAGGCCGATCGCCTTCGCCTCCAGCGCCGGCACCCGCCGTCCCGTGAAGATCATCTCCCGGGCCAGCGGGCCGCCCACGATGCGGGGCAGGTACTGGGTGCCGCCCACGCCCGGGAAGATCCCGCGAGTCACCTCCGGCACGGCGAAGACGGCCGTCTCGCCGGCGACGATGAAGTCGGAGGCGGTGGCCAGCTCGCAGCCGCCCCCCAGGGCGAAGCCCTCCACCGCGGCGATCACCGGCACGGGACAGCGCAGCACGCGGAAGGTGGCCTCCTCGAAGATCTGGTGCTGGGCGCGCCAGGTCTCGTCCGACATGCCCTCGCGCTCCTTGAGGTCGCCGCCCACGGAGAAGGCCCGGTCGCCGGCGCCCGTGAAGACCACCGCGCGCAGGGTGCGGTCCCACTGAAAGCCCTCGAAGCAACGCAGGAGATCCTCGCCCATGGCCGTGTTCATGGCGTTGAGCGCCTCGGGCCGGCAGAGCTCCACCGTGACCACGAAGCCGTCGGCCGAGCCGGTGACGTTGAGCGTCCTATAGTCCGATGACATGGCGGTCCGCGAGCCTCCTGATGGTGTCCGGATCGTAGCCGAGCTCGCCCAGGATCTCGGTCGAGTGCTCCCCGAGGAGCGGGGGGACCCGGGTCACGGGCGGGCGTGCGCCGTCCCACCTGATGGGCAGCCCCACCGCGCGGTAGTCGGGCAGTCGCGGGTGCTTGGCGGGGATGAGCATGCCGCTGGCCTCGGTCTGGGCCTCCGCCGCCACCTGGTCCACCCGGAGGATCGGCGCCGAGGGGACGCCGGCCTTGGCGAGCCGGGCCAGGAGATCGTCGGCCGGCAGCGCACGGGTCACGGCCGAGAGGGCCTCGACCAGCGCCGCGCGGTGCTCGACACGCTGGGGATTGCTCGCGAAGCGCGGGTCTCCCGCCAGGGCCGGGGCGTCCAGCGCCTCGCAGGCCCTGGCGAAGAGCGCATCCGACCCGGCGGCGATCATCACCCAGGCGTCCCGGGCGGGGAAGGCCTCGTAGGGCGCGATCATGGCCGTGCCCGAGCCCTGGGGGGTCGGCACCTCGCCCGTGGCCAGGTAGAGATTCGTCTGGAACACCGTCCACGCCAGGGCCGTGTCGAAGAGCGCCGTCGTCACCTCGACGCCCCGGCCCGTGCTGTCGCGCTCCCTCAGCGCGCCGAGGATCCCCGCGACGGCCCACATCCCCGTCCCCATGTCCACGAGCGACACGGGCACGCGCGCGGGCGGCTGCCCCGGATGGCCGGTGATGGACATGATGCCGGAGTAGGCCTGCATGAGCGGATCGTAGCCGGGGCGGTCGCGATACGGCCCGTCCGGGCCGAAGGCCGCGACGGAGCAGTAGACGAGCCGCGGATTCAGGGCCTGCGCCCGCGCCCACCCGAGCCCCAGCTCCTCGATGGCGCCGGCGCGGAGCGACTGGACGAAGACGTCCGCGCGGCCCACCAGGCGCTCGAGGATCCCGAGCCCGTCGCGCGCCTTGAGGTCCACGGCGAGACTCCGCTTGCCGCGGTTGACGGCCATGAACGTGGCGCTCTCGCCGCCCCAGTAGGGCGGCGCCCAGGCGCGGGCGTCGTCGCCCCGCCCGATCCGCTCCACCTTCACCACCGCAGCACCCATGTCCGCCAGGATCTGGGTGCAGTAGGGGCCCGCCACGTTCTGCGTGAGATCGGCGACGAGGAGACCGGCCAGGGGAGCGTCCATGGGCGTCACATTATAGCCCGGCCGGGCTTCTCGTCGCAGCGCGCCGCCGCTACAGGTCCCGGAAGCGCTTGCCCTCCCGGGCCAGGCGCTCGAGCAGCGGCGCCGGCTGCCAGAACTCGCCGTGGACCTTGTGGAAGCCGCAGATGGTGTCGTACACGGCGCCGAGCCCCACCGTGTCAGCGTAGAACATGGGACCGCCGCGATAGACGGGGAAGCCGTAGCCGTAGATGTAGATGACGTCGATGTCGCTGGCGCGGAGCGCCTTGCCCTCCTCGAGGATCCTCGCGCCCTCGTTGATCAAGGGATACATGCAGCGCTTGAGGATCTCGTCGTCCGAGATCTGCCGCCGCTCGATGCCCTGCTCCTTCGCGGTCCTGAGGATCAGCGCCTCGATCTCGGGGTCGGGGATAGGCGCGCGGCTGCCCTTCTCGTAGCGGTACCAGCCGGCGCCCGTCTTCTGGCCGAAGCGGCCCATCTCGCAGATCCGGTCGCCGATGGGCGAGTAGCGGAGATGCGTGGGGCGCGTCGCCGCCTTGCCTTTGCGGATGCGCCAGCCCACATCGAGCCCCGCGAGATCGCCCATGGTGAAGGGCCCCATGGGCAGCCCGAAGTCGTAGATCACCCTGTCCACCTGCTGGGGCAGGGCGCCTTCCGCCAGGAGGAACTCCGCCTCGCGGATGTAACCGTGGAGCATCCGGTTGCCCACGAAGCCGTCGCAGTTGCCGACCAGCACCCCCACCTTGCGGATCTTCCGCGCCAGGTCCATCGCCGTGGCGATGGTCTCCTTCGAGGTCCGGGCGCCGCGGACGATCTCGAGCAGGCGCATGACGTTGGCGGGGCTGAAGAAGTGGGTGCCGATGACCTGCCCCGGACGCGAGGTCGCGGAGGCGATCTCGTCGATGTCGAGCGTGGAGGTGTTGGTGGCGAGGATGGCGTCGGGGCGGGCCGCCTTCTCGAGGATGCCGAACACCTGCTTCTTGACGGCCATCTCCTCGAAGACGGCCTCCACCACGATGTCGGCCGAGCCGATGTCGCCGTAGGACAGGGTGCCGCCGATGAGGCTCATCCGCCTGTCCATGTCGGCCTGGGAGAGCCGCCCCTTCTCCACGGTGGCCGCGTAGTTCTTCCGGACGACGGCCAGCCCGCGGTCGAGGGCCTCCTGCGACATCTCCAGCACGCGCACGGGGATTCCGGCATTGGCGAAGTTCATGGCGATGCCGCCGCCCATGGTCCCGGCCCCGAGGACGGCCGCGCTCCCGATGGGCTTGACCGGCGTCTCCTTGGGCACGTCGGGGATCTTCGTCACCTCGCGCTCGGAGAAGAAGATGTGGATCTGGGCCTTGGACTGCGTCCCCTGCATCAACCCGGCGAACAGCTCGCGCTCCCGCTTGAGCCCTTCCGCGAACGGCAGCGTCGCCGCCGCCTGGACGGCGTCCGCACAGCGCTGGGGCGCCTCGAAGCCGCGCGCGCTCTTCCCGAGCCCCTTGCGGAACTCGTCGAAGAGGGCCGGCGCCACGTCCCCCACCTTGTCCTGCATCTCCGAGATCTTCCGGAGGGGCTTCCCCTCGGCGGCGAGCCGCTCGGCGAAGGCCACGGCGCCGTCCAGCAACTCGCCCTGGACGATCTCGTCCACGAGGCCGAGGGCCTTGGCCTGGGCCGCGGGAATCGGATCGCCGCTCGTGATCATCCTCAGCGCGGCCTCGACGCCGACCACGCGGGGCAGGCGCTGAGTGCCGCCGGCGCCCGGCAGGAGGCCCAGCTTCACCTCGGGGAAGCCCAGCTGCGCGGTGGGCACGGCGCAGCGATAGTGGCAGCCGAGCGCGACCTCGAAGCCCCCGCCGAGCGCCGTGCCGTGCAGCGCCGCCACCACGGGCTTCGTGCTCTGCTCGATGTGCCGGATCACCTCGTTGAGGTCGGGCGGCTGGAGCGGCTTGCCGAACTCGCGGATGTCCGCTCCCGCGATGAAGGTGCGGCCGGCGCCGATGATGACGGCGGCCCGGGCATCCGGGTCGGCGGCCGCCCGGGCGAGCCCGTCGGCGATGCCCTGGCGGACGGCGGTGGACAGGGCGTTGACGGGCGGGTTGTTCACGGTGATGACACCGACTGAGCCGCGGCGCTGGTACTCGACCGGGGTGGACATGGCGTTCTCCTTGAAGTGGTTCTCCCTGGAGTGGACGGTGGACGGGGCGATCGGCGTGATCAGGGGGCGCGCGGGGCCAGGATCGCCCAGGCCGCGTCGGCGAGGGGACGGGCCCGCTCGCCGCGCAGCCGCGCATTGGGATCGTTGGCGGTGCCGGCCAGCACCCGCCCCATGATGCCCTGGGCGATGGCGGCCAGCCTGAACATGGAGAACGCGACGTAGAAGTCCCAGTCCTCGATGCCCGCGCGTCCCGTGCGCTGGCAATAGGCAGCGAGGTATTCCTCCTCGGTGGGCAGCCCCATGCCGGGCAGGTCGGCGCCTCCGACCCCTTCCATGGCCTCGGCGCTCAGGTGATAGGCCATGCAGTTGTACGCGAGATCGGCCAGCGGGTGTCCCAGCGTGGCCAGCTCCCAGTCCAGCACGGCCAGCACGCGGGGCTCGGTCGGATGCAGGATCATGTTTCCGAGCCGGTAGTCGCCGTGGACGATGGTCGTGGTGTCGTCGGCCGGGATGTGCTCGGGCAGCCACGCGGTCAGCCTATCCATGGCCTCGATGGTCCCGGTCTCGGAGGCGCGGTACTGGGAGGTCCACCGGTGAATTTGCCGGGCGAAGTAGTTGCCGGGCTTCCCGAAGTCGGCGAGGCCGACGTCCTTGTAGTCCACGTTGTGAAGCCGCGCCAGCACGTCGTTCATGGCATCGTAGGTCGCCGCCCGCTCGGCCGGGCTCATCCCAGGCAGCCGCACGTCGGTGAGGACGCGCCCGTGCACGCAGTCCATGATGTAGAAGGGCGTGCCCACGACCTCCGGGTCCTCGCAGAGCGCATAGGTGCGCGGGACCGGCACATCCGTCCGGCCCAGCGCCGTGATGACGCGGTACTCGCGGTCCACCGCATGCGCCGAGGGCAGCAGCTTGCCCGGCGGCTTGCGGCGGAGCACGTATTCCCGCGCGGGCGTCTGGAGATAGTAGGTCGGGTTGGACTGCCCACCCTGGAACTGCCTGATGGTGAGAGGCCCCGAGAAGCCCGCCACGTGTTCCCGCATGTACCGCTCGAGCGCGGCCACGTCGAAGCGGTGGCTCTCCCGCACCTCCACCGTGCCCGCCGCGGGCTGCCTCTGACCTGCCATCCGGGTTCCCCTCCTGCGCTGTGCCCGTCCGGGACTGTAGCACGCGCGCGGCCGCTCCGGGGCTCACCCCCGTCCGGCGAGCTCCTGGCGCGCGAGGACGGCGCCGGCGGCCAGGGCCTGGATCTTCTGGTTGCACATGTAGCGGGGGGACCAGCCGAAGCCGCAGTCGGGGTTGACGTAGAGGCGCTCGGGCCTGCACACCGCGAGCACCCGGTGGATGCGCCGGGCGACGTCCTCGGGGGTGTCCGGGTAGAAACCCTTGACGTCGATGACCCCCGCCCCCAGCTCGCGGTCCTGTCCGTGCTCCTTCCACAGGTCGAGCTCCGACAGCTCGCGCCCGGCGAATTCCAGCACGAACTGATCGGCGCGGGCGTCGAGGAGCCCCGGGAAGTAGGGCCGGTAGGAGCGGTCGAAGCGCGAGCGGCCGAAGCGGTTGCCGAAGCAGATGTGGAAGGCGAGCTTCGCCTTCACGCCTGCGGTGGCGAGGTTGAAGAGGCGCGCCATCTCCTCCCCGGAGACATTGCCGCGCGCCGGCTCGTCGATCTGGATGAAGTCGGCGCCGGCGGTGACCAGCCCCTTCAATTCCTCGTTGATCACTTCCGCGAAGCGCTCGGCCACGTCCACCACGCCCCGGTACATCTTGCCCGGATGGATGCGGGAGCCGAAGGTGAGCGGCCCCGCGCAGGTGGCCTTGGTGCGTTTCGCGGTATGGGCCTTGAGGTAGGTGAACTCCTTGACGATGCCGAGCCCGCCGGGCGGGGTCTCGATGCGCCCCACGGCCTCGTAGCGCGTCTGCTGATCATAGCCCCAGGGGCCGGCCTTGCGGCGCGCCGGCAAGGGCGCGATCCCCTTGATGATGGCGTAGTAGGAGTCCACGTAGCCGTCGAGCCGGCGCACCTCGCCGTCGGTGATGATGTCGAGCCCCGCGCGCTCCATGTCGCGGATGGCCGTGTCGGCGGCGTCGTCGAACATCTCCTCCATGTCGCCGGGACCCAGCTGGCCCGCCTCGAAGGCCTTGACGGCGGCGTACCACCAGCCGGCCTTGCCATGCGACCCGCAGACGGTGGACGGGATGAGCGGGAGGACTGGCGTCATGGTTTCGCCTCCGCGCGCGAGCCGCGGGGCGGTGGGGGGGTCCGGGGCGCCTGGCGAGCCGCAGCCGCAGGCGAGGCGAGCGGAGAGAGGCGATTCCGGCGAGCGGGAGCGAGCCGCGGCGCAGCGCTCCCCCCCGGGTGGTCAAACGGGATGAGCGGGAGCGGCGCGGTCATGGCGTCACCTCCATCGGGGATTCCTCCTTGTCATCGACTATAATGCCGGACATGGCCGAGAGCGACGTCCACGCGAGCCTCGCCGCGCTGCCCGCCCTCGTCAACGGGAATGCCGCGCTGCTCAGGCGCGGCCGCTTCCTGACGACGACGTTTCTCGTGCAGGTCGACGAGGCGCAGTACCTCATCCGCGTGACCGAGGGGCGCATCGCCGCGGTCGAGCGCGGGCCCTTCCTCATGCGCCCCTGGAGCTTCGCCGTCCGGGCGGCGGCGGATGTCTGGAGGCGCTTCTGGGAACCCGTGCCGGCGCCCGGCTATCACGATCTCTTCGCGATGAAGAAGGCCGGCGTGGCGCAGGTCGAGGGCGACCTCGTCCCGCTCATGGCCCACCTGCGCTACGTCACGGACGTGCTGGCGGCGCCGCGCGGGGCGCGGCCGGCCGGCGGCGGGGAGGCCTCCGGGCGCGGCGGCGTCGCCGGGACGGGCGCCCCGTCCGGATCCGGGACGCCGGAGGACCTTCCGGCGCCGCTGGAGCCCATCGTCGGCCGCTACCTCCGCCTCACCCTCGACGGACGTCCCCACCGCGTCTACTTCGAGGAGGCCGGGCAGGGCATCCCGCTGGTCTGCCTGCACACCGCCGGCGCCGACGGCCGGCAGTTCCACCACCTGATGAATGACGGGGCGGTGACGCGGCACTACCGCGTGCTCGCCTTCGACATGCCCTGGCACGGCAAGTCGCTGCCCCCCGAGGGCTGGCAGGAGCAGGAGTACCGGCTCACGACGGCGGGCTACGTGGACCTCATCCTGACCTTCTGCCGGGCGGCGGGCCTCCAGCGCCCCGTCGTGCTCGGCTGCTCCATCGGCGGCAAGATCGTGCTCGAGCTGGCCCGCCTGCACCCGGAGCGCTTCCGGGCGCTCATCGGGCTGGAGTCGGCCGCCTACCAGGCGCCCTGGTACGACGACACGGGGTGGCTGCACCGGCCGGACGTCCACGGCGGCGAGGTGTGCGGGGCGCTCATGTCCGGCCTCATCGCCCCCCAGAGCCCGGCCGAGACGCGCTGGGACACGCTGTGGGGCTACATGCAGGGGGGCCCCGGCGTCTTCAAGGGCGACCTCCACTTCTACCGGGTGGACGGAGATTTCCGGGATCGGGTGGGCGAGATCGACACCTCGCGCTGCCCGCTCTACCTCCTCACCGGTGAGTACGACTTCTCGTGCACGCCGGGGGACACACGCTGGACGGCCGAGCGCATCCCCGGGGCCCGGCTCACGATCATGCGGGAGATCGGGCACTTCCCCATGAGCGAAAACCCCGCCCAGTTCCGCGGCTACATCCTGCCCGTCCTCGACGAGATCAGGCAGAAGGCGCGCTGACCCGTCGGGGCGGCCGGCCCGGCGGCTCACGCGGCCCCTCCGATGACGCGCATCACCGCGCGGTCTCCGTGGACGTCCTCCGGCTTCCCGGCGTAGATGATCTCCCCCCGCTCGATCACGTACAGCCGCGCCACGAACTCCGGCACGTGGTGGATGTTGGACTCGGCCATCAGGATCGCATGCCCGAGCCGCGTGATCTGGGCGATGCCCTCGCTCACCGCCGGGATGATGGCGGGGGAGAGCCCCTCGAAGGGCTCGTCCAGGAGGAGCATGTCCGGGTCCAGCGCCAAGGCGCGCGCGATGGTGAGCATCTTCCGCTCGCCGCCGCTCATCTCCGGGCCCTTGCGGGCGGCGTAGCGGCGCAGCACCGGGAAGACCCCGTAGGCCAGATCGAGGCGCTCCGCGGCCGGGCGGCCTCCGGGCCTCGTCCACGTCGAGATCTCGATGTTCTCGGCCACGGTGAGGTCCGCGAAGATGCCGCTGTCCTCGGGGGCGAAGCCGATCCCGCGTCGCGCGATCTCGTGGGTGGCAAGGCCGTGGATCGGCGCGCCCTTGAAGCGGATGCTGCCGGCCCGCGGGCGCAGGTAGCCCATGATGGTCCGGAGCGTCGTGGTCTTGCCGGCGCCGTTGCGGCCCACGAGGCAGACGACCTCGCGCGCGCCCACCTCCACGGAGAGGCGCCGGAGGATGTGGCTGGCGTGGATGTAGACGTCGATCTCGCTGACCATGAGCATGGGGATCCTCCCCCTCACCCCGCCCGCTCCCCCGCCGGGGGGGAGGACGGGGGCGGCGGGCTTCCCGCGCGCGGCAGGTGCCGGCGGCCGATCACCATGTCCACGACGCGCGCGTCGGCCCGGATCTCGGCCGGCGGGGCGTCGGCCAGGACCCGGCCCTGGTGCAGCGCGATGATGCGGTCCGAGTAGCCGAAGACGATGTCCATGTCGTGCTCGACCTGGAGAATGGCCCGGATGCCGATGCGGCGGGAGGCCGATACCAGGATCTCCATGATGACGGTCTTGTCAGCCGTGCTCACCCCGCTGGTGGGCTCGTCGAGCAGGATGATCTCGGGCCGCAGCGCGAAGGCCGAGGCCACGTCCAGCAGCTTCTTGTCCCCCTGAGGCAGCTCCTTCGCCAGCGCGTGCTGCTTCCCTCCGAGCCCGAACAGCTCGGCCACCTCCAGCGCCCCCTCCTGCACCTCGCGGTCGCCCCGGAGGGAGGCGAAGAGGCGCGTGCCGCGGCCGAGGCGGGAGACGACGGCGGCCTGCAGCGTCTCGAGCACCGTGAGGTCCGGGAAGATCGGGACCAGCTGGAAGGAGCGCGCCATGCCGAGCCGGGCCAGGGCCACCGGGCCGATGCCCCGGATGTCGCGCTCCTTGAAGCGCACCGTCCCGGCGCTGGGCCTGAGCACCCCCGTCAGGACGTTGATCAGGGTGGACTTGCCCGCGCCGTTGGGGCCGATGATCGAGACGAATTCCCCCGGGGCGATGGCGAGGCTCACCCCGTCCAGCGCGCAGAACTCCCCGTAGAGCTTCCGCACCCCCTCGGCCTGGAGGATCATCCCCGCGCCACCTCCACGGGCCGGCGGCGGGCGAAGAGCCCCATGAGCCCGCCGGGAGCGAAGATGACCATGGCGGCGAGGATGGCGCCGAAGACGAGCCGCCAGTACGGCACCAGCGACATGACGAAGTCCTGGAGGTAGATGAACACGAAGGCGCCGAGGAGAGGGCCGAAGAAGCTCCCGAAGCCGCCCAGGAGTGTCATGAAGACGATGTTGCCCGAGTGGGTCCAGTAGGCGAGGGTCGGGTCCACGTTGCCCGTGGGCGGGCCCAGCAGCGCCCCGCCCGCGGCGGCGTACGCGGCGGAGATGACGAAGGCGTACCAGCGGTAGCGCGTGACGCTCACGCCGAGGGTCTCGGCCTTGACCGGGTTGTCGCGGATCGTCTTGAGGCACAGGCCGAAGGGCGAGTGGACGATGCGCCACATGCAGCAGGCGGCCGCGACGAGCACCGCCAGCGAGTAGTAGTAGTAGGGGCCTGCCAGGTAGTCGGTCTTCGGCATCCCGCCGAGATCCTGCCCCAGCAGGAACGGGCGGAGCACGGGCATGCCCTCGTCGCCGCCCGTCAGCCGGTAGAACTTCAGGAGGAACGTGTAGAAGACCATGCCGAAGGCGAGCGTGAGCATGCCGAAGTAGATCTTCACGTAGCGCACGCAGAGGGCGCCCACCGGCATCGCCACCAGCGCGCCGAGCACGCCTGCCACCAGCACGATCGCCTCGAGGTGCCGCACGCCGAGGCGCCCCGTGAGGAAGGCCCCCGCATAGGCGCCCACGCCGATGAAGAGCGCATGCCCGAAGGAGACGAGGCCCGTGTAGCCGAAGAGCAGGTTGAGGCCGAGGAGGACGACGCCATAGGCCATGAACGGCAGCATGAGGAGAGTGTGGTAGGTCGGCGCCACCAGCGGGAAGGCCAGGGCGGCGGCCCCCGCCAGCGCCAGGACCACGCGCCCCGTCACGCCGCAGCGCCCCCGAAAAGGCCCCGCGGGCGAAGCACCAGCACCGCGATGACGATGAGGTAGATCAGGAGCATCTCGAGCTCGGGGTACACGGAGATCGCGACGGAGCGCAGGACGCCGACGACGAGCGCGCCGACGAAGGCGCCGCGCATGCTCCCGAGCCCGCCGATGACCACGACGGCGAAGGCCTCGACGATGAGATCGATGCCCATCTCGCTCATGGCCGCCGTGGCGGGGATCACCAGGGCCCCGCCGAGTGTGCCCAGCGCCGTGCCCAGCGTGAAGACCTTGGCGTACACGCGGCCCATGTTCACGCCGAGCGCCTCGGCCATCTCGCGGTTGTCGGCGGTGGCCCGGATGATGCGGCCGAAGACGGTGCGCGTCAGGAGCCAGCCGATGCCCAGCGCGATGGCGAGGCTCGCGCCGATGACGATCAGGTTGTAGACGGGCACGATGGCCCCGAGGATCCGGACCTGGCCGTAGGTGAGGTAGAGCGCGGACGTGGAGCGGGGCGCGGTGCCCCAGGTCAAACGGATGGCGTCCTCCATCATGAGGACCAGCGCGAAGGTCAGGAGGAGCTGGAAGGTCTCGTCGCGATCGTAGACGAAGCGCAGGAGGCCCCGCTCGACGATGACGCCCACCGCGCCCACGCCGAGGCCGGCTGCGGCCAGCGGGAGGACGAACAGCCACGGCGGGCCGCCGGCGCTGGTGAAGGCCTGCACGGCGGAGACGCCGACATAGGCGCCGAGAGCGTAGAAGGAGCCGCAGGCCAGGTTGAAGATCTTCTGGACGCCGAAGACCACCTGGAGCCCCGCCGCGACCAGGAAGAGGATGGCGGCGTGGAAGACGCCGCTCATCACCACATTCACGACATGCTGGGTCACGATCTCGATCGCGCCGGCCAGGCTAGCAGGCTGCGGAAGAACCCTGCAGGCTGCTCAAGAAGGTCCAGATGCGAGGCGGCGCCCGAGGGCCGCACGCGAGGCGTACTCGCTGTACGTTGAGCGTGCGGCCGAGGGCGCCAACGAAGCAGATGGGCCTTCTTCAGCAGCCTGCTAGAGTTTCCAGGAGTTGATCCAGTCCAGCAGCTTGGCGCCCGCCGGCTTCATCGCCTGCTTGGTGGACACCACCTCGATGGGGTTGATCGTCACGAAGTCGTAGGCGTTCTTGTGGGTCGTGACGCCCTGGTAGAAGTTGCACATCTGGATGTGGTCCTCGCGCCACGAGCGCTTGCCGGAGAGCGACTCCACCTCGATCCCCTCCAGCGCCTTGACCAGCTGCTCCTTCGCCGGCCACTGCCTGGCGGAGGCGTAGGCCTTCTCCACGGCGACCTTGTAGGACTCGGCGCAGAAGTAGGCGTGGTCGCACTCGTAGGGCGGGTACTCGTTGTACTTGCCCTTGTACTCGCGGACGAACTGCTTGAGGAGCGCGCTGCCCTTGGGGTCGTCGAAGTACATGGAGTTGTAGCCCAGCAGGAGCCCCTCGGGCGTGAACTCCTTCTTGAGCGAGTCGTGGACGCCGCCCGCCGTGGTGAAGACGCCCTTCATGGTCTTCAAGAGGCCCACCGCCGTGGCCTGCTTCATGAGGATGGTGGCGTCCCCGGACCAGAAGGAGGTCATCAGGAGGTCGGGCTTGGCCTGCTGGATGGCCGCGATGTGGGAGGTGAAGTCGGTGACGCCGAGCTTGGGGAACAGCTCGAGCACAGGCTTGACCTCGACCCCCAGCTTCTTGAGGACAGCCTGGTAGGACTGCCAGCAGTCGTGGCCGTAGGAGTAGTCGTTGTTGATCCCGGCGACGGTCTTGATGCCCTTGAAGTACTTGGCGGTGAGGATGCCGGCGGCGATGGCCTCGACCTCGTTGTCCACGCTCCGGAAGGCCCACTTCGGGTTCGGCATCGTCTCCTCGACGCCCTTCTGCGTCGTGCCGTCCCAGGACAGCCACGGGAAGGCCATCTCCTCGGCGGCCTGCCCCAGGGCCAGCGTCACGCCGGTGGAGATGCCGCCCAGCACGATGTCCACCTTGTCCTGCAGCACGAGCTTCCTGAAGCGCTCGACGGTGTCCTTCGGGTTCGATTCCTCCTCGACCACGAGCTGCACCGGCCGGCCGAGGATCCCTCCGGACCTGTTCACCCGTTCGGCCCACCACTCCGTCCCGCGCAGCCCGGCCGCGCCGACGGGAGCGGCGATGCCGGCCCGGATGGGGAGGACGCCGATCTTCACGGGGGTCGCGGGGACGCCCGGCCGCGCCTGGGCCCGGACCGCGCCCGGGAAGCCGACCACCGCGCCTGCGCCGACCCCGGCTCCGGCCTGCTTGAGGAAGTCACGCCTGCTGGTTCCCATAGAGCCCTCCTTCGTCGTGTCCTGGTTAGCCACCGAGCCGCCTCCGCGCGAGCTTTGCTCCCGCCGCGAGGCGCTTGAGCTTCTCGAACGCCACCCAGCGCGGCACCGGGAAGAAGCCGCAATCCGGCACGAGGGAGAGCCGCTCGGCCGGGATGTGCTCCAGGCACAGCGCCACCCGCTCGGCCACGTCCTCGGGAGTCTCCATGTAAAACGACTTCACGTCAACCACGCCGCAGGCCACCTCCCGGTCCACGCCGATCTCCTTCCACATCTCGATCTCGGCCATCTCGCGGTTGGCGTACTCGAAGACGAACTGCTGGCACCGGGCCTCCAGCAGCGCCGGGAACATCCAGCGGTACGACCGCTTGCCGCGAGGCCGCGAGAGCAGATTGCCGAAGCAGACGTGCAGCCCCAGCTTGGCCTCGACGCCCTCGACGCAGGCGTTGAACATCTTGATGTACTCGGCGGCCTGCCCCGGGACGATGGCCGCGGAGGGCTCGTCCACCTGGATCCACGTGGCCCCCGCTGCGACGAGCGCCTTGAGCTCCGCGTTCACCGCCGGGACCAGGTCCCAGCACAGCGCGAGCCGGTCGTTGTCGTAGGCATCGCCAGGCCGCGTCTGGATGTGGATGGACAGCGTCACGGGGCCCGGGCAGGTGGCCTTCACGGGCCGGTCCGTCTGGGTCAGGAGATACGTGAACTCCTCCACGGTCCCCAGGCCTTTCGGTACCGTGATCCGCCGCGTGGGCCGGTAGCGCGGGACGCTGTCGTAGGCGTAGAGCCCGGTCTTGCGCAGGGGATCCAGGTGCTCCAGCCCCTCCATCTTCCCGTAGAAGGTCTGGACGAAGAAGAAGCGCCGCATCTCGCCGTCGCAGATGACGTCGATGCCGGCGCGCTCCTGGTCCCGGATGGCCAGCTGCGTGGCGTCGTCGAAGGTCTCCCTGGCGTCGGTTTGCCCGTACTCGCCCGTCTTGATCTTGTCGAGCGCGGTCCAGAACCAGCCGGGGAAGCCGTGACTTCCCATCACGTGAGTCGGGAGGATCGGCAGCGTGGCAGCCATTGGGTGGTCCTTTCTCAGAAGAGGTGTTTCTGGATCTTCCCCACCGAGGTGCGGGGGAACGCGTCCCGGAACTCCACCGCCTCGGGGACCTTGAACGCGGACAGCCGGTCGCGGCACCACGCCCGGAGGTCCTCCGCGGTGGCCGCCGCGCCCTCCTTGAGGATCACGTACGCCTTGATCGCCTGGTCGCGCACGGGATCGGGGACCCCGACCACCGCGGCGTCGAACACGGCCGGATGCTGCCTGAGCGTCTCCTCCACCTCGGAGGCGGCCACGTTCTCCCCGGCGCGCTTGATCATATCCTTCTTGCGGTCCACGAAGAAGAAGTAGCCCTCCGCGTCCACCCAGGCGTTGTCGCCGCTGTGAAGCCACCCGTCGCGGAGGGTCTCGGCCGTGGCCCGGTCGTTCCTGAAGTAGCCCTTCATGAGGGTGACGCCGGGCACGCCGGAGACGACGAGCTCGCCCACGGTGCCCGGCGGCACCTCCTTGCCGGCCTCGTCCACGACCATGCACTCGTAGCCGAGCACCGGCATGCCCATGGAGAGCGGCTTCCGCGGGAGATCCAGCGGCTGCATGAGCGGCAGGCTCATGGTCTCCGTCATGCCCCAGATCTGCATCAGGGGCGCCCGGAAGCGCTCGTGCCACTCCTCCCACTGCCCGAGGGTCACGTTCTGGGCGTAGGAGCAGGCCCTGAGCCGCGTGCTGCCGTCGGCGGGGGAGCGGGGCTGCGCCAGCAGCATACGGATGGGCGCGCCGAAGAGCGCCGCCAGCGTGGCCTCGTGGCGGATCGCCTGCTCGATGAAGCGGCCGGCGCTGAAGCGCTCCATGAGGGCGATGCTCCCGCCCACGAGGAGCATGGGCAGACAGGCGTGGAGCTGGGCGCCGGCGTGGAAGAGCGGCAGGATGACGATGTGACGGTCCGTCGGCAGGACCCGCATGGCCTTGGACATGACCTCGCCGCCGTAGAGGTAGTTGGCGTGGGTCAGCAGCACCCCCTTGGGCTTCGAGGTCGTGCCCGATGTGTACTGCATGGAGATCTCGTCCGACGGGGCGACGCGCACGTCAGGCGGTGTCACGGGCATCCCCCGCAGCAGCGGGTCGAGGGGCCTCACCTCCAGCACCTCCCGGAGAGCGGGGCAGCGGTGTCGCACCTGATGGACGGCCTTCGCGTATTGGGCTTCAGTGACGGCCAGGCGCGCTTCCGAGTGCGCGAGGATGTACTCCATCTCGGCCGGCGTGGAGACGGGGTTGGTGGGGACCATCACGGTCCCGGTCTTGGCGGCGGCCAGCCAGAAGACGAGGAACTCGGGGCAATTGCCGAGATGGAGGTTGAACTTGTCGCCGTGGCCGAGCCCGCGCGAGAGGAGGAGATGGGCGGCGCGATTGACGTCCCGGTCGAACTCCTGCCAGCTCCAGCGGCCGCCCGGCGCCCCCGAGGCGTCCTCGAAGATGAGGAAGGGAGCATCCGCCAGGCGGCGGGCCTTGTCCTCGAGCGCCGTCCCGAGCGTCCGGTTGCCGATCACGAGCATGCGGTCAGGCGCCTCCCGGCTTGCCGCGGGCGATGAAGGCGGCGATGCGGGCCTTGGCGGCCTCGTCCTCCCTGAGGGCCGCCGCATAGGCTTGCGACTCCGCGGCGGGCCGGCCCGCCCGGATGTCGGCCACGATGGTCTTGCTGGCGGCGAGCCCCCCGCGCGGATGCCGCGCGATCTCGGCCGCCATGCCCGCGGCGGCCGCCTCCAGCGTGCCGTCAGGGACCACCCGGGTGACCAGTCCCATGCGGTGGGCCTCGGCGGCCTCCACCATGCGCCCGGTGAGCAGGAGGTCCCGCGCATGCGCCCCGCCCAGGATGTCCAGCAGCCGCCCGATGCCATAGCTCGGGTTGAAGCCGAGCGTCACCTCGGGAAGCCCGAACCGCGCCGAGGCCTCGGCGATCCTCAGGTCCTGGGCGATGGCCAGCATGAGGCCGCCGCCGAGGGCATAGCCGTGCACGGCGGCGATGGTCACCTGCGGCAGGCGGGCGAAGCGCTCGACGATCGCGGCCCAGCGCTCCGAGACGGCCCGGGCCTCGTCGGGCGAGAGCGCCGGCATCTCGGCGATGTCGTTGCCGGCGCAGAAGGCGCGTCCGCGCCCGGAGAGGATGACCACTGAGGCCTCCTGCGACTGCTCGAGCCGGCCGAGCGCCTCCTCGAGCTCCGCCGCGACGGCGCGGTTGAGCGCGTTGAGCGACTCGGGGCGCTCGAGGGTGAGCCGCGCCACGGCCCCATCGGTGGTGAGCGAGACCGTCACAGGCCGAATCTCCTCCTGACCGCTTCCGGCAGCGCCGCTGCCTCCAGGCTGTCGGGCGCTGCCTTGACCTCGCCGGTCATCACGGCCATGTGCAGGGCGCCGAAGGCCGGGTGGTCCACGCCCACGTCCACGAGCCAGCAGAGCGGCACGCCGTCCTCCGCCAGGCGGCGCTGCAGCGCACGGCGGAGCACGGGATCGGCGTGGACCTCTGCCGGGTCCTTTCCGCTCTCGAGGCTCCACGCGGCCAGCGTCCCGGCCGCCTCGCCCACATTCCACTCCACGGGATGCAGGCGATAGCAGCCATTGGTGATGTGGGTGGTGCCGAGGTTCTTCGCGCCGGCGAGGAGGTTCCTCACCCGCCGCGGGATCAGGGCGCCCATGGGGATCTGGAAGGGCCGCGTCCGGCACGAGACGCCGACATCCTCGGGCCCCGAGTTGTGGATGTCGATGGGGTACCAGCCGATGCCCACCGAGTCGTCGAAGTGTCTCGCGCGGGCGCCGGGCTGCGAGTCCGCCGAGACATCGTGCTCGAGCACCGTCGCCAGCGCCCGGATCCGCCGGCACTCGCGGATGTAGGGGTGCTTGCCGAGCGCGTCCGGGGTGGCGAAGAGATCGGGACGCGGCCTGAACTCCGGGAAGCCGGGCGGACTGCCGGGGCGCGGGGCCTCGGTCTGCATCCAGTGCAGGAAGCCGAGGCTCACGCGCTTGCCGTCCTGGAGCGCGCGGGCCTGCTCCTGCGGGCTCCGGTCGAGCAGGCTCTCGTCGCGGTAGTCGTTCCCGGGCCAGTTGATCATGCTGATGTCGCGAGGGTAACGGGCGCTGCCGGGGAAGTTCTCGGCGGCGACGAGCCGCCGGTACGTCCAGAGGCCGCCCTTGGTACCCGGGGCCTGCTCGAGCATCCGGTACTCGAGCCAGCCTGTCTCCTCGCTGTAGATCTCGCCGCCGTGGACGTGGATGCGGAGGGAGTAGGGCTGGCCGTCGCGGTAGCGCTCGTACTTCTCGGGCCGCGGGATCGCGTGGCGCTCGCCGGGCGCCATCCGCTCCAGCACGACGGTGTAGGTGAAGGACTGGACGCAGCGGGCGCTGGGGGCCACGGGCTGGGCATGCGGCTCCCCCGTCTCGGCTCTCGCCTCGGCGCCCACCACGTACGCGGCCCCCACCAGCGGCAGCACATCCCCCAGCTCGGTGGCGTCGATGACGATGCGCGGGAGGATGCGCAGCCAGCGCCGGTCGTCGAGGTTCACCGCGAGGAGGGCGGTGATGCGCTGGTCGGCCACCTCGGCGCGCGCCGCTTTCGTGCGCGTCAGGATCCTGAGCCGCCCGGCGTCCACGTGAGGCGCCGCCATGCCCAGCAGGACCTCCAGCGCCACGCGGGGCTCGAAGGCCAGCCGCGTCACCCAGCATGAGCCCGGGTTCGGGTGGGGCCGCGCGGCCAGGATCGGAGACAGGCGCCGGTAATGGTCGCGGATGCCCTCGCGGAGCGCGTAGTACGACCGCGTGCCGCCGAAGCGCTCGATATGCTCGTGCTCGTCCAGCGCCGGGACCCCCTGGGCCGTGAGCTGGCCGCCGACCCAGTCAGTCTCCTCCAGCAGGAGGACGCGGGAGTCGCCCGCCTTCAGTGCCGACCCGGTGCGGGCCGCCGCCAGCGCGGCGGCGATGCCGCCGGTGCCGCCGCCCACCACCAGCACGTCGCAGGCGATCTCCTCCACGCGGGCTCCGGGCTCTCCGCAGTCGAGCACGGCCACCGCCGGGTCGCCGGAGGCGGGCACGGCCATGACGTCGAGCAGCGTCGTCACTTGATCATCATGCTCGGCAGCCAGAGCGCCAGCTGGGGAAACGCCATGACGCTGATGAGCGCCACCACCTGGAGCGCCATGAAGGGCCAGATGGAGTGGAAGATGTCTCCCACGGTGATGTCGGGAGGCGTCACGCCCTTGAGGTAGAAGGCGGCGGGGCCGAAGGGCGGGGAGAGATAGGAGATCTGCATGTTCATGCAGAAGAGCACGCCGAACCAGATGCTGTTGAAGCCGAGGCTCTCGATGATCGGCACGAAGATGGGCGCCGTGAGCAGCAGGATCCCGATCCAGTCGATGAGGCAGCCGAGGATGACCCAGATGAGCATCATGAGGGCGAGGATGCCCCAGGGCCCGATGGGCAGCGCGGTGATGGCCTGCTTCATGAAGTTGGTGCCGCCGGCCAGGGTGTAGACGCCGATGAGCGTGGAGGCGCCGAAGAAGAGCCAGTAGAGCATGCAGGTGACGCGGGTGGTGTCCACCACGGCGCGCGTGATGTTCTCCCAGGTCAGGCGCCGGTGGACGGCCGCCGCGACGAGCGCGCCGAGACAGCCCACTCCTGCCGCCTCCGTGGGCGTGGCGAGCCCCGCGTACAGCGAGCCCAGCACGCCTCCCGCCACGAGGCCAGGGAGGATCAGCCCCCGCAGGAGCCTGAGCTTGGCGCTGAGGGGCATGCCGAGCTCTTCAGCGCTGGCGGGCGGCGCCAGGTGCGGCTGGAGATGGGCGCGCGTGACGATGTAGGCGATGTAGAGCCCCGCGAGGAGGAGGCCGGGCACCACGCCCGCCATGTAGAGCTGGCCCACCGAGACCCCCGCCGTGAGCCCGTACATGATGAAGACGACGCTGGGCGGGATGAGCGTCGCCAGCCCTCCGCCGGCGCAGATGGAGCCCAGCGCCAGGTCCTTGTCGTACTTCCGGCTCAGCATGGCCGGCAGCGCCACCACGCCCATGGTGACCACCTCGGCGCCGATGACCCCCACCATGGCCGCCATGATGGCGCAGGAGATGATGACGGCCACCGCCAGCCCGCCGCGCAGCCGCCCGGACCAGACGTGGACGGCCTGGAAGAGATCCTCGGCCACGCCGGCCCGCTCGAGGATGCAGGCCATGAGGATGAAGAGCGGCACCGACACCAGGACGTAGTTGCCCATGAGCGTGAAGACGCGGCTCACGATGAGGTTGAGGCTGCTGGGCCCGAACAGGAGAAGCGCGAAGATCACGGCCACGGCGCCCGTCGCGAAAGCCAGCGGCAGCCCGGCGGCGAGGATCGCCATGAAGGAGAGGATCATCAGGACCGTGATCCACTCGATCGTCATGCGCGCGGGCTCCTCTGCGCGGCCCGGAAGTCCCGGACCACATTCGCGATGCCCTGCAGCAGGACCAGCGCCGCGGCCACGGGGATGGCCGACTTCACGGGCCAGATGGGCGGGTTCCACGGCGTCCCCGTGGACTCGCCGAGGCGGATCGAGTCCCACGCCCACAGGGAGCCGGCCCAGATGAGGGCGCCCAGGTACAGGACGAAGAAGCCGAGTGTCAGGACGTCCAGCCAGGCCCGCGTCCGCGGCGAGAAGCGGGCGTAGACCACGTCCACCGCCACGTGGCGGCGGTGATGGAGCGCATAGCCTCCGCCCAGGAGATAGGCGACGGCCGTCACGTAGATCATGGTCTCGTTGGCCCAGGTGGTCGGGGCGTTGAGGCCGTAGCGGGCCACGACCTCGTACACGATGACGCCGACGATCAGCAGGATCTGGAAGCCCACGATCCACCCGCACCAGTCGTTCACGCGGTCCACCGCCCGGAAGAAGCGATCCATCGTCTCCTCCGCAGGCTGCTGAAAAAGGCCCATCTGCGTCGTTGGCGCCCTCGGCCGCACGCTCAACGTACAGGGAGTACGCCTCGCGTGCGGCCGTCGGGCGCCGCCTCGCATCTGGACCTTTTTTGAGCAGCCTGCTACGCCAGCAGCCCCAGCTCCCTGAGCCACGCCTTCTGCGAGTCCGCCGCGCGCTTGGCCAGCGGGCTCTTCTTGGCCCAGTCGTCCCAGGTGGCCTGGGCCAGCGCCCGGAGCTTGCGCAGCTCATCCTCGCCCCAGGACACCATGGTCACGCCGCCCTTCTGCTTGAGCTCCTGGACGACGCGGATGTCGTCCACGGCCACGCGCACCACCTGGTCCCACGTCCACTCCCGCGCGGCGCTCTCGAGGATCGCCTTGACGTCGTCCGGGAGCGCCTTCCACGCGTTCATGTTCACCGCGAACTCCTGCATCGGCATCGAGTGGAAGCCCGGGTAGATCGGGAACTTGGCCACCTCGTGGAAGCCCATGCGCTGGTTCATGGAGATGGAGGCCCAGTCGGCGGCGTCCACCACGCCCTTGTCCAGCGCGGAGTACACCTCGCCGCCGGGCAGCACCACCACCGAGGCGCCGAGCTTGGTGAGGATCTCGGCCGTCATGCCCTGGGGCGAGCGGAACTTGACGCCCTTGAAATCGCCCATGCTCCGGATCGGCTTCTTGGACGGGATGGACTCCACGCCCCACCAGGACAGCCCCACCACGTGGATGTTGAACTTGTTGTAGGCCTCCTCGAGCATCTGCAGCCCACCCTTGTGGCGGAACCAGGCCTCGTGCTGCCAGGGATGGGTGTAGCCGAAGACGAAGTCGCTGATGACGGCGAGCCCCGCCTCCTTCCCGGTCCAGTAGCCCGGCCAGGAGGACTGCGCCTGGAGGACGCCCGCGCTCACCGCGTCCAGCGTCTCGAAGGCGCCCGTGACGGCGCCGGCCGAGAAGGGCGTGATCTCCAGCCGTCCGCCGGTGAGCTTCTTCACGCGCTCGCAGAACTCCTGGAAGATCTTGAAGGTCAGCTCCTGGGCGCTCCAGAGCGATTGCGCCTTCCACCTGTGGACCTGCTGGGCGCGGGCGACGTGGGGGAAGGCCAGGGCGGCGGCGCCCGCCGCGGCTCCGGCCGTCTTCAGGAAATCCCGTCTCCGGTTGCTCATCTGCGCCCTCCGTGGGTGTGGGGTTGGCTGCGGGGACGGCGTGATCCAGGAGCGCCGGATCACGTCAGGAGCCGCTTCGCGATGATCTCGCGCATCACCTCGGAGGTGCCCGAGGCGATGGGGTAGAGCCGCACGTCGCGGAAGAAGCCCTCGACATGGAACTCGCGCATGTAGCCGTAGCCGCCATGCAGCTGCACGGCGTGGTAGGCGACGCGGTTGGCGACCTCGGTGGCGAAGAGCTTGGCCATGGAGACCTCGCTGATGCACGCCTCGCCCGCCGCGTAGAGCGCGGCGGCGTGGTAGACCAGCCGCCGCGCCGCCTCGATCTCGGTGGCCATGTCCGCCACCCGGTGGCGCAGCGCCTGCTTGGCGGCCAGCGGCTCGCCGAAGGCCTGGCGCTCGCGGAGATAGGCCACGGTGTCCTCCAGCGCCTGGGCGGCGCCCGAGAGCGCCAGCACCGCCGCCATGGTCCGCTCGCGCTGGAGCCCCGCCGCGAGCTGCTGGAAGCCGCGCCCCTCGACGCCCAGCAGGTTCTCGACGGGGACGGGGCAGTTCTCGAAGGCCAGTGCGGCCGTGTCCGAGGCGCGCATGCCCATCTTGTCGAGCCGGCGGCTCACCGTGAATCCCGGCCACCCGCGCTCCACGAGGAACATGGAGATGCCCTCGTGGCGCCGGCCGGGTGGGCCCTCTCCGGTGCGCGCGGCCACGAAGTAGAGGTCGCCGTAGACCCCGTTGGTGATGAAGATCTTGCTGCCGCTGAGGAGGTAGTGGTCGCCCCGGCGGACGGCGCGAGTCGAGAGCGCCGCCATGTCCGAGCCCGTCCCGGGCTCGGTGATCCCGAGCGCGCAGACGGTCTCTCCCGCGATGATCCCCGGCAGGTGCTTCCGCTTCTGCGCCTCGGTGCCGTAGCGCGTGAGCCAGGGCGAGGACATGTCCGTGTGCACCAGCACGCTGAAGGCGACGCCGCCGGAGCGGCAGCGCGCCATCTCCTCGCCCAGCACCACGCTCGAGAGGAAGTCGCCGCCGCCCCCGCCGTACTCCACGGGGAAGTCGAGGCCGAGGAGGCCGAGCTGCCCCATGCGCCGCCAGAACTCGCGCGGGATGCGCCCGGCCTCCTCCCACGCGGCGACCTGCGGCGCCACCTCCTTCTCCACGAAGGCGCGGATGGTCTTTCGCAGCATCTCGTGCTCGGCGGTGAAGATGTTGTGCTTCACGGCGCCCTGCCTTCCCCTTCCGCCGCTCGCGTGACGATGGCCGCCCAGATCTCGGCCAGCCCCAGGCGGGTTGCCCACTCGGCGACGTACCGCGGGTCGATCTCTCCCCCCGATACCTTCAGCATCCCCAGGATGTCGCGGACGTGCACCTCGGACCCACCCTCGCGGTAGTAGAGGATCTTGTAGAGGATCACGTCCTCGGCCCGCGCGAAGTAGGCGTACCGTCCTGGAACGAGTGGCAGCTGGTGCCGCCGCTGCAGGCTCAGGCGATCGTACGGCGTGTCCTTGGCGATGAAGATGTCGATCTTGAGCCCGGACTCGGGATGGATGATGTTGAACTGCCCGCGCGTTTCCACCGCCTCGCGCGCCGCCTCCTCGCTCGCGTAGAACGCGGGCGCCGGGAACCGCTCGAGAAGGGCGGCGACTCGGGCGGCGTCCAGCCGCGCCACGATGTCGATATCCTGGGTGAAGCGAGGCTCGCCGTAGTATGTCGACGCCTGCGATCCGCCGATCATGTACTCGATCCCGAGG
>MGBV01000300.1 GCA_001788415.1 Candidatus Rokubacteria bacterium GWC2_70_16 | reverse complement strand
GTGCAGCGCGCCCCGGGGTCCCACCGCATTGGGGCGCTGGAAGATCCAGTTCTGCCAGGCCGACAGCCGGGAGAAGATCTTCGTCTCGAGCGTCTCCGGGCCCGCGAAGCGGAGCGAGGCCTCCATGCCCGTGAGCGCGTCGGGGGAGAAGGCGGCGCGCTCCTCGAGGGCGATGCGGACCTCGTCCTCCCAGTCGATCTCGTCGGGGGTGAAGGTGACGAGCCCTGCCTCGGCCGCCGCCGCCGCGCCCAGCGGCGTGCCGATGCGTGCCCGCAGGTCGTCGGCGCGGCCCGGCTCGGCGAGAAAGCGCGTCCGCAGCCGGGCGAGCCCATTGCCCATCGGGTACGCCCCGAAGTTCACCTCCCCGAGCCGCACCGTCGCCGGCGGGCGATCGTCCCCGACGAGGCTGCCGTCGAGCATGTACGAGCGGTCGGCGGCCAGCGCCAGCTCGAGCAGCGTGCCGGCGAAGCAGGAGCCCGGCTCGATGAGCGCGAAGACGGAGCGGGAGGAGACGTCGATGCGCTTCAGCGTGCGCTTGAGGTAGAGGCGGATCTCGCGCACGAGCCAGTCGCCCTGCTGCTCCACGAGGAGCCGGTCATGGGCCTCGACGAGGTCGGCGTCCCCGGCGGTGCGGAACACCCACACGCCGATCTCCTCCTCGTTGGTGCGCAGGTGGAGGATGAGGTCGTCCAGCTCGCGCGCCACGCGGAGCGGCCAGAAGTCCGAGCCCAGCGCGTGGACCCCGGCCGCGTCGGCCGGCGGGGCGCCGTCGGGCGCCTGGACGGTGATCTCGGCGAGCCCGCGCCCCCGGTCGATGGCGCAGGCGACGGCGCCGTAGCGGATCCTGTCGCCCTCGATGCTCCGCCCGAGCGGGGTGAGCGCGATGCCCCTGGCCCCGGCCGGCCGATCGCTGGCCGCGGCCCGCTCGGCAGCGCGCTGCCGCACCGTCTCCTCGAGCCGCGAGCGCGGCACCACCTCGTCCACGAGCCGCCACTCCACCGCCCGCTTGCCCTTCACGCCCTCCTCCACGGTGCAGAAGAAGTCGGCGCGGTCGCGGCGCACCTTCCGCTTGTCCACGAGGCGCGTCAGGCCCCCTGTGCCCGGCAGCACGGCCAGGAGCGGCAGCTCGGGCAGCGCCACCGAGGTATTGCCGTCGTCGGCCATGACGATCCAGTCGGTGGCCAGCGCCAGCTCGTAGCCGCCTCCCGCGCAGGGGCCGTTGACGGCGCAGAGCCAGGCCTGGCGGGACTCCGCCGTCGCCTCCTCGATGGCGTTGCGCGTCTCGTTGGTGAACTTGCAGAAGTTCACCTTCCAGCCATGCGAGGACTGGCCCAGCATGCGGATGTTAGCGCCAGCGCAGAAGATGCGCTCCTTCCCCGAGGTGAGGATCACCGCGCCGACCTCCGGGTGCTCGAAGCGCAGCCGCTGCACGGCGTCGTACAGCTCGATGTCCACGCCGAGGTCGTAGGAGTTGAGCTTGAGGTCGTAGCCGGGCCGCAGGCCCCCGTCCTCGCGGACGTCCATGGCCAGCGTCGCGATCCGCCCGTGGATGGCGAACCTCCAGTGCCGGTACCGCGCGGGCTCGGTGCGGAAGTCCACCGGGGCGGGGGCGGGCGCGCGCTCACTCATGTGTCACCATGTTCAACATGCCTTTCGGCATGTTGACCGTGGGCCAATCGGGTTAGTGCTCCCCGCGGGTGCGATCATCCCAAGATGACCCAGAGGGCCTTGGCGGGCTTGGGGCCGAGGTTCTCCCAGCCATGCGGCGTGCCGCCGTCGAGATAGGCGCTGTCCCCCGCCTCCAGCGCGTGGGTCTCGCCGTTGTAGCGGAGCCCCACCTTCCCCTCGAGGACGTAGAAGAGCTTCATCTGCCCCGGGTCGAGGATGACCTTGTCGGTCTTCACCCCTCGGGACCGCGGGCCGAGTGTCGAGATCACCGCGCGGATCTTGCCCTGGAAGAGGCCGGCGCCGAGCACATGCCACTTCTCGGAGCTGCCGTCGAAAGACACCACGGGGTACTGCGCCTTGCGCGTGATATGCAGCCGCCCGTTCGGCGTGGCCTCGAACAGCGAGGCGATGGACACCCCCAGCGCCGCGGCCAGCTTGCCCAGCGTGTGGAGCGACGGCGTCAGGCGTCCGGACTCGATCTGGGAGAGCAGGCTCGGGGTGAGCCCGGCCTTCTCGGCCAGCTGGCGCTGCTGCAGCGCGCGCTCGGCGCGGAGGGCCTTGATCCGCGGCCCCAGCGCCATCACGAGCCGAGCACCTCGAAGGCGCGGCTCGGGCCCGCGCCGTCCGGGCCGGCCGGCAGCCCCACCAGTCGCCTCAGCGCGCGGCGGACGAAGACCCGCGTCATCTTCTTCCGGTACGGATGGGTGAGGTCGGTGTTGTCCAGCGGCTTGGCGGGCCGGGCGGCCGCCTCCGCCACCCTGTCGATGAGCTCGGCAGACAGCCGCTCCCCCCGCAGCAGCCGCGCCGCCTCGACCGCCTCCCGCGGCTGAGAGGCAACGGCGCCGAGCACGATGCGCGCCCGGCGCACGGTCCCGCCGTCCATGGCGAGGGTCACGGCCACGCCGAGGATGGGGAAATCGAAGGAGCCGCGGCGCCGGAGCTTCAGGTAGTCGGAGCGCAGCCCGTCGGCCGGCGGCAGCATGATGTCCGTCAGGACCTCGTCGGGCCGCCGCGTCAGCGGGCGCATGCCGTCGTCCTGGTAGAGCTCCGGAATCGGGATGACACGCTCGCCCGCAGGGCCCACCAGCCTCACGCTGGCGCCGAGGCTCCAGAGCACGGGCGCCGTGTCGGAGGAGGACACCGCCCAGCAGCGCGGGCTGGCAGGCGCCACGAGGCAGATGTCGCCGTCCTTCTTCATGCAGAAGCCGACGGCCTGCCGCCACGCATAGGACTGGTTGTAGTAGTTGCAGCGGCTGTCCACGCAGAGGTTGCCGCCCAGCGTGCCGGCATTGCGGAGCTGCGGGGTCGAGACGACCCCTGCCGCCGTCGCCAGCGCGGGATAGGCTGCGGCGATCTCCGCGTGTCGCGACACCGCGGTGAGCGTGGTGCCGGCGCCGATGCTGACTCCGGCCCCGGCCGACCCGCGCACCCCCGCCAGCTCGCGCACGCCGCGCAGCCCCACGAGCACGGCCGGCTCGAACTGGCGGCGCTTCATGTTCGGATAGAGGTCGGTGCCCCCGGCCACGAGCATGGCCCCGGGGCCGTGCTCCGCGAGGAGCTTGACGGCGTCGGCCACCGAGACCGGCGCGAGATAGGCGAAGGGCGGCAGGCGCATCATGATGCGAAGGGTCTCTCGGCGACGGTGTCGGCCGGCTGCCCGAAGGCCGACTCGACGGCGCGCGGCTCGGGGAAGGTGAACACCGGCAGGCGCTCCGGTCCCACGCGGGCGGGCTTGCCCTGGCGCCCGAGCTCGAGCCCCCGGACGACCTTGTCCGGCGTGATGGGGGTCTCGTCGATCCTGACGCCGACGGCGTCGTACACGGCGTTGGCGACGGCGGGGATCACCGGCAGGAGCGGTCCCTGCCCCGCCTCCTTGGCCCCGAACGGCCCCTCGGGGTCGTCCGTCTCCACGAGGATCGTGTGGACTTCCGGCATGTCCAGCGCCGTCGGGCTCTTGTAGTCGAGCAGCGAGGGGAACTTGTGCAACCCCTTGCGGAAGACCTGCTCCTCCATCAGCGCCTCGCCCAGCCCCATGTAGATGGAGCCCTCGACCTGGCCCTCCACCAGGAGCGGGTTCAGCGCGCGCCCGACGTCATGCGCCACCCACACCTCGCGGGGCCGCACTTCCCCGGTCTCCGCGTCCACGTCCACCTCCACCACGCAGGCCGAGAAGGAGTAGCAGGGCGAGGGCCCCACGCCGCCTCCCTTGTACTTCCCCGCCCGCTTGGGCGGCGCGTAGGAGCCCGGGAAGGCCAGCACCCCGTGCATGCTCTCCGCGAGGACGACGGCCTCGGCGAAGCTCATGCCCCGGTCCTCCTCGTCCCGCACGAAGACGCGGCGGTCGCGCGCGGCCATGTCCGAGGCGGTGACGCCGAGCTTCTTGGCCGCGGCCTCGAAGAGCCGGGCGCGGAGCCGCTCGGCCGCCTGGATGGCCGCGTTGCCCGCCATGAGGGTGACGCGCGAGGAGTAGGAGCCGAGGTCCACGGGCGTCAGGTCCGTGTCGGCCGGATGCACGCGGATGTCCTTGGGCTCGATGCCCAGCACCTCGGCCACGAGATAGGCCAGCACCGAGTCCGACCCCTGGCCGATGTCGGTGGTGCCGGAGAGGACGGCGACGCCACCGCCTCGGTCGGCCTTGACGACCACCCCGGAGTGAGGCATGTCGTTCCAGTAGATGGCCGTGCCCGCCCCCGTGAGATACGAGGAGCAGGCCAGCCCGATGCCGCGCCCCCGTGGCAGCCGGCCGCGCTTCTCGCGCCAGCCCGAGGCCTCCACCACCCGGTCGATGCACTCGACCAGCCCCGTGGTGGTGACGGTGAGATGGTTGGCGGTCTTGGTGAAGGGCTCCGTCGCATTGCGCCGCCGCATCTCGGCCGGATCGAGCCCGAGCTGCTCGGCGGCCTTGTCCAGCTGGCACTCCAGCGCGAAGCGCGGCTGCGGGGTGCCATGCCCGCGCTTGGGGCCGCAGGGCGGCTTGTTGGTGAAGATGCGCGCCCCCTCGAAGCGGTACACGGGCACCTTGTAGGTGACGGTCTGCAGCGCTCCGGTGTAGAACGTCGAGGCCACGCCGTAGGAGCCATAGGCCCCGCCGTCCAGCCACGACCGGAAGTGCATGCCCGTGATGGCCCCGTCCTTCCTGAAGCCGGTCTTGATCCACATGAGCACCGGGTGCCGGCCGCGGTGGGTGTAGAAGACCTCCTCGCGGGTGAGGGCGATCTTCACGGGCCGGCCCGCGACCTGCGAGAGCTTGCAGGCGGCGATCTCGTGGGAGAAGGGATCGGTCTTGCCGCCGAAGCCGCCGCCCACGGGCGCCGCGATGACCCGGATATGCGCCCGCGGGACGTCCAGGATCTTCTCCAGCAGCCGGTGCACGTAATGCGGGGACTGCGTCGAGGACCAGAGCGTCAGCTTGCCGTCCGGCCCCCAGTGGGCGACGGCGCAGTGCTCCTCCATGGGCAGATGCGTGTTGCCCTCGAAGTAGAAGACGTCCTCCCGCACGAGGGCGGCCTGGCCGAAGACCGCCTCGACATCCCCGAACTGGAGCGCCACCACCTTGTGGACATTGGGGCCGTCGCCGTACTCCTGGATGCGCACCTCAGGGTGGGCCAGCGAGTCCTCGATGGACATGAGCGGGGGAAGCACCTCGTACCGGACCTCGATGAGCCGGAGCGCCCGCTCGGCCGTCTCCTCGTCCACGGCCGCCACGGCGGCCACCGCATCCCCCACCATCCGCACCTTCTCCACGCAGAGCGCCTCCTCGTCCTGGGAGACGGGGAGGATGCCGTACTTCCCCGACGGGAAGTCGCGGCCTGTGATCACGGCGTACACGCCGGGCAGCGCCCGGGCCCGCGACGTATCGATGCTCCTGATGAGAGCATGCGGATGCGGGCTTCGCAGGAGCTTGCCATAGGCCATGCGGGGCAGCGCGAGGTCGTCGGCGTACTTGGTCTCGCCTGTGACCTTGGCCCAGGCGTCGATCTTGGGCCGGCCCTGCCCGACGACGGAGAAGCCGTCCTTGCCGGTCATGCCCTGGGCTCCACCATGGCCCGGGCACCCGGGCTGTCGCCCGCCCGGGCCGGCGGCTCGCTCCGCTCGGGCTGCCCCGCGCGCCGGGCACCCGGGCTGTCGCCCGCCCGGGCCTGCGGCTCGCTTCGCTCGGGCTGCCCCCCGCGCCGCATCCTCAGCCCGGCCAGCTCCACGGCGTCGAGGATCTTGCTGTAGCCCGTGCAGCGGCAGAGGTTCCCCGCGAGGGCCTCCCGCACCTCGTCGCGTGTCGGCGTCGGGTTACCCTCGATGAGCGCGCGCGCGCTCAGGAGCATCCCGGGCGTGCAGTAGCCGCACTGGGCCGCCCCCAGCTCGGCGAAGGCCTGCTGGAGCGGGTGGAGCCTGCCGCCCTCGGCCAGCCCCTCGACGGTGGTGATCTCGCGCCCCTGGCACTCGATGGGCAGCGTGAGGCAGGACAGCACGGGCTCTCCGTCCACGAGCACGGTGCAGGCGCCGCACTCGCCCAGCTCGCAGCCGTGCTTGGTGCCCGTGAGCCCGAGGTCCTCGCGGAGCACCTCCAGCAGGGTCTTGTGTACGGCGGCGAGGACATCCCGCTCCTCCCCGTTTACGGTGAGCGTCAGCTGGGCCTTCATCGGCTCGTCCCCCGGGGGTGTCTCCCCCCGCGCGATCGCCTTCTGGTGGATTACCGGACCACGAAATGGCAATTAAGTATTACTAAAGTCGCCTGAGGCCTGTCAAGGGGCGGCGTGCCGCCCCGTCAGGCTGGCAGCAGCCTGTCGGCCCAGAGGCGCTCGGCGAAGACCTGCGCCGGCAGGATGTCGATGCCGTCCTCCGTGCGCCGGGGCTTGGGCTCCAGGCACACGACGACGCGACGCCGCGTACGCGGGTGGTCCCGCGCCAGCTCCCGCAGGCCGGCCAGATGGTCGCGGTGCACGTTGGCGGTGGCCTTGGCCTCGACGGCGAGGGCCCCGTCGGCGACGAGGAAGTCCACCTCGATGCCGCTCGCCAGCCGCCAGTAGGCCAGCTCGGCGCCTGCGTCCCGGTAGGCGAGGTGCGCGGTGAGCTCGTGGCACACCCAGTTCTCGAAGGCCTTGCCGAAGAGCTCCGAGCCCGGGGTCAGGCGGCCGCGCCGGGCGAGGGTGTTCACGACGCCCACGTCGGCGAAGTAGAACTTGGGCGCCTGGATCACGCGACGCTTCGGGCGGCGGCGGTACGCCGGCAGGAAGCGACCCAGCAGGGTGTCCACCAGGATCTGGAAATACTCCTTCGCGGTGGGGGCCGAGACGCCGCAGTCCCGGGCACGACTGGCGAAGTTGACCAGCTCCGTGTCGGTGAGCACGGCGGCGGAGAGGAAGCTCGCGAAGGCCGGCAGCCGGCGCACGAGCCCCTCGGCGGCGATCTGCTCCTTCAGATAGTCGTCGACGTAGGCGCGCAGGAGCGGGGCCGGAGCCCGGCTCAGGTAGTGGCGCGGCAGGTAGCCGTGGTTGACCATGCGCTCGAGGTCGACGTCGCGGCCGATCTCGGCGGACACGAGGCCGTACAGCTCATGCCGCACCGCCCGGCCCCCCAGCAGGTTGGCGGCGCCGCGGCGGACCTTGCGGGCGCTCGAGCCGCAGAGGACGAACCGCGCGCCGCGGTTCTCGATAAGCCAGTGGACCTCGTCCAGGAGCGCCGGCACCTTTTGCACCTCGTCGAGCACCACGATGGGCCGGCCCGGAACGGCCAGCAGCTCCTCCCGCAGTCGGGCCGGGCGCTGGGCGTAGCGGGCGAACTCGTCGGTCTTGAGCAGGTCGATCCAGATGGCCTCGGGGTAGGTGGCCCGCAGGAGCGAGCTTTTCCCCGTCTGGCGGGGTCCCCAGAGGAAGAAGGAGTGCTCGGGCTCCGGGGGCAGAGCCAGTCGGCGGGGAAATATGTACTTTACTTCATCATGATAAAGACAGGCTGGATATTCGATACGCTGACCCGCGCGAGGCTACGGGTCAGCCGCGGCCGGAAGCGCTGCTCCGCCTCCGGATCCGGGTACCGAGCCCGCGGCCATCCACGGTAAGATGGGCGCGTGGCCGCGGCTCGACAGTTTCCGGGTCTGGCGCCCCCTGTCCTCCGAGTCCCTGGACTTCGGAGCCTGAGGCGAGGATGAGGGTCCCATGAAGATCATCGGCGTCGAGGCCATCCCGCTCGCGATTCCGCTCAGGCCCATGACGCCGCCCTCGGCGTGGGCGGATGGCGTGCGGAAGCAGATCGTGGTGCGCGTGAAGACGGACACAGGCCTGGTGGGTCTCGGCGAGGCCTTCGCCTATGGCGCGCCGCTCGGCGTCTGCAGCGTGATCGCCGAGAGCCTGGCGCCGATGCTCCTCGGCCAGGATCCCACGCGGATCGAGGCCCTGGCGGATCTGATGCACCGCGGGACCATGATCTACGGGCGCCGCGGGCTCGCCATGTTCGCCATCAGCGGCGTCGAGATCGCGCTGTGGGATCTCCTGGGCAAGGTCCGCGGCGCCCCCGTGTGCGCACTGCTCGGCGGGGCCACGCGGCCGCGGCTGCCCGTCTACGCGAGCCTGATGCGCTACGACTCGCCGGAGGAGGTGGCGCAGGCGTGCCGGCACTACGCGGGGCAGGGCTTCACCATGCTCAAGCTGCATCAGACCGATGTGGCCTCCGTGCGCGCGGCGCGGGAGGCCGTCGGCGACGGCGTCGAGCTCATGCTCGACACCAATTGCCCGTGGACGCCGGAGGAGGCCATCGCCATGGCCCGCGCGCTCGAGCCCTGCCGCCTCTTCTGGCTCGAGGAGCCGGTCTGGCCGCCCGAGGATTACCGCGGGCTCGCCCGCGTGGCCCGCGCCACCGAGACGCCCATCGCCTCGGGAGAGAACGAGTCCACGCTCTACGGTTTCCGCGAGATCATCGACGCCGGCGCCGCCGACATCCTCCAGCCCAGCATCACCAAGGTGGGCGGCATCTCGGAGTTCCGGAAGATCGCCGCGCTGGCCCAGGCGGCGAATCTCCCCATCGCCCCGCACTCCTTCTACGTGGGTCCCGGGCTCGCGGCCACGCTCCACGTGGCGGCGACCCTCGGCGGCGCCATGCCCGTGGAGTTCCCCACGGGGGAGCACGAGACACCCTTCCTCGTCCGTCCGCTGGTCGCGCGCGACGGGCACATGGAAGTCCCGTCGGGCCCGGGCCTCGGCGTCGAGATCAACGAGGACGCGCTCCGCCGCTATCCGTACTCATCGCGTGGCGCCGAGCCCTTCGTCCTCCACCGGTGATCGAGCGCGCCGATCCGATCAACCGCACGCACGGGAGCGCGAACGTCGCTTGACACGCGCGCTGCCGGTTGACTAGAATGCGGCGCCTCCAATGAGCGAGCGGCCCTGGATCGGTCAGTCGGTCAAGCGTGTCGAGGACTACCGGCTTCTCACCGGGCGCGGCGCCTACATCGACGACCACCCGCCCGTCGCCAACCTCTGGCATGCCGCCATCGTCCGCTCGCCGCACGCGCATGCGCGGATCCTCGGCTACGATCTCTCCGCCGCCCTCGCGATGGACGGCGTCATCGGCGCCATCACGGGCGCGGACGTCCTCAAGCACTCGAAGCCCTTCTCGGTGGGCGTGACGGCGCCCGTCCAGTACTTCTGCGCCGCCACCGACAAGGCGCGGTTCGTCGGCGAGCCCGTGGCCGTCGTGGTGGCGCGCGACCGCTACGTCGCCGAGGACGCCGCGGACCGGGTGCAGGTGCGCTACGACCCGCTGCCGGCGGTCGTGGACCCCGAGCGCGCGCTGGAGCCCGACGCGCCCGTGCTCCACGAGGCGGTCGGCTCGAACCTGGCGAACCACCGCCACCTCGTGTACGGCGATCCGGACCAGGCCTTCCGCGACGCGGAGGTCGTCATCACGGAGCGCTTCACCTTCCCGAAGTACGGCTCGACGCCGATCGAGACGTACGGCGTCATCGCCCGGTGGGACACGCTCGACGACGTCTGCACCGTGTGGTCGAACTTCATGGGGCCCTTCATCATGCACCCGCTCACGGCGCGGGTGCTGGGCCTGCCCGAGAACCGGCTCCGCTTCATCGTCCCGCCGGACATCGGCGGGAGCTTCGGCATCAAGTCGCTGATCTATCCGTACATCGCGCTGATCGCGCTGGCCTCCAAGCTGACGGGGGTCGCCGTGAAGTGGATCGAGGACCGCCGCGAGCACCTCCTGGCCTCCTCGACCGGCACCGACCGCGTGGCCTACCGCGAGCTGGCGGCGAAGCGCGACGGGACCATCCTCGGCATGCGCTTCCGATGGGTCGACAATGTCGGCGGGTACATCCGCAGCCCGGAGCCGGGCTGCAGCTTCCGTCCGACGGGCAACTTCGTCGGTCCCTACGAATTCCAGCACCTCGAGGTCGATGCCTCGACGGTGATGACGAACAAGTGCCTCACGGGGCCGAACCGCGGCTACGCGTGCGGCCACCTCTACTTCGAGACCGAGGGCATGATGGACCGCCTCGCCGACAGGCTCGGGCTCGATCCCGTCGAGGTGCGGCGGAAGAACCTGATCCCGGCATCCGCCATGCCGTACCGCACTCCGACGGGCGGCCTCTACGACAGCGGCGACTACCCGAAGGCCTTCGACAAGGCGCTCGAGCTGGCGAACTACGACGAGCTCCGGCGCGAGCAGGCGCGCGCGCGCGCGGCCGGGCGCTACTTCGGCATCGGCCTGGCGCTCGCGGTGGACCCGTCGGTGTCCAACATGGGCTACGTCGCGACGGCGCTCGACCCGCAGTTCCGCGCCAAGCCCGAGTATCTGCCGAAGTCGGGGGGGGTGGACGCGGCGACGGTGAAGGTGGACCCGCTCGGCCGCGTCATCGCCATCCTCGGGACGACACCCCAGGGCCAGGGGCACCAGACCGTGGTCTCCCAGATCGTCGCCGATGAGCTGGGCTCCCGCCCCGAGGACATCACCGTGGTGGACGAGATGGACACGTTCACGCGCGTGTGGTCCATCTCCTCCGGCACGTACTCGAGCCGCTTCGGCTCCGTGGGGACGACCGCCGTCGCGCTCGCCGCCCGCAAGTTGAAGACAAAGCTCGTCGCGTACGCGGCCCACCTCATGGACAGGCCCGCCGCGGAGCTCGAGTTCCGCGACGGGGCGGTGCGGCCGACGCGCGGAACAGGCCCTGCCTACACGATCAAGGACCTCGCCGGGCGCGCCCACTGGAACACGGAATCGCTCCCGGAGGGGATGGAGCCCGGGCTCCAGGCCACGGCCGTGTTCGGCTTCACGGTGTCGAAGGCGGTGGATGCCCAGGACCGCGTGAACTCGTCCAACACCTACGGCTTCATCGCCGAGGTGATGGCGGTGGAAGTGGACCCGGAGACGGCAGCGATCACGATCCTCCGCTACGCCACGGTGCACGATGCCGGGACCATCATCAACCCGATGATCGCCGAGGGCCAGATCTACGGCGGCGCATTGCACGGGCTCGGCGGCGCGCTCTACGAGGAGCTCGCGTACGATGAGGACGGCCAGCTCCTCACGGGGACCTTCATGGATTATCTCGTGCCCACGGCGTGCGAGGCGCCCACCATCGACATCGCCCACGTCGTCTCGCCCTCGCCCCTCACGCTGCTCGGCTCCAAGGGCCTGGGCGAGTCCTCGTCCATGACCGTGCCCGCCGTGATCGCCGGCGCCGTGAGCGACGCGCTCTCGCCGCTCGGGATCCGGATATCCGAGCTGCCGATGACACCCACGAAGCTCTGGAAGACCATCGAACACGCGAAACGGAGCCACCCCGCACCTGAGTCAGGCCGCCGCCAGCCCAACGAGAAACCTCGATGACTCCCTCCGAAGCTACGCAGCGCAATCGAACGGGCGTGTCGGAGCCACTGAGCACCGACAGCAGGCCACCCACGGCCCAAGCCGGCCTCGCGGCGCCCGCTACAAGAACCCCGCTCCCATGAAGCCGCCGCAATTCGACTACCACGCGCCGACGAGCGTCGAGCAGGCGCTCGAGCTGCTCGGCCGCTACGGCGGCGACGCGAAGGTGCTGGCGGGCGGCCAGAGCCTCATGCCGCTCCTCAACTTCCGGCTGAGCCGCCCGGCGGCGCTCGTGGATCTGAACCGGATCCCGTCGCTCGCCTACGTGAGGGAGCAGGACGGACAGGTGCGGTTCGGCGCGATGACGCGCCAGCGGACCATCGAGTTCTCGCCGGTGGTCCGCGAGCGCCTGCCGCTCCTCCGGGAGGCCACGCGCTGGGTCGGCCACCTGCCGATCCGCACTCGCGGAACGATCGGCGGCTCGATCGCCCACGCCGACCCGTCGGCCGAGTATCCGGCCGTGCTCACCGCGCTCGAGGGCGAGGTGGTCGCCCGCAGCCCCAGGGGCGCGCGCATCGTCAAGGCGACGGACCTCTTCCAGACCTACCTCACGACGAGCCTCGCCCCCGACGAGATCCTGGTCGAGGTGCGGATGCCGGCGATGCCCGCCGGCGCGGGCTACGCCTTCGAGGAGTTCGCGCGGCGCCACGGCGACTTCGCGATCGTCGGGATCGCCGCCGTGGTCGTGAAGGACGGCGCGCGCTGCGCCCTCGCCCGGCTGGTCGCGGCCGGAGCGGGCCCGGTGCCCACCCGCCTGCGCGCGGCCGAGGAGATCCTCGAGCACGAGGGCCTGACCGACGCCGCGATCGAGGCCGCGTCCCGGCGCGCCTCCGAGATCGTGAGCCCGGACGCCGACATCCACGCCTCAGCCGACTACCGCCGCCACCTCACCGCCGTGCTCACGAAGCGCGCCCTCAGGCGCGCGCTGGGAGTCACCCGTGTCTGACCTCGTCACCGTGCGCCTCAGGGTCAACGGCACCGCGCGCGAGGGCCGCTGCGAGCCGCGCAAGCTCCTGGTGGACTTCCTGCGCGAGGACCTCGGCCTCACCGGCACGCATATCGGCTGCGAGCACGGGATCTGCGGCGCCTGCACGATCGTGCTGAATGGCGAGGCGGCGCGCTCCTGCATCATGCTCGCGGTGCAGGCCGACGGCAGCGAGATCCTGACGGTCGAGGGCCTGATGGAGCACGGCAAGCTCCACCCGCTGCAGGAGGCCTTCCGCGAGCACCACGGGCTCCAATGCGGCTTCTGCACGCCGGGCATGCTCCTGACGGCGCTCGATCTCCTCAAGACGAACCCCTCCCCGACCGAGGCCGAGGTGCGCGAGGGCATCTCCGCGGTCCTCTGCCGCTGCACCGGCTACCAGGGCATCGTCAACGCGGTGCAGGCCGCGGCACGGACGCTGGCCGCCGCCAGGGCGGATCGCGGCGCGTGACCGGGCAGGCAGGTGGCGGCAGCGCGGCCCCGGTGAGCGCGCCCGCCGCCCCGAAGCTGGTGGGCGCGCGCGTGCCGCGCGTCGAGGACCCGCGCCTCCTCACGGGACAGGGAGGCTACGTGGACGACCACCGTCCCGCGGGCATGCTCCACGCCGCGTTCCTGCGCACACCGTACGCGCATGCGCGCATCGTCCGCATCGACGCGGAGGCGGCGTGCGCGCTGCCGGGGGTGGCGGCCGTCCTCACCGGCGAGGACATCGCCCGTGAGGTCAAGCCCGTGCGGGCCGGCTCGCGGATGCCCGCCTACAAGGTCACCTCCTTCCCGGCGCTGGCGCAGGGCAAGGTGCGCCACACGGGCGAGGCGGTGGCGATGGTCGCGGCCGAGAGCCGGTACCTGGCCGAGGACGCGCTCGACCGCATCGTCGTCGAGTACGAGCCGCTCCCCGCCGTGGCCGCCATGGAGCAGGCGCTCGCGCCCGGCGCGCCCGTGCTCCACGAGGAGGCCGGCGACAACCTCCTGCTCGCGCGCGAGTTCGCCCGCGGCGACGTCGACGCGGCCCTGGCGGGAGCGCACCTGGTCGTCCGCGAGCGGTTCCGCTTCCACCGGCACACGGCGGTCTGCATGGAGAACCGCGGCGCGCTGGCCGAGTACGCGAGCGCCAACGGCACCCTGACCCTGCGCTCGTCGGCGCAGTGTCCGGGGCTCGTCCGCGACATCCTCGCCGACCTCCTGGACATGCCCGAGCACCTGATCCGGGTCGTCGCCGCCGATGTGGGCGGCGGCTTCGGCGCCAAGGCCTCGCTCTACCCGGAGGAGATCGCGGTCTGCGTGATGGCGCGCCGGCTCGGGCGCCCGGTGAAGTGGATCGGCGACCGGCGCGAGGACCTGCTCGCGACCTCGCAGGCCTGGGACGAGATCGTCGAGGCGGAGCTGGGCGTGGCCGCCGACGGCACCATCGTGGGCCTCCGCGCGGAGGTCATGGCGGATGTCGGCGCATACTCGATCTACCCCTGGACGGCTGGCATCGAGCCCGTCCAGACGATCTCCTTCCTGCCCGGCCCGTACCGGATCGAGCACTACCGCGGCCGCACCCGCGGGATCGCGACGTGCAAGGCGCCCATGGGGCCGTACCGCGGCGTCGGACGCCCGCCGGCCGTGTTCGCCATGGAGGGCCTCGTCGACCGCGCCGCGCGCCGGCTCGGGATGGACCCGACGGAATTCCGCCTCAAGAACTTCATCCGCGCCGGGGACTTCCCGTACAAGTCGCCGTCCGGCATCGTCTGGGACCAGTCGTCCTTCACCGAGACCCTGCTCCGCGCGCGCGAGGCGCTCGGCTGGGACGCAGCGAGAGCCGAGGCGGCCCGGGCGCGGGCGAGCGGGCGCTGGGTGGGCGTGGGGGTGGCGTCCTACGTGGAGCTGACCGGGATCGGCTCCGCGATCCCGGTGTCGCCGGGAATGCTCGTGCCCACGGGCACCGAGGCCGCGACGATCCGCGTGGACCCCTCCGGCACGGTGACGGCGGTCTTCGGCATCGCCTCTCACGGCCAGGGGCTCGAGACCACGCTGGCGCAGGTCGTCGCCGACGAGCTGGGCCTGCCGCTCCAGGCCGTGCGCGTCGTCCACGGCGACACGGCGCTGTCGCCCTACGGCACCGGCACCTACGCGAGCCGCAGCACGGTGCTCGCCGGCGGGGCCGGCATCCTGGCCAGCCGGGAGGTGCGCGAGAAGATGCTCCGGATCGCGGGGCACCTGCTCGAGGCCCACCCGGCCGACCTCGTCGTGCAGGACGGCCGCGTGTCGGTGCGCGGCCTGCCGGACCGGGGCGTCACCATTCGCGACATCGCCCAGGCCGCTTACGGCGGCCGCCGGCGCCTGCCCCAGGGCACGGAGCCCGGCCTCGAGGCCACGCGCTTCTACGATCCGTACTACGGCACCGCGTCCAACGCGACCCATATGGCCGTGGTCGAGGTGGACCGCGAGACGTTTCGCGTGCGGATCCTCCGTTACCTTGTCGTCGAGGACTGCGGGCGGATCATCAACCCGCTCGTCGTGGACGGGCAGGTGCACGGGGGCGTGGCCCAGGGCGTGGGCGCGGCGCTCCTCGAGGAGATGGTCTACGACGGCGAGGGCCAGCTCCTCACCGGCACTCTGATGGACTATCTCGTGCCCACCGCGAGCGAGATACCCGCGATGGAGGTGCACCACGTCGAGACCCCCTCGCCGACGACGCTCGGCGGGTTCCGGGGCATGGGCGAAGGGGGGACGATCGGCGCGCCGGCGGTGATCGCCAACGCCGTCAGCGATGCGCTCGCGGAGATCGGGATCGAGGTCAACGAGCTGCCGCTCTCGCCCGAGCGGCTCTACCGGCGAATCGTGGGGGGGCCATGAATCTGGGGCTCGCGGGCAAGGTCGCGCTGGTCACGGGGGCGGGGCGGGACATCGGCCGCGAGATCGCGCTCGCGCTCGGGAGGGAAGGGGCGGCGGTGGCCGTCAACTACGCGAAGTCGCGCGAGGCCGCCGAGGCCACGGCGGAGGAGATCCGGGCGGCCGGCAGCCGGGCGCTGGCCGTCGAGGGCGATGTCACCGATGACGGGGCCGTCCGGCGAATGGTCGAGCGCGTCGGGGCCGAGCTGGGCCCCATCGACGTCCTCGTCAACAACGCGGGCATGGTCCGCCGGAAGTTCTTCCTCGAGACCACGCCCGAGGAGTGGCGCCAGCAGATCGACATCGGCCTCTACGGTGTGCTCCACTGCTGCCACGCGGTCGCCCCGGGCATGGTCGAGCGCAAGGGCGGCCGCATCGTCAACATCGCCGGCGACTCGGCGCGCGTCGGCCAGGCGCAGCTCAGCATCACGGCCGCCGCCCGCGGGGGCGTGCTCAGCCTCACCCGCACGCTGGCCCGCGAGCTCGGGCGCGCCAACGTCACCGTGAACGCCGTGACATTCGGCTGGGTCGAGACGGGCCACGCCGACCCGGCCTTCTGGGAGGCCAACCGCGAGAAGATCCTCCAGGCCTACCCCATCAAGCGCCTCGGACGGCCCGGCGACATCGCCCCCCTGGTGGCGTTCCTCGCCTCGGACCTGGCCTCCTGGATCACCGGCCAGACCATCAGCGTCAGCGGCGGCTACACCACCATCTGACGGCGGCGCCCGCGCCGGTCACCGCCTCTTGCCGCCGGGCGGCCGCGGCGCTCACCACCCCAGGCGCCCGACGGCGGGGCCCGACCACCGCCGCGCCTCTCGCGGGTGGTAGCCCTCTCCCACAAGGGGGGACAGGGCGGAGCGGATCCCCGGGCGGCGCGCGAGCTCAGCGACACGCGAGAGCCCGTGGTCCTGGCCGACCTCGCCACCAGCTACAACCCGGCCGCCCGAGAGGTCGAGGGGCCGGGAACCTGCCAGAAACCGTTGACAAGCGTTGACAACGCAATGGCGACGGGCACTTACGCAACTTCCACGATCCGTTGACAGGGCCCCGGTCGGTGCCGTGTAAGTATCCGACAAGGCGTTGCTATCAGCCTGTCAACGCTTGGCAACGGTTCGTGGCGGGAAGCGGGATGGTGGAGTGCACCCCGGGGTATGATGCGGCCATGGGGTCCAGGGCCGAGGACTGGTTTCGCCAGGCGGAGCGAGACGTGCAGCACGCCCGCCGCTCCCTCGAGGCGGGCACGTTCGAGTGGGCGGCCTTCGCCGCTCAACAAGCCGCCGAGAAGGCGGTCAAGGCGGTGTTCCAAGCGCTGGGCGGCGAGGCGAGAGGGCACTCCGTGACGCACCTGCTGGCGGCGCTCCCGCCGGCCGCGAGGCCCGGCGGAGAGCTGGTGGAACTGGCGAAGGAGCTGGACAAGCACTACGTGGGTCCTCGGTATCCGGACTCGTTCCCGGCGGGTGCGCCGATGGATTTCTACACCGAGGCTGAGGCGCGGCGGGCCATCGATGCATCGGAGCAGATCCTTGAGCACTGCCGTCGTCACGTACTTCGATAGGGACGCGGTCCTCCGGGCGCTGGACGACTACGTCCGCGCGCTGGCCGCGCGGGAGCCGGATGTGGAGGCGGTGATCCTGTTCGGCTCGGTGGTCTCCGGCACGCCGGTGCCCGGCAGCGATGTCGATCTGCTCATCGTGCTCCGGCGGTCCGATGCCTCGTTCCTCGCCCGGATCCCCCGGTTCCTGCCGAGCGCCTTCCCGGCCGGGGTGGACGTCTTCCCGTACACGCGCGACGAACTTGAGCGGATGCGGGAGGAGGGGAACCGGTTCATCCTCGATGCCCTCCGCTCCGGGCGCACCGTCTTCCGCCGCTGACGGGACCCGCCCCGGCTCCCCCGCCCCGCGCCGCCCCTGAGACCCTCAGGAGGAGGTCATCGCCCCGCACTGGCTCCACATCGGCGACCCTGGGTGGCCCTGCTTGGGCGGCCGTTGACAGCCGCCAGATGCTGGTGGGCGAGGTTCTGGTCGGCAGCGTCCTTGACGGCACCGCCCCCCCCGGCTAGCATTGCTGTCAGTCGCGCGGGCTCTCTCGGCCCGCGGGGAGGCGCTTGTGTACCCTCTACCATCGGCATCGGTGGGAGCATTGGGAGCGATCCCTGGGGGGCGGGTCCGCACGCGCCGCCACGCCCGAGTGCGGACCTCATGTCAGGTTACGCCCGGCGTCGGCCGCCCTCGGGCCCGACCCCGACCCCGCTAATGATGGGTACGCTCAACGCGGGTGGGCGGAAGGTTGTGGGAGGCCACTATGAGTCACCGGCGGTGGGACCCCAAGGGCAAGTTCCTGTCATTCATGGTGGTGATGTTGTCGGTCGGCATGTGGGAGCTAGGATGTGTTGGTGATGCTCTCAGCCAGTCTGTGCCACCTGTCGGACCCTCTGGTCCCGTATGTCCCCCTTCCTGCCCTGTAACTTCGCCCTCTCCTTCCCCGACTCCGCAGCTGTCCCCCCCTTCGCCTGAAGACCCGAAGCGCCAGAGCTCAGCGCAGGAGTCAACCAAGGCCACTCTCAGAGGCATTGAATGCAGCAGCAGGGGGGACGACGACTGTGCCGTCCGACATTTCCAGGAGGCACTGGCACTCAACTCGGGGAACAAAGCAGCCAGGGACCATCTGGGCCTGGCCCTCAACCGAAAAGGCAACACGTTCTTTGACCAGCGCAATTGGACCACGGCTATCCAGTATTACGGGAATGCGCTCGGGTACAAGCCGGAGGACACAGTCATCCAGGACAACCTGCGGAAAGCCCGGGTGGCCGCCGAAGCGGAAGGACGGCGGGCGGCTGACGAGACGAGAAGACAGCAAGAGCGCGCCGCAGCACAGACGAAGATCAATGAGGTGCTCGATGGCCTTGCGAAGGAGTTTGGCGCCTCACACTCCCCGGGCCCGTCGTCCGATCAACTGACGTTTCCGCACACCACGTCGTCCGACGCACTCGACTTTTCTCATCCCGGCGAACCGCGCTTTTCAAAGGGTTCGGAGTCCTCCGCTCCAGTGGACCTGAGGTTCATGAGGCCGGGCACGCCGGCGGTAGTGGATCCGCGTGTCGTGAAGGGCGAGATGACTCCGGAACAAGCCCGCCTGGCGCGAGAGACGGAGTTGAGGGTGAGGGCCGACATTGCATTGGGCGCGCGGATGGCAGGGACAGGCAACTATGCCGAAGCCTTGCGGTTTCTGAAAGACGCGGAAAAGCTCAAGCCCGATGACCTGGGCATCAAGAAGGCAATCGGTTACACCCTGTATCTGCGGGATAGAAGAACCATGCCGCCGAGCCCAAAGGCGGAGGCGTTGCTCGACGCCCTGGAATATGGCCAGGGCGACTGGCGCGCGAGCGTGGAATATCTGAAGGACCTCTATCTGAAGAACCCGAGTAACTTGCCCGTGCGCGATGCGTTGAACTTTGCCGAAGGCTTGAGCGGCTACTGGTCGCCACCGGGAGACATCCCCCTGCCTCCCGGCTATAAAGCCCCCTTCCTCAAGGGCGAGGCGCACGCACTGGCAATGAAGGGCGTGGACAGCCTTGGCGCCCGAGAGTATGAGCGGGCACATGACTACTTCCGGAAAGCCCACCAACAAAGCCCTGACGATTTGGGCATCCGCGATATGGTGCATTTCTCGGAAGGCTTCTTGGCAGCTCAGCGGAGCATTGAATGACTGTCCACGTGCGAGCCCTCCTGAACCCTGCGGACTTCTTGCCCTTCAGCGAGCTGCCTCGCCCGTCGGCCCACAGGAGAGCGCATGATTAGGTCGGCGACACAGCGCCAATTGCCTATAGGCGTGATCTCTCTTTTCTTCCTGGTGTCCCTGTGTGCGTGGGCCGCTACGCCCCATGCAGCGGCAGACACGCTGCCGGAAAAGGCCCGGGAGGCCATGGCCAGGGGGCTGGCCGCGGCGAAGCTCAAGGACTATGAGCTCGCTCTCAAGTACCTGAAGAGCGCCTACGACAGTGGGGGCAAGGAGTCGCGCGACGTCGTCTTCAACCTTGCCCTCGCCTATGACAGGGCCGGCGGTCGCGAGCTGCTGGCGATTGTTTGGTACCGGAGCTTTCTGGGTCTCTTCGCGGACTTTCAGGAGCGGAAGATCCGCGATGAGCGTGTTGCGAAGGTAAAACAGCGCGTCATCGAGCTGGACATCCAGGTCGAGAGCGTCGTGATGCGCTTGATCAAGGCCGCGCGAGAGATGTCGCGAGGGGAGTCCATGCGGACTGCGGAAGCGCTAGCGGCGATTGGCGCCTTTGACGCTGCCGCTCAGGAGCGCGAAGCTGCGCTGGGGTCACATCGGGCCCTATTCCAGAAAGTCGCGGAAGAGATGCGCTCGAGAGGTGAGATCAATCTCTTGTCGGAGAGTTTCACTCCCAACATCTTGAGCATCGCCTTGTCGCAGTGGAAGCACGGGGATTCCAGGGGGGCGATCCACACGGTCGACTGGGCCCTGTCGCCCCGCATTGCCCATCCATTCCCGGAGTACCATGGCCAGCCCTACCTTTACCAAGCCGTTCAGCGAGAACCGCTGGAGCAGCTGAGGAGGTTCGTGAATCGCGACTGGGACGGGTTTCGCATGCATGTCGCGAGCTTTTTCAGGTCCCCGGAGAATGAAGCCGCGGTGTGGGACCGCAGGATACTCAACCTGGCGTCGACCGGCAAGCTGGGGGATGTCTTCTCGTACCCCTGCTGGCCTCAGCGCGGCGGGACGATTTGCTCCGTGCGCGAGAGCACCGTGGACCGCTTCGAGCGGTCCTTGTTCATGATACGGAGCAGCAGGTACGATATCTTGCCTGCTGAAGGGGTCAGATTTGGTTTTAGCGACCCGATCAAGATCACACTGGACAAAGGATGCTGGAACGAAAGCGGTGTTCCAAGCGAATATTGGCCGAGCGTTGCCCACTGCACGCTGTTTGCCGGATGGTCCGGGGGATTCTCCCAGGACTGGCGTCTGCTCGCAGAGAAAGAGAAAGGTCGCGACCTCGACACGGCGGTGAGAGGCATCGCAGGACTGGCGAGGGACATGGCACAGGTGCTGCATTTCGTCCGGATGTTGAACGCCTATCGCGCCGGTGATGAGGTAATTGGATGGGTGTGGAGATAGAAGGGTCGAGCTTCGTGAGGTGCGGTTCTCGTGGCTCGGGGAGCCGCGCTTCCAGCCGGGGACAGGGGCCTGGTCTGCACCAGGAGCCCGACCCGGTGGATCTCGCCGGGCGTAGCGGGCTGGTCACCGGCGCCGCGACCCGCGGCATCGGCCGGGCGACCGCTCGGGCGCTCGCCGCGGCTCCGCCGAGAGGCTCAGGGCTCTGCCATCGGCTCCTGGGGGCTCCCGGGGCGGCTGGCGTGGGAGTCTCGCTCTTCGTCCTGTCTTTGGCGGGCGCGGCCGTCGCCGCGGCCGAAGGGGAATCCTACGTGTCCGACAGGCTCCGCTACCGCGCCGAGCTCCCGCGCGGCTGGGAGGCCCGGCGCGATGGGCGTGAACTCCGTCCCGCGAGCGGCGAGGGGGGGGCCGCACCGGGGGGAATCAACGTGGGCTTCAAGACCGTGCGCCGCCCCGATGTCGAGGCCTTCCTGCGGGGAGAGGTCGCGCCCCCGCTGTGGGCGAAGTTGAGGAACGCGAAATACGCCGCCTCCGGGATCCAGCGCCGCGGGGAATGGCTCTTCGTCGAGATCGGCGTCTCGGAGCCCGGCCGTCCGGCGCATGCCATCGTGGTCGCGGCCCGCGCCTCGACCGGCGGCCACTATACCGCGAGCTTCTTCGGAGACGTGCCCTGGCATTCGCGCCACAGGTCGCAGTTCGACCGCTTCCTCGACAGTTTCGCCCGGACGCGCGCCGAGATCACGTACCGGGAGCATCGCGACGCACGAAAGAGGTTTGAACTCGACCTCCCCGCCGCGCCGTGGCACCTCTCCTCCTCCGAGCCGGGGGACACGCTCCGGTTGTGGGGGGCGGTGGGACCGGGGGCCCACGACACGCCGGCGCACCTGTCGGTGCGCCATTTCCGGACGGGGTCGGGATTCGAGGACGCGGAGGAATATCTGCGCGTGCAGGCATCGGGCGGCACGCTCCGCAAGGCGGGACAGGTCGTGCCCCGGCGCTATCCCGGCGGCTTGGCGCGGGTGATGGAGACTCAGGACGTGATCGACCCGAGAGGGATGCCGCACTTCGAAGGCCGTCCGCCGATTGAGAAAACCTCGGCCTACGCCGTGTTCTCGCGGGACGATGCCTTCGTCGTCATCGAGTACTCGGCCCCGGTCTCCATCTACGCCGACTTCCTTCCGGCATTCGAGCGCGCCCTGAGTTCCTTCCGCTTCGCTGGTTGTGGAGCCGGGCAGGGTGACCCATGCTGAGCCACCAGGGGCGGCCATAGGGAGCGAGGAGAGTGGGGTCGAGGACTCGCGCGGTACCCCCTCACACAGTGGACGGCGTTGCTGGGGCAGCTCAAGGAGATTTTCCGGCGCTACGACGCACAGCCCGTGGGGCGGGTGATCGCGGAGATCAATCCGATCCTGCGGATGAGCCGATGAGGATCGTAGGCCGGTACCGGGACTGCCTGGAGCCGACGGGCCGGTGAGCCCGCGTTCTCGCGAGCATCCTCTGCACGAGGTCTGGGACCTCATCGACGCGCGGCGCTTCGGCGAGGCCCTCGCGGCTCTGGACAAGATCCTCGCCGCCGAGCCCGACGACGCGGCGGCCATCGATCTCAAGGGGATCTGCTTCCTGCGCCAAGAGCAGAACGCGATGGCCGAGGCGTCGTTTCGCACCGCGCTCGAGCACCTGCCCGCGAGCGCGCCCATCTACGTGCATCTGGGAGAGGCCCTCGCGCGCCAGCAACGCGAGGACGAGGCCCTCGAGGCCTACGAGTGCGCGGTGCGCTACGACGACACCTACGCCCCCGGCTTCTACTGCCGCGGGCGCTTGCGAATGCTCCATCTCCGCGACGCCGAGGCCTCGCTCCAGGACCTGGCCAGGGCCGTCGAGCTCGACCCGGACGCCTCCGAGTCCTGGTTCACGCTCGGGCTGTGCCGCCTGGGCCGCCAGGAGGTGGAGGCGGCTGACGCAGACTTCAAACGGGCCCTCGCTCTGGACCCCGCGCTTGAGCCGCGCGTGAGGGCCGTGCTCAGGGACTACTCCATCGCCGCCACCGACTTGCCCGAGGCCTGAGCGCGGCTCGGCCTTGTCGAGCGCTGCGCGGAGGAGGGACCCGGCGACCGCACAGCCTGCTCGAGCCCGCCCTTGTTCCATGGACGCTCGGTGCTCCTTATCCCGCGCCCGCGCGCCTGCTCGACCTCATCGGCTAGGTCAGTCCGTCGGGGAGCGTCCAGGGCGCCCGGCGCCGGCTCCGGTCAGAGGTCGCCGAGGCCGTACTCGTCCCACCGCGCCCGCACCCGCGCCTCGTCCTCCGCCGCCGGGCGCACCGTGGGCGGGAAGCGCTCGTTGCCCCACTCGGAGCGCCGGGCGAACTTCCACGAGCGCGTCGCGTCGATGAGCACGCGGTTCCACAGCCCCGTGCCGAGCTGGCCCACGGCGTTCACGCGATGGGCGAAGGCCCAGTCCACCTGCTCGTAGGACAATCCGCTCGGGCTGGCCCTGATAGGCCTTCCTGATCTGGATGATGATGTTCACCCCGTTGGTGATCGGCGGGACGAAGATATCGCGGAGCCCCGGGATGCCCGCCCCGGTGAGGATGTTCCAGGCGATGGCCGCCCGCGGCACGGAGGACATGACGCTGTTCTCGCTGTACGAGCCGGGCAGCGTCCCCTCGAGGCAGCCGCGGAAGATCGGATCGCGCGGGTGGGTGATGCAGCTGATCCGCATCGTGGGCCGGGGGGGGACGTCGGAGACATCGCCCGTGAACTCACCGAAGGGCCCTTCCCGCTCCCAGGTCGCCGCGTCGTCGCGGATCAGCCGCTCGATCACGATCCCGGTCGTGGCGGGCACCGCATGAAGAGGGTGGCCCGCGTCATGCCGATCAGCCGGAGCGCCCGCTGGGTGCCGCTGGCCTTGTGGTCAGTCGTGCGGGCTCTCTCGGCTCACGGGGAGGCGTCTGTGCACCCTCCACCATCGGCAACGGCGGGAGCATTGGGAGCGATCCGCGGGGACCCGGGTCCGCACGCGCCGCCACGTCCCGCGTCCGAGGGCGCGCCCTATGTCGGGTGACGCCCGGCAACGGTCGCCGGCATCGGTCTCCCCTTGGCTGGACCCCGACTCCGCTATCGCCGGCCACGCTCACCCCGGCTCGGGGGGCAGCGCCGCGGCCTTCGTCAGTACGGACGGACATGCGATAGTGTCAGTACGGAGGTGCGCCATGCGCAAGAAGCTCACGAAGACCGGCAACAGCCTGGCCCTCGTGCTCGACAAGCCACTGCTGGACCGTGCGGGCATCAACGCGAGCACCCTGCTCGAGGTCTCCACCGACGGCGACGTGATCGTGATCTCCCCCGTGCGCAGCAGGCGACGGGCGGCCCGGCTCAAGGGAATCGTCTCGGAGGCGCACCGGCAGTACGGCGGTGTCTTCAGGCGCCTGGCCGAGTAGTGCCGCCTGTCTTCCTGACCCTCGACGAGGTCCTCGCGCTTCACGCCGACCAGATCGAGCGCTACGGAGGCAGCCTCGGCATCCGTGACCTCGGCCTCCTCGAGTCCGCGGTGGCCACGCCGGCGGCGACCTTCGGCGGGGCGTTCCTCCACCGCACCGTCCACGAGATGGCCGCAGCCCATCTCTTCCACATGGTCAAGACCCATCCCTTCGTGGACGGCAACAAGCGCGCCGGGCTCATGGTCATGCTCGCGTTCCTCGGCCTGAACGGGCTCCGCCTGGATGCCGATCCTGACGAGCTGACCGACCTCGTCCTCGGGGTGGCCGACGGACGAGTCAGCAAGGCCGAGGCCACGGTCTTCGTGGAGCGTCACGTCAGGCCCCGCGCCCGATGAGGTGACCCGGCCCCCGGGGGCCTCGGCGCCGAGGATCCGCCGCTCCGGCAGCGGGACGGGCGGGCGCGGCCTCGGAGGCCGTGGAACGGGAAGAGCTTCTCGCGGATGCCCTGCACCCGACGCGCCGCGTACTCCGTCGCCCAGCGGCGCGTGTCCGGCGGCAGGTCGGCCGGCAGATCCCGGAGCGCCAGCGTCTCGAGGCCGAGGCGCTCCGCGCGCGGCCGCTCTCCGACGGCGCCAAGGCGCTGATCCTCGGAGGCAAGGCCGCGCCTGCTCGACCTCATCGGCTAGGTCAGTCCGTCGGGGAGCGTCAAGGGCGCGCGGCGCCGGCTCCGGTCAGAGGTCGCCGAGGCCGTACTCGTCCCAGCGCGCCCGGACGCGCGCCTCGTCCTCCGGCGCCGGGCGCACGGTGGGCGGGAAGCGCTCGTTGCCCCACTCGGGGCGCCGGGCGAACTTCCACGAGCGGGTGGCGTCGATGAGTACGCGGTTCCAGAGTCCGGTGCCGAGCTGGCTCACGTCGCGGTCGGGGAAGGGCGTGCTCGGATCGATGGGCGAGCCGAAGAGGCCGGGGAAGATCACGATGCCGCCCTCGCCGGCGTTCACCCGATGGGCGAAGGCCCAGTCCACCTGCTCGTAGGA
>MGBV01000299.1:11002-12824 GCA_001788415.1 Candidatus Rokubacteria bacterium GWC2_70_16 | reverse complement strand
CCTCGTCGTCGAGGTGCTCTCCCCGACCACCGCCGCCTACGACCGCACCATGAAGGCCCGCCGCTTCGCCGCCCTCGGCGTCCCGCACCTTTGGCTCGTGGACCCCGACGCCCGACGCATCGAGTGCCACCGCCGCGAGGGTGCCGATTACCGGCTCGTCGTGTCGGCCGACGCGCCCGACACGCTCGCGCATCCCGACTTCCCCGCCCTCGCGATCCCGCTCGCGCCCCTCTGGGAGTAGACGGGGCGGCACCCCGCCGTGTCGCGGCAGGGCGGCGCGCGCGGGGCTGCGGGGCCCTCACGCCCCGGCGACGGCCAGGAGCATCTCGGTGTAGGCCCGGGCCCCCGCGACGATGTTCTCGAGCGAGATGCGCTCGTCGTTGCCGTGGATGCGTCGGATCTCCCCCTCGTCCAGGACGAAGGGGCCGAACCCGTAGCCGTGCAGCCCGCAGTTCCGGAACACCCAGTTGTCGGTGAAGCCCACGAGGATCTCCGGCACCACTACGACGCCCGGCGCCCGCCCGCGGAGCGCATCGGCCAGGTGCTTGTAGAGCTCCGTGTCCGGCGGCGAGAGGTTCGGCTGCTTGGGGGGCGAGGTGATCTCGACCTCCACCTGATCGTCCGCGACGGCTCTCCGCACCCAGTCCCGGATCTCCTCGGGGTCCTCGCCGGCGAGCATCCGGCAGTCGATCTCCGCCACGGCCTCGGGCGGGATGACGTTTCGCTTCTCGCTGCCCTTGAGCATGGTCACGGCGAATGTGGTGCGGACCATGGCCGCGTGGTGCGGGTTCCCGTAAAAGCGAGCGCGAAATGCCGGGTCCTGGAGGGAGCGATCGAGGTCGTCGAGGCCCGCCCCCTGGTCTCGGGGCAGGACGGAGGCGAGCCGCGCGAAGTACTCCCGCGTCTCGGGCAGGATGCGCGGCGGGCGGTCGGCGGCGAGCAGTCGCCCGAGCCCGCGGACCAGCCGGTGCGGCGCGGTGTCCGGCCACGGCATGGAGCCATGTCCCGGGGCGCTCCGCGCGGTGAGCCGGAGCGGCAGCCCTGTCTTTTCCGAGATGACGATGGTGCCCAGCGGCGCCGTGGTGCCGGGGCGGGTGGCGATGAAGCCCAGCTCGGAGAGCGCGTACTCGGCGCCGGCGAGCCACTGGTGCCGCTCGTCGGCAACCCACTGGGCGCCGAAGCGGCTCCCGGCCTCCTCGTCGGCCGTCGCGAGCACGATCAGGTCGCGCTTGAGGGGGGCCCGCGCCCGCCGGAGGGCGAGCACCGCCGCCAGCTGGAGGATGCCGGTGGACTTCATGTCCAGCGCGCCGCGGCCGTAGAGATAGCCGTCCCGGATCACGCCGCCGAAGGGATCCACGGTCCAGTAGCGGCGGTCGGCGTACACCACGTCGATGTGGTGGTGGAGGACGATGCCGGGCAGCGACCCGTCGCCGCGAAGCCGCGCCACGAGGTTGCCGCGGCCCGGCGCGGACTCCACGGTCTCGCATGTGATGCCGTCGGCGTCGAGCACCCGGGCGAGGAACCGCGCGCCCTCGGTCTCGTTCCCCGGTGGGTTGGTCGTGTCCACCATGAGGTAGCGGCGGAGGAGATCGACGGCCTCCTCGCCGAGGCTCTTCCAGTCCATCATGCGGGGCTCCTCCCGGGACTCGACACGAGCAGATGCCGCTGGAGAAAGGCTACCGCCTGCCGCTCCGCCCAGGAGGTCCGACCCGTCCGGCCCTCGAGGAAGCCCGCGTGCCCGCCCTCGGCGACGAAGGCCGCCTCGAGCCACGGGGAGGCGGCCACGGCTGCTCTGGGCAGCGAGGCGGCGGGCATGAACGGA
>MGBV01000299.1:322-10974 GCA_001788415.1 Candidatus Rokubacteria bacterium GWC2_70_16 | reverse complement strand
CGGGTCCAGTAGTCGCGCTCGTCGGCGAAGCCGCCGATGGGCGCCGTGACGTGCCGGTCGTACTCGGCGAACGTGCGCGCGCGCAGCGCCGCGGGGACGTTGACGAGCCCGTCCCACATGCCGGTCTTCGCGCGGACCTTGGCCTTCATGCTGCGGAGGAACTGGCTGGTGTAGAGCACGCGCGCGAGACCGCGGTCGAGCGCCTCCGCGCAGGCGGCGAGATCGAAGGGCGTGGAGATGGCGACGGCCCCCGCCACCTGCGCGGGCGCAGCCTCCCCCCGCTCGCCGAGCCACTTGAGGGCCACGTTGCCGCCGAGGGAAACGCCGACCAGACCCAGCCTGAGCGCCGGCTCGGCGGCCACCAGGCGGCCGATCACCCAGCCGAGGTCCGAGGTCTCGCCGGAGTGGTAGAGGCGCGGCAGCCGGTTCAGCTCGCCGCTGCACGACCGGAAGTTGACCACCGCGCCCCGCCAGCCCAGCGCCGCGATCTCCGCGAGCAGCCCCGAGGCGTAGTGGGAAAAGGACGAGCCCTCGAGGCCGTGAAGGATGAGGACCAGGGGGCCGCGACCGCCCACGAGCCTGTCGAGGTCGAGGAAGTCGCCGTCCGGCGTCTCCCACCGCTCCCGCCGCACCGCGGGACGCCGCGGCCGCCGCAACAGCGGCCCCCAGATCGTCTGGAGATGGCGGCCACAGTACCACCAGGGCGGCCGGTACCCCGCCGCATCAGCCACGGCCGTCGCGAGCGGGCCGCGCTACTCCTGTCCCTGGAGGATCAGCTTCACGACCTCCGGCGCGATCTCCCGCGCGCGCTGGTCGAGCTGGGCCTCGGTGAGGTTGGCGATCGGATGGGGCATGGACAGGAAACGGTAATCCGGGACACCCCACGACCGGGCCATGGCCCGGCCCGTGCCCTCGAAGACGTCGGTCACGATGGCCGCCGCCGGGACGCCGACCTTCTCGAAGAGGATTCCGTCGAGCACACTGCCCGACGAGCAGGACCCTCAGTCGCCGATGCCGGCCACCACGACGTCCACGCCCCGCTTGGCCTCGTCGATGATCTCGTCGTGGGCGGGGACGCTCGAGTTGTGCTTGCGCCACATCCGCGCCTCGGCGGCGCCGTACTCCCGGATCAGGATGTCGCCGATCTTCTGGAGAAGACGGTCGGAGTTGAACTTCGTGTTCTCGACGAGGCCGATGCGCCGGCCCTTGATGGACTCGGGGCGCGCCACGTAGGTGAGGGGCTGCTGCCGGGGTTCAACAGTCGGATCGAGGATCTCGAAGCCTGCCATCACGCCCTCCTGTCCTTGATGAGTGTGGTCACGGCCTCGGAGGCCTTGCGGCTCCCCCACCCCGGGATGTAGGCGGAGAAGGCCCCGGCGCGGCCGCCGGCGGCCACCACCAGGATGTCCTCGGGGCTCGCCACGAGGGGCCGGAGCGTCGTCTCGTCGCCGGGGGCCACGGGCCCCGCCAGCCGCTCCGTCCGCTTCAGGTGCGCCACGCTGTTCCGCGTGTGCTCGAAGACGAACTTCCGGATGTCCGCCTTGGTCCAGCCCTCGGCCGCGATGGTGCGCATGTGCTCGCCGGCCAGCACCAGCGCGTACTGCGGCTGGCCCACCACGTTGCCGGAGATGCGCATGTCGTCGCAGCACGTGGTGAGCAGCCCCGCCGCGGTGCTCGAGAGCTGGTTGTAGAACTGGTGCGGCGCCTCCGCCGCCATGACGGTCACCGTGCTCTGCTCCGCCCTGAAGCCGCGCTCGACGTGCAGCGCCGTCCAGGGGCTGTCCAGCTCGTTCTCGGCGATGACGTAGCTGAGCTTGCCCGGGTGGCCGAGGGTGCCGCGATCGAGCGTGCCCGGCAGCGAGCCGATGACGTTGCGCATGACGAGGCGCACCGCGCGGCCCACCGTGGCATTGGCGCGCCAGCCGGGACCGAAGAGGTTGTCCCCGGAGTTGAAGTCCAGCGCCCGGGCGACGGGACCGTTGACGATCATGAGCACCGCGGCGCCGGCCGTGGACGTCCCCGGACCGTGGTACGCCCAGCGCGGATCGCCGATGCCCTCGACGGCCGCCACCACCACCGGCATGAAGGCGGGCCGGCAGCCGGCCATCACCGCGTTGATGGCCACCTTCTCGGCCGTCACCGCCACCTGGCGGTTCGTGATGAAGGCGATCTGCTGGTCGGGCTCGAGGCCGGCGGCCGCCAGCATGGCCCGGACCGCGGGCTCAGTGGGCGGCACCACCGGCAGCCCGTCGGCCCAGCCCTTCTCGAAGCATAACTCCATGGCCTGGGCGAGATCTGACACGGCATGGCGCGCGGACATGAGTGGGGTTGCCATGGCCGGCATTATACCGCCCGGCGCAAGGGGGGCGGCGGTTTCGGGTCAGCGGCGCTCGAGCACCGACACCCGGAGCTCGAGATTGAGCAGGCGCCGGTCCACCCGGTCGAACCTGTCGATGGCCTCCGCCCGCAACCGATCGACCTTCTGGTCCACCATCACGACGCCCTCGGCGACCATCCGCACATCGGTCCGGATCCCCTCGGCCACCACGTCGAAGTGCCGGTGCGTCTCCTGAGCGCTGGCATCGAGACGGTCTCCCATGCGCGCCTCGGTGCCCTCGAGACGCTCGCCCATCCGGGCTTCCGCGGCGGCGATCCCTTCCACCATGCGCTTCTCGGTCGCCTCGAGGCGCCCGCCCATCCGGGCCTCTGCGGCGGCAATCCCCTCGACCATGCGCGCCTCGGTGACCTCGAGGCGCTCGCCCATCCGCCCTTCCGCGGCGGCGATCCCCTCCACCATGCGCGCCTCGGTGACCTCGAGACGCCCGCCCATCCGGGCCTCCGCGGCGGCGATCCCTTCCACCATGCGCTTCTCGGTCGCCTCGAGGCGCCCGCCCATCCGCCCTTCCGCGGCGGCGATCCCCTCCACCATCCGCGCCTCGGTGACCTCGAGGCGCTCGCCCATCCGGGCCTCCGCGGCAGCGATCCCCTCCACCATCCGCGCCTCGGTGACCTCGAGGCGCCCGCCCATCCGGGCCTCCGCGGCGGCGACCCCTTCCACCATCCGCGCCTCGGTGGCCTCGAGGCGCTCCCCCATCCGGGCCTCCGCGGCGGCGATCCCTCCCACCATCCGCACCTCGGTGGCGGCCACGTCGCGCCGGACCTCCGCTCCGCTCGTCCGCACCGCGTCGAGAAGGTCCCGCCGGAGCCGCTCCAGCGCCTCACGAGTCTCAGTGTCCACGGCCTCACTCTGGGTGCGTTGCGCTGCCCTGTCAACCGTGCTCTTTCCGATACGGCGAACGGCGCTACCGCTCGTGCTCGGCGCCCTCGGGCTCGCTGGCGGGGACGTCGAGCCCGGAGCCGGCGGGCGCCCGAGACGGCCCCTGCGCGGCCGCCAGCCCCACCACGCGCTCCAGCGGGCGGCCGTCGACGTGGAGCTGGAGGATGTCGGGACGCGAGTAGTGCCCGCCGACGTCGCACCCGGCCTTGGCGGCCAGCACGGCCTCCAGCGAGCCGCGCGCCGTGAGGATCGTCTCGCCCTTGGCAGGCCCCGCGATGACCTCGCCGCGCGGATCGATGATGGCGCTGTCCCCCGTGTGATGGAAGGTGGCGAGCTCCCGGTAGCGCTCCGGGGTGTCGTCGGGGAGCCGCAACCCGCCCACCATCACGACATAGGCCGCGGCTTGGGAAGCGAAGGCGCGCGAGAGGAGCAGCTGGCGGGGCCACACCGACACGGGCGCGGGGGGCACGACGGAGGGCTCGCGCCCGGGCCAAGCCGCCACGTGGACCTGCGTCCCCTGCGCCATGAGCGCGTAGCCGGGCAGCACCATGTTGTGCTCCCAGCAGTTGAGCCCGCTGAGCCGGCCGTAGGGGCGGTCGTAGGTGCGCAGGCCCAGGGCATCGCCCTCCCCCCAGATGGCGCGCTCGGCGTGGGTCGGCTTGAGCTTGCGGTGGCGCCCGAGAAGCGCCCCGTCGCGCCCGATGAAGAGCAGCGTGCAGTACACTGTCCCCCGTGTGCGCGGATCCAGCTCCACGACACCGATGACCACGTCGATCCCCGCCCGGCGCGCGGCGGCGCAGAGCCGTTCGGTAGTGGGGCTCGGGATCTCGACGGCGTTGGCCAGGTACTCGGCGGCCGCCTTCCACCACAGCGGTCCCGGCGAGGTGAATGCGAAGAAGGGGTAGCCGGGCAGCCAGGTCTCGCCGAACGCCGCCAGCGTCGCGCCCTGGGCCGCCGCCTCCTCGATGAGACGGCAGGCCTTCTCGGTGGAGGCCTCGCGATCGAACGGGATGGGAGCCGCCTGCACGGCCGCCAGGGTAAACTCTTGGTAACGGGTCATCGCTCATCCTCCGGGATGCGGCCCCGCGCGAAGGGCCGGCTGGATCTCGGCCCACGCTAGCAGCGCGCGGCCGCGGGCGCAAGCCGCGGGCCCCACCGATCCGGACCTTGACGCTCGAGCGGCCGGGAGCCATCCTGGCGCGCGGAGGTGAACCGATGCGGAAGCGATCGAGTCACGAGGAGACGCCATGGGCGGCAGCGAGATGACGGGGAAGCGCCGGGTCTCGGGGCGCGAGCCGGAAGGCAACGTTGGCGGACGCCGGGAGCCCTGATGTCGCTCGTTGCGTACTTCTCGATGGAGTATGGCCTGCACGAGGAGTTCGCCTCCTACGCGGGCGGCCTCGGCGTGCTCGCGGGCGACTTCATGAAGTCCGCAGGGGATCTGGGCCTGCCCGTGGTCGGGATCGGGCTCCGGTGGGCGCAAGGCTACGTCACCCAGCGGATCGGGCCCCACGGCTACCCGGTGGACGAGTGGCACGAGCAGAAGGCCGACTTCCTCGTGGACACGCACGTGCGGGTCCGCGTGCGCGTCGCGGCGCGGGAGGTCGAGTGCCGCGTCTGGCGCGTGGGCCGCTACACCATCGCCCCGCTCTTCCTCCTCGAGCCCGTCAACGCGCGGGACCGGTGGATCACCCGCAGGCTCTACGACACGCGGCCCGACTGCCGCATCGCCCAGGAGATGCTCCTCGGCATCGGCGGCGTGCGCGCGCTGGCGGCGCTCCACCTGCCCGTCGAGCTCTACCACTTCAACGAGGGGCATGCCGTCTTCGCCGGCCTCGAGCTCATCGCCTCGGCCATGGAGGCCGGGGCGGACTTCGACTCGGCCCGGCGCGCGGCCCGGCAGCGCATCGTCTTCACGACCCACACGCCCGTGCCCGCCGGCAACGAGACCCATGCCCTCGCCGACCTCGGGCGGCTGGGCGCGGGCTGCGAGCTGGTGGAGGGGGAGCTGCGGGAGATCGGTGGCGACCCCTTCAACATGACCGTGGCGGGGCTCAGGCTGGCGCGCCGGGCGAATGCCGTGGCGCAGCTCCACGGGCACACGGCCCGCGCCATGTGGGCCCACGTCGAGGATGCCGCCCCGATCATCGCCATCACCAACGGGGTACACGTGGGCAGCTGGCAGGACGAGCGCCTCCGCGCGGCGGTCGCCAGCGACGAGGATCTCCGCGCCGCGCGCCGCCTGCTGAAGGACGAGCTGCTGGCCGAGGTGGACCGCCGGACCGGGGTCCGCCTCGACCGCAACGCCCTCACCATCGGCTTCGCCCGCCGCGCCGCGACCTACAAGCGGCCGGACCTCGTGCTGCGCGATCCCGAGCGCCTGGCCCCGCTCCTCAAGGACCGGCGCCTGCAGCTCGTCTTCGCCGGCAAGGCGCACCCGGCGGATCAGGAGGGCAAGGCGGTGATCGCGCTCCTGGTCGAGACCATCCGCCAGTGGCCCGAGTCCATCGTGTTCCTCGACAACTACGACATGGGGCTGGGGCGCCTCCTCACGCGCGGCTGCGACGTCTGGCTCAACACGCCGCGGCGGCCCATGGAGGCCAGCGGCACCTCCGGGATGAAAGCGGCCATGAACGGGGTGCTCAACCTCTCCGTGCTCGACGGCTGGTGGCCGGAGGGGTGCGAGCACGGGGAGACGGGGTGGGCCATCGGCAACGGCGAGGAGGACGGCCTGAGCCGGGACCTCTCCGATCTCGGCTCGCTCTTCGACACGCTCGAGAGCGAGGTGCTCCCGGCCTTCGCCGATCCGGCGCGCTGGACGCAGATGATGCGGGCGTCCATCCGGATGGGGACCGAGCGCTTCTCCTCCGACCGGATGGTGCGGGAGTACTTCGCCCGCCTCTACGCCGCCGGGTAGCCCGGCGCCCGTCCGCGCGTGGGGCGAGGATTGTCACGGCGCCTTTCTTACCTCGGCCCGGCCGGCAAGCCCGGTCTCGCGGGTGAAGCAGGCGGCCAGGAACCCCAGCGCCTGCACTGCCGCGCAGGCCAGGAAGGCCGCGGGGAAGCTGCCGGAGGCGTCCAGCACCATGCCCAGCAGGACGGGGACCACGAGCGCCCCGACGAAGGTGAAGGTGTTCACGACGCCGGAGGCGGTGCCCACCAGCTCCGACGGGAAGAGCTCGGTGACCATGACGAATGGGGTGACCATGCCGCCCAGCACGAGCCCCGTGAGAACAGCCACCGTGATGGCCCCGCCCACCCCCGAGCCGGGCACGACGAGCGCGAAGGCCAGGCACACGGGCACGCTCATCCCCTGGCTGAAGAGCCACACTGCCTTGCGGCGCCCGAGCCGATCGGAGATGAGGCCCGCCGCCGGCCACGAGATGATCGTGCCCGAGGTCATGAGCGCCGTCACCAGTCCGGCCGTGGAGCGGCTGAGCCCCTCGCTGCGCACCAGAAAGGCGGGCAGCCAGGTCACGAGGCTCAGGTAGGCCCCGTAGGAGAGGAGCACGGCCAGGTTGAAGGTCCACAGGGCCGGCATCCGGAGCACGGTCACCAGGGCCCCCAGTGCGCCGCTCCGGCCCGCCGGCCCGACCACGGAGCCGTCAGGAGCGCGCCGCGGATGTCCCGCCGTCGCACCGAGCGGGCCGGGGCGGATCACGAGGAAGATGGCGACCAGGGCGACGAGCGCCGGGAGGAGCGTGAGGGCATAGCCCCAGCGCCAGCCGAACCGGTCGGTCAGGAGCGGGATCCCCAGGAGGGCCGCCGTGCCGCCGATGCCGCCCCCCGAGGAGAAGATGCCGGTGACGCGCCCGCGCTCGCGGGGCGGGAACCACTCGTTCATCAGCCGGAGCCCCGGCAGCCACACGGCCGCGGCGCCGAGCCCCACGAGGCAGCGGCCCACGAGGCCCTGGGCGTAGCTCCCGCTCAGGGCGAACACCCCGATGCCCAGCAGCAGCACCGCCATGAAGGCGAGCATCACGCGCCGCGCCCCGAGGCGATCGGTCATGACGCCGATGGGCACCTGCACGGCCGTGTAGGTCCAGAAGTACGCCGTCATGATCGTCCCCGCGGCCGTGTACGTGATGCCGAGCTCCGCGATGAAGATGGGGATGAGCGGCGCGAAGCCCACGCGGTGGATGTGGGTTTGCATGAAGGCGAGCGTGCAGACGCCGAGGACGACCCAGCGGTGGGCGAGGCTCATGGAGGTGCCCGCCTTGTAGCACGCGCACCGGGAGGGGGCAAGGCAATCAGCGCGGCGAGCGTGCACACGACGGCGGCGGCGAGGAAGGCCGCGCCGAACGCACCGGGGAAGCCGAGGGCGCCCTCGAGGGCGCCGAACACCGTGGCCGTGACCTGGACGCCGAGCACCGTGCCGAGGGTCCGGCTCATGAAGGCGAGTCCGCCGGCGACTCCCTGCCGCGCCGGGGGGAACGCGGCCATGGCCTGGGAGAGATTGGGCACCTGGAAGAGACCCAGCCCGAGCCCCACGAGGAGGAGGCCCGCGGCGACCCATCCGAGCGCCGTCTCCTCGGAGAAGCGGCCGATGGCGAAGAGCCCCGCGGCCTCGGCGAGGAGTCCCGCGACGACGGGCCAGCGACTGCCGACGCGGTCGGTGAGCCAGCCCGCCAGCGGCGCCATGGCCGCCGTCCCCAGGGGCGTGAGCATGAACAGGAGGCCGCCGACCCGCGGCGCGAGCCGCAGCACGCCCACGAGATAGAACGGCGCCAGGAGCCAGACGGCGAACTGCGCCCAGTTGGCCAGCGCGGCCAGCACGAGCGTGCGCAGCACGGGCCAGCGGAGCCACTCCTGCCTCGGCGGGAGCTGCCAGGCGCCGCCACCGCGCGAGGGCCCCAGGGCGGAGGCCGCGGCCACCGCGATGCCAAGCGCCAGCGGCGCGCGGAAGAGGAACGCGGCCCGCCAGCCGAAGGCGTCCACGAGGACACCGCCGAGCGCGGGCCCCACGGAGAAGCCCACCCCCATCCCCAGCGCCAGGAGCCCGAGCCCCCGGCCGTGACGCTCGCGCGGCAGCGCCAGCGTCACCAGCGCCGGCGCCGTGCCGTACACGAGGCCGCCGCCCACCCCCTGCACCACGCGGGCGACGAGCAAGGCCCCGAACGACCCGACGACGAGGTAGCCGAGGAAGGCCGCGCCGGAGAGCCAGAGCCCGGCGCCGAAGACCCGGCCGGGGCCGAGGCGATCGGCCAGGAGCCCGGCGCCGAGCGAGGTCAGCGCGTAGGTGAGGACATAGCAGATGATGACCCAGCGAATCCCCGCCGGCCCGGTCCCGAAGGCGGCCGCCAGCGCGGGAAGCGTGATGTTGATGGAGGAGTCGAGGGAGACCACGAGGGCGCCGAGGGCGGCGAGGGGGACTGGCACCCGTCGAGTATAATGCGCCGGGAGGAACACGGGCCATGCGCTTGAGGAATCAGGTCGCCCTCGTCACCGGAGCGGGCCGCGGGATCGGACAGGCCATCGCCCTGGCCTTCGCGCGCGAGGGCGCGCGCGTCGCCGTGGCGGACATCGACGGCAGGACGGCCGCGGCCACGGCGCGCCGCATCGGCCGCGGCCGGGCGCTGCCGCTCACCATGGACGTGGCCGACTCGGCCTCGGTGGCCGCGGGCCTCGCCGCGCTGGATCGGGCCTGGAAGCGGCTCGACATCGCCGTGACCAACGCGGCCATCGAGCCCATCGTCCCCTTCCTGGAGCTCACCGAGGAGACCTGGGACCGGGTCCTCGACACCAACCTCAAGGGCACCTTCCTGGTGGCCCAGGCCGCCGCCCGCCGGATGGTCAGACGCCGCCGCGGCGTCATCATCACGCTCTCCTCGGTGAACGCGGAGGTGGTGCGGCCCGAGTCCGCCGCCTACGGGGCCTCCAAGGGCGGCGTCCGCCAGCTCACCAAGGCCATGGCCATCGCGCTGGCGCCCCACGGGATCCGCGTCAACGCCATCGGCCCGGGCACGGTGGTCACCGGCCTCACCCGCCACCTCCTCGGGAAGAAGGCCTGGCGGCAGGCCGTCTTCATGCGGACCCCCATGCAGCGCGTGGCCCAGCCGCGGGAGATCGCCGAGGTGGCCGTGTTCCTCGCCTCGGAGGCCTCCTCCTACATGACGGGCAGCACGGTGTACGTGGACGGCGGCCGGCTCGCGCTCAACGGGCTCATGCCGCTCCCGAAGCCGCGGTAGCCCCCAGTTGCCCTCCCTGGAGGGCTGGCTCCTCCTCGGCGTTGGCGCCATCGTGGCCTCCACCATCGGAGGCGTCGCCGGCTTCGGCGCCGGCGTCATCATGCTGCCCCTCATCGCCTGGACGCTGGGCATCAAGGCCACGGTGCCGGTGCTCACGGTGGCCATGCTGCTGGGCAACGGCGCGCGTGTCTGGTTCAGCCGCACCGAGGTGGACGGGCGCGTCGTGGCCGCCTTCCTGGTGGGCGCCGTCCCGTCGGGGATCGGCGGGGCGCTGCTCTACGCGCGGATCGAGGGCGAGTGGATCAGCCGCATCCTCGGCACCTTCATGCTGGCCGCCGTGCCGCTGCGCCGCTGGCTCTCGGGCCATCGGGTCCGGGTCCGGCTCGGGCACTTCCCGCTGGTCGGCGGCCTCTTCGGCTGCCTCTCCTCATTGGTGGGCGCGGTGGGGCCGATCATGAGCCCCTTCTTCCTCAACTACGGCCTGCGCAAGGGCGCCTACATCGCCACCGACGCCCTCTGCTCCGTCGGCATGTACGTGGCCCGGGGCGTCGTCTTCCAGAAGCACGACCTCATGACGGGCCCCACCGTGGCGGCCGGGCTCTACATCGGCGTCGTCATGATCGCCGGCGCCTGGGCGGGGCGCCGGATCCTCGACCGGATGAGCGAGCGCACGTTCCTGCGGCTGATCGAGGCGCTCCTGATTCTCTTCGGGCTGCAATTCCTCGTCTTCCCGTCCCGGTAGCGCGGCGCCCTCCCGCGGCCGCCGCCAACCCCACTGCGGCCCACGAACCCGACTCCAGGAGCGCGCCTCACGTAATAGTGATGTGATCACACGACTCGCGTGGCCAGAGGATGCAGGACACCGATCGCCCAGCCCACATCCAGGCGCTCCCCGAGCCAGCCCGGGCATCCCGTCCGCGCGTGGAGGAGGAGCCCCTGCGCCTCGTGCCGCGCCCGGAGAGCGCGCACCGGATCGGCCGGCACCGCGCCCGGCGGCGGGACCTCGGGCAAGGGCCGGCCGTCCGGCCTTCGGAAGCGCAGCGCGCCGTCGGACTCTCGATAAACCCCGTAGCCCTCCTCGTGGACAGCGCGGTGGTGCCGGCGACAGAGGAGAGCCAGGTTCGACAGCGTCGTCGGGCCCCCTTCTGCCCAGTGGCGCAGATGATGCCCCTGGCCGAACGGGAGCC
>MGBV01000299.1:0-309 GCA_001788415.1 Candidatus Rokubacteria bacterium GWC2_70_16 | reverse complement strand
GCCGTAACGCCGGCGGAATCGTCCGCGTCCGCGCCCCCCCCTCCACGAGCCGCCCCTCCCCGTCGTGCCGCATCATCACCCGGCTCGCCTCGCAGGCCAGGCGCCGCGACGTTTCCGCGGAAACGTGTGAACCGTCCTCGAGCACCGACTGGCCGGGCTGATCCGGGTCCGCCAGCACCGGGGCATCGACATGCACCACCACCTGGTACCGTTCCCCCGGAGCCCCGGGATCGAGCCCATGGTGCAGCGCCGTCTCCGCCACCAGCGCCAGCGCATCGGCCCGCTGCTGCGCCGCCGTAGGGGGCTCGG
>MGBV01000298.1 GCA_001788415.1 Candidatus Rokubacteria bacterium GWC2_70_16 | reverse complement strand
AGAGCCCCGCCCCGAGGCCCGCCAGCCCGGCGGCGCCGAGGCCCGTCGTCTCGGTGATCGAGGGCCGTAGCACCTCCACACCCAGCATGTCCGCCTGGAACTGGCAGAGGAAGTCGTTGGCCGCCGCGCCGCCGTCCACCCTGAGGGCCCGGATCGGCACGCCCGCCTCCTGGGCCATGGTGTCCAGCACATCCCGGCTCTGGTAGGCGATGGCCTCCAGCGCCGCCCGGGCCAGGTGCGCCCGCGTCGTTCCCCGCGTGAGCCCGACGATGGTCCCCCGCGCGTACGGGTCCCAGTACGGCGCGCCCAGCCCCACGAAGGCCGGTACCAGATAGACCCCGCCCGTATCGGGCACCGATTCCGCCAGCGCCTGGGTCTCCCCGGCCCGGGCGATGATGCCGAGCCCGTCGCGCAGCCACTGCACCGCCGCGCCCGCGATGAACACGCTGCCCTCCAGCGCGTAGGTGATGCGCGCCTCGATGGACCAGGCCACCGTGGTCAGCAGCCCGCGGTCGGAGGCGACGAGACGCTCGCCGGTGTTCAGCAGCAGGAAGCAGCCCGTGCCATAGGTGTTCTTGGCCATGCCCGGCTCGAGGCAGGCCTGGCCGAAGAGCGCGGCCTGCTGGTCCCCGGCGATGCCCGCCACCGGGATCCCCGCCGGGAGCGGCCCGCCCCCGGCCGTGTCCCCGAAGATGCCCGCCGACGGCCGCACCTCGGGGAAGAGCTGCATGGGGACGCCGAGCATCTTGGCGAGCCCCTCGTCCCACCGCAGCGCCCGGATGTCGAAGCACAGCGTGCGGGAGGCGTTGGAGGGATCGGTGGCGTGGACGCGGCCGCCCGTGAGCCGCCAGAGCAGCCACGAGTCCACCGTGCCGAAGGCCAGCTCGCCGCGCTCGGCCCCGGCCCGCGCGCCCTCCACGTGGTCCAGCAGCCACGCGATCTTCGTCCCGGAGAAGTAGGCGTCCACGACGAGCCCGGTCTTGCGCCTGACTTCCGCCTCGACGCCGTCGGCCTTGAGCCGGTCGCAGAGCTCCGCCGTCCGCCGGCACTGCCAGACGATGGCATGGTGGATGGGCCGGCCGGAGCCGCGCTCCCAGAGAATGGTGGTCTCGCGCTGGTTGGTGATGCCGATCGCCGCCACCTCGGCCGGCGAGATCCGCGCGGCGTGGAGCGCCTGGCCGATGGCCTCGACGGTGGTCCGCCAGATGTCCTCGGGATCGTGCTCGACCCAGCCGGGCCGCGGGTAGTGCTGCGGCAGCTCGACATAGCCGCGGCCGCGGATCTGCCCCTCGGGGTCCACCACCAGGACCGTGGAGCCGGTGGTCCCCTGGTCGAGCGCGAGGATGAAGCGCCGGGAGGTCATTCAGGTTGCTTGAACGTGGAGGACATCGGGTGGCGGTTCGGCCTCTTCGCGCCTTCGGCGCTCTGTTCAGGTCGCCTGAATGTGCATGCCATCGGGTGGCGGTTCGGCCTCTTCGCGCCTTCGGCGCTCATCGGGCGAGGAGGTCTTTCGCCCAGTCGGGGCGGTCGGTGATGATGATGCCCACGCCCAGGTCGATGAGGCGGCGCATGGCCTCGCGCTCGTTCACCGTCCAGACGCCGAGGCCGAGTCCCATCTTGCGCGCGAGCGCCACCGCCTGGGCATCGACCAGGGCCTGATGGAGCCCGATGAAGGCGACTCCGGCCTGCCTCACCTCGTCCATCACCCCGACCAGCCCCGAGGGTCCGCCCGCCACCATCCGCGGCGCGTAGAGCGCCGCGGTGCGGATGTCGGGCCGGAGCGCCCGCACCCGGCGCCAGGTGTCGGCCTCGAAGGCCATGATGACGGCGGACGGCGCCATGGCGTGCCGGTCCAGGACGGCCAGCACCTTCTCCTCGATGCCCGCGTAGCGCTCCTTCCGCTCGTCCACCTTGATCTCGAGCAGCACCTGGCGCTTCCCGGACGCCGCCAGCCTCACGACCTCCTCCAGCGTCGGCACCGTCTCCTCGGTCACCGTGCCGGCGCTGTCCCTGAGCCTGACCCCCTTGAGCTCGGACAGCGTCCCCTCCCGGACCGGCCCGCGCCCGGTGGTGGTTCGCTCCAGCGTCGCGTCGTGGATCACCACCGCCTCGCCGTCCTTCGACAGATGCACGTCGAACTCGAGGAAGTCCGCGCCCAGGCTCACGGCCTTCCCGAAGGCGAGCAGGCTGTTCTCGGGCCAGAGGAGGGAGCCCCCGCGGTGCGCCGCGAAGAGGACGGGCGCGGCGGCGCGGGCGGGACCGGCGCCGGCCACGAGAGCCACGAGCCCGAGGCCCGTGGCCAGCCACCCGGGAGATCTCACTTCTCCGACTCCACCAGGCCCTTCACGAACCAACGCTGCATCAGGACCACCACCGCCACGGGCGGGAGCATCGCCAGCACGGCCGTGGCCATGATGAGGTTCCAGTCGGTCTGCGCGTCGCCCGTGCCGATCATCTTCGTGATGCCGATGACGATGGTGTCCATGCTGCGGCTCGTGGTGATCAGGAGCGGCCACAGGTACTGGTTCCAGCCGTAGATGAAGAGGATCACGAAGAGCGCCGCGATGTTGGTCCGCGAGAGCGGAATCAGGATCTCCTTCAGGAACCGCAGGGGCCCGGCGCCGTCGATCTTCGCCGCCTCGACGAGCGCATCGGGCACGGTCATGAAGAACTGCCGGAACAGAAGCGTGGCCGTGGCGGAGGCGATCAGCGGGATGGTGAGGCCGGCGAAGGTGTTGATCATCCCCAGGTCGGACACGACCTTGAACGTCGGGATGATCCGCACCTCCACCGGCAGCATGAGGGTGACGAAGATCATCCAGAAGAAGAACATCCGCAGGGGGAAGTGAAAGAACGCCACCGCGTAGGCGGAGAGGATGGACACCGCGATCTTGCCGAGAGCGATGACGATGGCCATCACGAGGCTGTTGAGCATCATCCGCGCCACCGGCACGCCCTTGACCCGGAGCCCGCTGCCCTCGCTCCACGCCTGCGCGTAGTTGTCGGCGGCCAGTCCCCCGGGGTAGAGGGGGAGGCTCCCGCGCCCGATGGTGGCGGCGTCGTGGGTCGAGCCGATCACGGCCATGTAGATCGGGAAGGCGAAGGCCACCACGCCCGCGGCCAGGACCAGGTGTGTCAGCCACGCCGTGCCCGAGCGGCTCTCGATCATCCGTAGTGCACCCGGCGCTCGATGTAGCGGAACTGGACGGCGGTGAGGGCCATCACCACGATCAGCAGGATGACGGACTGCGCGGAGGAGCCGCCCAGGTCGAGGTTGATGATCCCGTCCACGTACACCTTGTAGATCAGCGTCTCGGTGGCCTTCCCGGGCCCGCCACCGGTCAGCGCGTGGATGACACCGAAGGTGTCGAAGAAAGCGTAGACGATGTTCACCACCAGGAGGAAGAAAGTGGTGGGCGAGAGGAGGGGGAAGACGATGCGCCAGAAGCGCCGCGAGGGGCCGGCGCCGTCGATGGCGGCCGCCTCGAGCACCGCCTTCTGGATCGACTGCAGGCCAGCGAGGAAGAAGAGGAAGTTGTAGCTGACCTGCTTCCAGGCGGCGGCGAGGATGACGAGGAGCATGGCCTGGGCGCCGTTGAGCTTGTAGTCCCAGGGCACGCCCAGCCGGCGCAGTCCCTGGCCGAGCACCCCGATGGACGGGTGGAAGATGAACAGCCACAGCACGGCGGCCACCGCCGGCGCCACGGCATAGGGCCACATGAGCAGCGTCTTGTAGGCGGTGGCGCCGCGGATGTGACGGTCGGCCATCACGGCGAGGAGGAGGCCGGCGCTCATGGACAGCCCGGTGACGGAGGCGCTGAAGAGGAGCGTCCGCCCGCCCGAGTCGAGATAGAGGGGGTCCGACAGCACCGTCCGGAAGTTCTCGAACCACACGAACGTCTGGCGGAGCCCGAAGGCATCCTGGAGCAGGAACGACTGGTACACCGCCTGACCCCCCGGCCAGAAGAAGAAGACCAGCGTGATGGCGACCTGGGGCGCCAGCAGGAGGTAGGGCAGCAGCTTGTTGTCGAAGACCACCCGCCTGCGCAAGATCCCCGCTAGGAGCGGTTGGCCCGCTCGAAGGTCCGCAGGACCGCGTTGCCGCGCTGCACGGCGCTGTCGAGCGCCTGCTGGGCGGTCTGCTGGCCCTGGAATGCCTTCTCGATCTCCTCCTGGATGATGTTGCGGATCTCGGGCATGTTGCCGAGCCGCAGGCCGCGCGAGTTCTCGCTGGGCTGGCTGCGCGTGAGCTGCAGGAACGGGATGTCCGTCCCCGGGTTCTGCTGGTAGTACCCGGACGCCTTGACCCGCTCGTAGCCCGCAAAGGTGATGGGCAGGAAGCCGGTATCCGTGTGCCACTTCGCCACCACCTCGGGCCGGCTGATGTAGCGGAAGAACTCGGCCACCGCCTTGTACTCTTCGGGCTTCCGGCTGGGAGCCGTCATCACCCAGAAGCTCGCCCCCCCGATGATCGAGTTCCGCGGCGCGCCGGGGGTGCCGGGCCAGTACGGGAGCATGGCCGCGCCCCACTCGAACTTCGCCTCGCGCGCGATCCGGGCCCGCAGGCCCGAGGAGGCGTGGATGATCGCGCACTCGCCGGACGGGAACAGGGCGTCCCCCGCGGCGTCGCGCCCGCCGTACTTGAACGTCCCGTCCTTCAGCATGTCCATCAGCGCCTGGACGTGGCGCACGTGCAGGGGGCTGTTGATCTTGAGCTCGGCGTCCAGGCCCGCCATGCCGTTGGCCTTGGTGGCCAGCGGCACATCGTGCAGCGCGCTGAACTGCTCGAACTGCGTCCAGGTGGGCCAGGCGAAGGTGAAGGCGCAGCGCGCCGCGCCGGCCGCCTTGATCTTCCGCGCCGCGTCCATGAGGTCCGGCCAGGTCGGCGGCGCCTTGGCCGGATCGAGCCCCGCCTTCTTGAAGGCGTCCTTGTTGTAGAACGTGATGGCCGTCGAGCTGTTGAACGGCATGGACATCATGCGGCCGTCGGGCAGGCTGTAGTAGCCGCGCACGGCGGGCACGTAGGCGGCGGGATCGAAGGGCACGCCCGTTTCCTGCATCAGCTCGTGGACGGGCTTGACCGCGCCGCGGGCCGCCATCAGGGTCGCGGTCCCGACCTCGAACATCTGCACGATGTGCGGCGCGTTGCCGGCGCGGAAGGCCGCGATGGCCCCCACCATGGTCTCCGGGTACGAGCCCTTGAAGCTCGGATTGACCTGGAACTGGGTCTGGGAGGCGTTGAAGTCCGCCACGATCTTCTCCAGGAGACCGCCCAGGGGCTGCGCCAGCCCGTGCCAGAACTCGACCTGGACGCGCTGCTGGGCGCCCGTGGGGCCCACGGCGCCGGGGAGCGTGGCGGCGACCAGGGCGGCGACCAGAGTGAGGACGACGTGTCTTCGGCTCATGCCGGGATCCCCCTTGCCGTGCGGTCCTGTGTGAGGGTCGATGGCCTCGGCGACCGGCCGTGTACGGCGCGTATTCTAATGCAGCATCGACCGGACGCGCAATCGCCGCGGTGGCTCAGCGCGTCCGGAACCTCTGGCTCCGGTCCACGTGCTGGCGGTAGGCGGACAGCTCCGCGTCGAGCCGCCGGGGCGACCAGCCGCACAGCTCCGCCATCCGCCGGCCGATGGCCTCGGCGCAGTCGAGCCCCTGGCACAGGCTCAGCCCGATCCCCGTCCGCCGCAGCAGCACGTCCTGGAGGGACACGGCCATCTCCTCGCGCACGGCCTGGTGGAGCTGCGCCACGATCTCGGGGTTCCGGGGGCAGAGCCGGTCCGTCCCGTCGGGCAGCTTGCGGGCCAGCTCGATCACGCGGCTGTAGCCGCGGCCGTACGTCTCCACGAGGATCTGCAGGGTCTCGCGCGAGAGGCCGGAGGCCGCCATCTCCTCCGACACGTCCATCCAGACGCGCGCCTCGACCTTCCCGGCCTCCTCGTCGAGCCCGTCCAGCGCCAGCGCGGCCGACCGTGACGGTCGCGAGCGGCCGAGGCGGGCCATCACGAGGTCGCCCACCTCCTCGGCGAGGCTCCGGAAGCAGGTGAGCTTGGTCCCCGTGACCGACATGAAGCGGCCCTCGGGGCCCTCCAGGACGACCCGGTGCTCCCGGGACACCTTCGACTCGGGCAGGCCCTCCTCCCACGACAGCGGACGGACCCCGGAATAGGTGTAGACGACGCGGTCGAAGGCGACGCGCGGGTCCGGCAGGGCGCGCTCCGCCGCCGCCAGGAGGTAGGTCACCTCGTCCCGGGTGGCCCAGAGCCGGTCCGGGTCCCCCTCGAAGTCGGTGTCCGTCGTGCCGACCAGCGTGAACTCGCGCCAGGGGATCACGAAGATCATCCGCTCGTCCTCGCCGGAGAGATAGATGGCCCGGTCCGTCATCCGCGGCAGCAGGCAGTGGATGCCCTTCGTCGTGCGCAGGATCCGCGAGCCCCCCTCGGCGATCCCGGCCAGCTCCCGGATGCGGTCCACCCAGGGGCCGGCGCAGTTGACGATCACGGCGCCGCGCACGGTGTGCACCTGCCCCGACAGCAGATCGCGGACACGCACGCTCTCCACGCCGCGCCCGCCGCGCCCCATCTCCTCGACCTGGCAGTAGTTGTGCGCCCGCGCGCCGTGCCGCACCGCGGACAGCGCGTTCTCGAGGCACAGCCGCTCCGGGGACAGCAGGAGGTCGTCGAAGTAATAACCCGCGCCGCGCAAGCCCTCGGCGCGGATGGAGGGCTCCAGCGCGAGGGTGTCCACCTGGCGGATGACCCGGTAGCGGTCGGTGCTCTTGCCGGGGGTCAGGAGATCGTAGAGCCACATCCCGATCCGCACCCGGATCAGCCCGCGCGGGCCGCCCCGGTAGATCGGGACGAGGAACGGCAGCGGGCGGACCAGGTGGGGCGCGAGGCGTTCGAGCGTCTTCTTCTCGCGCAGCGACTCGCGGACGAGCCGGAAGTCGCCCAGCTCGAGGTAGCGCAGGCCGCCGTGGATCAGCTTGGAGGACCTGGAGGTGGTGCCGGAGGAGAAGTCGCCCTTCTCGAAGAGGGCCACCGAGACGCCGCGGAGCGCCAGGTCGCGCGCGACGCCCGCACCGGCCATGCCGCCGCCGATCACCACGGCGTCGAACGCCATGCCGTCGAGCCCCGCCAGCCTGCTCATGGTCTCTCGATCAGCTCCGCGATCGATCCTATCACGTGGTCGGGAGCGAGCGAGGCGATTCGGGGATCGTCGGCGCGGGTGATCCCGCTCAGCACGAGAATCGTCGCCAGCCCGAGGCGCTTGCCCATGGTGATGTCGGTCTCGATGCGGTCGCCGACGATCACCGTCTCGTCGGCCCGCACGCCGAGGGTGGCGAGCGCCACCTCGAGGATGATCGGCGACGGCTTGCCGACCACGGCCTCCACCGTGTGCCCGGTGACGGCTTCCACGGCGGCGATCATGCCCGCGCAGTCGGGGATCTCCCCGCCCTCGACGGGGCAGGTGCGGTCCGGGTTGGTGGCGATGAGCCGCGCGCCGCGCCGGACCGCCTGGAGCGCCGTGTTGAGCTTCGCGTAGCTGAAGGTCCGGTCGAAGGCGATCACCACCCAGCGCACGCGCTCGTCCTCCCGCACCTCGAAGCCGTGCGCCCGCATCTCGGCGATCATGGGCGGCTCGCCGATGACGAACACCGCGGCCCCCGGGTCGAGCCCGCGGAGGTGGCGCGCCAGCACCAGCGAGGAGTTGATGACGTCGTCGGCCGCGGCGGGGACGCCCAGGCGGGAGAGCTTGGCGGCGTAGTCGGCGCGGGTCTGGAGCGGCTTGTTGGAGAGGAAGGCGACGCGCCGGCCGGCCTCGCGGAGGGCGGCGACGGCCTCCGCCGCCCCCGGGATGAGCCGCTCGCCGAGGTAGACCGTCCCGTCCAGGTCGAAGAGCCAGCCCCGATACGGAAACCGCGGCCTCACAGCTCAGTGCCGGGACGGATGGCGAGCCAGACGAGGCCCGAGGGAGGAGCCAGCGCGAGGCGTACGTGGGTGTACGTTGAGCGCTGGCGACGACCGAGAACGAAGTATCGCGAAGCCAGCCGGCCCGGCACTAGCGGAGGAGCGGGAGGAGGGCCGCCTGGGCCAGATCGAGGAAGGGCGCGGGCAGCACCCCGAGCTGCACCACGCCCCAGAGGGCGACGGCCAGCGCGAGCCCCGCCGGGAAGGACGGCACCAGCACGGTCGGGGCGCCCTCGGGGTCGCGCATGTACATGTAGACGATCAGCCGGAGGTAGTAGTAGGCGGCGATGGCGGAATTGAGCACGCCGATCACGGCGAGCCACAGGAACCCGGTCCGCACGGCCGCCCCGAAGAGGTAGAACTTCCCGACGAAGCCCGCCGTGGGCGGGATGCCGATCAGCGAGAGCAGGAACACGGAGAACGTGAGCGCCAGCACCGGGTGCCGCGTGGCGAGGCCCGCCAGGTCGCTCACGTCCACGGCCTCCCGTCCCTGCCGCTCGAGGAGCAGGAGGACGCCGAAGGCCCCCGCGGTGGTGAAGGTGTAGACGAGCAGGTAGAAGAGCACGCTGCCCCCGCCCAGCGCCCCGCCCGCCACCACGCCCACGAGGATGTAGCCCACGTGCGCGATGGAGGAGTAGGCGAGCATCCGCTTGATGTTCTGCTGGGCGAGGGCGACCACGTTGCCCACCGTCATGCTGAGCACGGCGAGCCACCACATCAGCATCGTCCAGTCGGGCTGCGCCGGCCGCAGCGCGGAGAGCAGCACGCGGAGGAGAGCGGCGAAGGCCGCCGCCTTGGAGCCGGTGGCGATGAGCGCCGTCACGGAGGTCGGCGCGCCCTGGTACACGTCGGCGGCCCACATGTGGAAGGGCACCGCGGAGATCTTGAAGCCGAAGCCGACCACCAGGAGCCCGAGCCCGATCAGCAGCAGCGGGTCGCGCGCGGCGCCCCCCGCCACCGCCACGCCGATGCGATCGAGGTTCGTGGAGCCCGTGGCGCCGAAGATGAGCGCGATGCCGTAGAGGAAGAAGCCTGAGGCGAAGGCGCCGAGGAGGAAGTACTTCATGGCGGCCTCGCCCGCCTCGAGCCGCCCCTCGAACCAGCCGGCCAGGACGTAGAGCGACAGCGACATGATCTCGAGGCCCAGGAAGACCACGATGAGGTCCCCGGCCGCCGCCATGAGCATCATGCCCACGCCCGCGAAGAGCACGAGGATGTAGAACTCGCCCGACTCCATCCCCTGGCGCCGCAGGTAGTCGAGCGAGAGCAGCAGCACGAGCCCGGTGGCGAAGCCGATGACGAGGTTGAAGAAGAGGGCGAAGCCGTCGAGCCGCACCATGCCGTTGAACGCCCGCTCGTCGGACCCCCAGAGGCTCAGCGTGAGGATCATGGACAGGACGACGCCCGCCAGCCCCACGACCCCCAGGTGGTCCTTACGGCCGCGCGGGGGCAGGAGATCGAGCAGCAGCAGGAGGCAGGCGGCCGCCGCCACCACCGTGACCGGCGCGATGGCGCGGAGGCTGATGACGGGCAGGACGAGGGTCGGGCTCACCGCGGCACCAGGGCGGCGGTGGCGGCGGCCTTGGCCTGCACCTGGGCGAGGAGGGCCTGCACGCTCGCCTCGGTCACGCCCGTGAAGGGCGCCGGGTAGACGCCGATCCACACGATGAGTGCCAGCACCGGCAGCAGCACGACCCACTCGCGCGCCGAGAGGTCGGGCAGGCGCCGGTTCTCCTCGCGCGTCACCTCGCCGAAGACGACGCGCTGGTACATCCACAGCAGGTACACCGCCGTGAAGATGATGCCGGTGGTGGCCAGCGCCGCCACCGTCACGTTCCACTGGAAGGCGCCCACGAGGATCAGGAACTCGCCCACGAAGCCGTTGAGCCCCGGCAGCCCCAGCGAGGACAGCGCCACGATCAGGAAGAGCGCGCTGTAGGCGGGCATCACCTTCCACAGCCCGCCGAAGTCCGCGATGAGCCGCGTGTGGCGCCGCTCGTAGATCATGCCCACCAGGAGGAAGAGCGCCCCCGTGCTGAGGCCGTGGTTCACCATCTGGATGATGCCGCCCACCAGCCCCTGGGCGTTGAACACGAACAGCCCGAGCATCACGAAGCCCAGGTGGCTCACGCTCGAGTACGCCACGAGCTTCTTGATGTCCGGCTGGACGGTGGAGACCCAGGCGCCGTAGATGATGCCGACGATCGCGAGCGCGATGATCCACGGCGCGAAGGTCAGGCTCGCCTGCGGGAACAGCGGCAGGCAGAAGCGCAGGAA
>MGBV01000297.1 GCA_001788415.1 Candidatus Rokubacteria bacterium GWC2_70_16 | reverse complement strand
TGGACGTCGAAGCCGTGGCAATTGTCGTGCATCGAGTGGAACAGGTCGAGGCGTGTTCCCGTGCGGACCAGCCGCGAGCGCTTTCTCCGGTGGAAGACCTTCTGCGCCCCTGGCGGCGGGCTGTAGAACTGCGCGGCCATGGGCGTGGTCACCTCGCGCGTGTCGAGGAGCGCCCGCCCCGCCCGCGTGTAGGTGAAGCACGAGTCCGGCAGGTCCGCCCAGCCCTTGGTGTCCAGCTCCCAGCACCGCCGGGCATCGCCAGGGCGCAGTTCGGCGACGGCCGCGGCCGGCAGCTGCGTCACCTGGCGGGCCAGGCGGGCGATCTCGATGCCGGCGTCCACGAAGAGCCCGGCCCCGATCCGCGGGCCCGTCACCTCGACCAGTCGCTTCGTGAACCCCCCCACCATGCGCGCGCCCGACAGGGACGGAAAGCCGCGCGCGATGGCCGGGTCGGCGGCGCCGCCCAGGACACGCGCCGCCGCCTCGCGCACCTCGTAACCCGGGGGCGGCGTGCACACCGCGCGCACCTCCACGCCGAAGTCGTCGTCCGTGATCCGCACCGTGTGGGTGAAGGCATCAGCGGAGGTGTTGTCCACCCAGCCTTCCATCGCCCGCTCGTACCGGTCGCGGCCCTCGAGATAGGGCGAGGCGATCATCGGCGCGCCCCTCACCTGGGCACGTACTTCTCGGGGTTCTGGTCGAACTTGACCTTGCACCCCGCGGCGCAGAAGTAGATCATCTGCCCCTTGTAGTTGGTCTGGGCGGCGGCCTTCTTCGGGTCCACGTCCATGTTGCACACCGGATCCTTGGCCATGAGCGTTCCTCCCTTCAAGCGCAGGCTGTTGGCGACGACGGACACGGACGACAGCGCCATGGCCACCCCCGCGAGGATGGGCGACAGCAGGATGCCCGCCACCGGGTAGAGGACGCCCGCCGCCACAGGCACCAGCACCAGATTGTAGCCGAAGGCCCAGCCGAGGTTCTGCCGGATGATGCGGATCGTCCGATGCGAGAGCGCCACCGCGGTGGTCACCCCGCGCAGGTCGCCGCGCATGAGGGTGACATCCGCCGCTGCCATGGCGACGTCCGTGCCAGATCCCATGGCGATGCCCACGTCGGCCTGGGCCAGCGCCGGGGCGTCGTTGATCCCGTCGCCGACCATCGCCACCAGCCGCCCGCCCTGCTGGAGCCGCTTGATCTCGGCCGCCTTCTGGTCCGGTAGGATGTCGGCGAGCACGCGGTCGATGCCCGCCTGGCGGGCGATGGCCTCTCCCGTGAGCCGCGTGTCGCCCGTGAGCATGACCACCTCGAGGCCCAGGGCCGTGAGGGCCGCCACGGCGCTCCGCGCCTCGGGCTTGAGCACATCGGCCACCGCGATCAGGCCCCGCGCCTCGCCTCCGAAGGCGACGAAGACCGCGCTCTTGCCTTCCTGGGCCAGCTGCCGCGCGCGGGCCTCGAGCGGGCCCACCTCGATCCCGCGCGCCGCCATGAGGCGCGCATTCCCGAGCAGGATGCGGCCGTCCTCGGCCAGCGCGTCCACGCCATGCCCGGGGACGGCCTGGAACTCGGTGACGGGGGGCAGCGCGAGCCCCCGCGCCTTCGCCTCCGACACGATGGCCTCGCCCAGCGGATGCTCCGAGCCCTGCTCCGCCGCGGCCGCCAGCGCCAGCAGCTCGTCGGCCGAGGCGCCCTCGGCGGGCACCAGGTCCGTGACGGCCGCCTGGCCCACCGTGAGCGTGCCGGTCTTGTCGAAGACGATGACCCCCACCTTGTGGAGCTGCTCCAGCGCCTCGGCGCTCTTGATCAGCACGCCCAGCTCCGCCCCCTTGCCGGTGCCCACCATGATCGCGGTCGGCGTGGCGAGCCCCATGGCGCAGGGGCAGGCGATGACGAGCACCCCCACCGCGTTGGTCAGGGCGTAGAAGAAGGCGGGGGGCGGGCCCCAGATCCACCAGACCCCGAACGTGAGCGCGGCGATGGCCAGGATCACCGGCACGAAGACCGCCGCCACACGATCGGCCAGCCGCTGGATGGGCGCCTTGGAGCCCTGCGCCTCCTCCACGAGCCTGATGATCTGGGCCAGCACCGTGTCGGCGCCCACGCGCGTCGCGCGGAACGTGAAGGTCCCGGTGCGGTTGACCGAGCCGCCCACCACCGAGGCCCCGGGGCCCTTCTCGACGGGGAGGCTCTCGCCGGTGAGCATGGACTCGTCCACGGTGGAAGCGCCCTCCACCACCTCGCCGTCCACGGCGATGCGCTCGCCCGGCCGCACCCGCAGGAGGTCGCCCACCACGACGTCGCTGATCGCCATGTCCTCTTCCCGCCCGTCGCGCAGCACGCGCGCGGTGCGCGGCCGGAGCGCCATGAGCCGGCGGATGGCCTCCGAGGTGCCGCCGCGCGCGCGCGCCTCGAGCCAGCGGCCGAGGATGAGGAAGGTCACCAGCAGCGCCGAGGCCTCGTAGTACGGCATGGCGCCCGTGGCCATGAAGGTGTGGGGCCAGAGCGTCACCGCCACGCTGAAGAAGTAGGCGGCGCTGGTCCCGATGGAGACGAGGGTGTTCATGCTCGCGGTCCGGTGCCAGAGCTCGCGGAGGAAGGCGGCGTGGAACTGCCAGCCCACCCAGAACTGGACCGGCGTCGTGAGCGCGAAGAGCACCCAGGGCTCGCGCAGGACGGCGGGGGCCCAGGGAAAGAGCTCATGCATGCTGCCGAGGAGGACGGGCACGGAGAGGACGGCGCCCACGAGGAATCTGAGGCGCAGGCGGCGATCCTCGGCGCGACGCTCCGCCCGCTCCCGGTCGGCCGTCTCGGGCGTGACGGCGATGTCCTCGGGCACCGTGTAGCCGGCCGCGTCCACGGCCGCCCGGAGGTCGGGGAGGGCGACCTGGGCGGGATCGAGCCAGACGGTGGCGCGCTCCGTGGCGAGGTTCACCGCCGCGCGGCTCACGCCGGGCACGCCGAGGAGGGCGCCCTCGACCTTGCCGACGCAGGCGGCGCAGTGCATGCCCTTCACGGGGAAGTCGAGACGCGTGGCTGTCTCGGGCATGGGTCCGCCCTCCCCCTACCGGCCGCCGAAGCGGGAGAAGACGTCGAGCAGCTCGTCCATCTTCTTCTGCCGGTCCCGCGCATTCCCGGAGCGGATGGCCTCGGTGACGCAGGAGGCGATGTGGTGCCCCAGGACGAGCTTCTGCACCTGCTCGACGGCCCCCTGCACCGCCGAGAGCTGCAGGAGGATGTCGACACAGTACTTGTCCTCCTCCAGCATGCGCTGGATGCCCTGGACCTGGCCCTCGATGCGTCGGAGCCGCCCCAGGGTCTTCGCCTTCGTGTCCTCGTCGATCATCGCGCGTGTCTCCAGGTCACGTGTGGGCACTGAGATCCGCCCCGGTCGCGTCATCGCATATACCCTACCGGGGTAGTCTACCACGCCCTCGGACGCGGCGCCGGAAGGAGGGGATTCAGGCCGGGAGGTCGGGGAACAGCGACTGCTGCATGGCGGCCGGCGCGGGAGCGGGGCGCCGGCGGCGAGCCGGGCGGGCCGCCTCCCGCTGGCGCCCGCTCGTGCCCTTCCCGGGCTCGGCGCGGCGCGCGCGCCTGGGGCGCGTCCACCCCTTCTGGCGGGCGATCTTCTCCCCCTGCTTGATGAGCAGGAGGTCCACCAGCCGCGCCAGCGGGTTGGCCAGGAGCTCCAGGTACCTCTCCCAGTAGCGGGGGGAGTAGGCGAGCGTCTTCATCTGGTCGCAGGCCAGGGCCAGCGCGGTGCGGTCCCCCTTCCGCGCGGCGAGCCGGAGCTGCTCGATGATCTTGGCGCGGCTGATCCGCGACGGGCGGCTCATGGGCTCCTCCGGCTAGCGGAAGCCGAGATCGTACTCGTCGCGCTGGAAGGCGGCCACCGGCTGCACGGCGAGCTTCTTGCCGGTGAGGGCCTGCAGGCGGTCGAGGCCGTCGCGCTCCGTCACGTCGAGGTAGTGGGCCATCTCCGGGTGCGCGCGGACCACGATCTCCTGGCCGGCCGCCTCAGGGGCCTCGGCCTGGATCTTCCGGAAGATCTCCGCGGCCAGCGTGGCGTCCGACTTCACCACGCCGCTCCCCTTGCACGTGGGGCACGGCGCGCAGAACATGGACTGCAGCCCCTGCCGGACGCGCTTGCGCGTCATCTCCACGATGCCCAGCTCGGAGATCTCGAGCACGTTGGTGCGCGCCTTGTCCTCCGTCAGCGCCTTCCGCAGCGCCCGGGAGACCTGCTCCCGGTGCTCGGCCCGTTCCATGTCGATGAAGTCGATGATGATGATGCCGCCGAGATCCCGCAGCCGGATCTGGCGCACGACCTCGGTGACGGCCTCGAGGTTGATCTTGAGCACGGTCTCCTCGAAGTCGCGCTTGCCCACGTACTTGCCCGTGTTGACGTCGATGGCGACCAGCGCCTCGGTGTGGTCGATGACGATGTAGCCGCCGGACTTGAGCCAGACGCGACGCCGGAGCGCCTTCTCGATCTCCTTCTCGACGCCGGTGGCCTCGAAGATGGGCCGCCGATCCTCCCAGCGCTTCACGCGCGAGGCGAGCTGCGGCACCAGGGAGGTCGCGAACTGGAGGCACTTCTCGTAGGCCTCGGGGGTGTCCACCAGGAACTCCTCCACCTCGGGCGAGAACAGGTCCCGCACCACGCGGAAGGTGAGGTCCATCTCCTCGTGGAGGAGCGACGGCGCCTGGGCGGCCTCGAAGCGCCCCTGGATCTGGGTCCACAGGCGGCTCAGGAACTCGATGTCCGCCGTCATCTCCGGCTCGCCCTTGCCCTCGGCCACGGTGCGGACGATGAAGCCGCCGCCTGCCGGCCGCAGCCCCTTGACGATCGCGCGGAGGCGATCCCGCTCCTGCTCGTCGTTGATGCGGCGGGAGACGCCCACGTGGCGGGACTGCGGCATGTAGACGATGTAGCGGCCGGGCAGGGAGATGAAGGACGTGATGCGCGCCCCCTTGGTGCCGAGGGACTCCTTGGACACCTGGACGAGGATCTCCTGGCCCCGGCCGAGCACCTCCTCGATGGGCGGGGCGGACACCGCGGCGCGCGCCTCCGGCCCGCCCTCGCCCGGATCCTCGTCGGGCACCTCCTCGTCCCCCTCCCGGAGGACGGCGCCGTCATCCTCGCCGAGGTTCGCGGTGTAGTCCCCCACGTAGAGGAACGCGTCCTTGGCGAGCCCGATGTCCACGAAGGCGGCCTGCATGCCCGGCAGGACGTTGGTGACGACGCCCTTGTAGATGTTGCCGACGATGGAGCGCCGCCGGGCGCGCTCCACGTACAGCTCGGCGAGCTGGTTGCCATCCTGCACGGCGAGCCGCGTCTCGGTCACGCCGGCGTTGACGACGATCCGTTTCCCCACGGCAGTCCTCGATCCGGGGGGCGCCCCCCCGGCGGTAACCCAGCGGTTACTGGAACTGCCGCATTCGCACGGAGAGCAGGAGCCCCAGCGCCATGAGCGAGACGACCATGGAGGACCCTCCGTAGCTCATGAACGGGAGCGGGATCCCCACCACGGGAAGCAGCCCCGTCACCATGCCCAGGTTGATCAGCGTCTGGGTGGCGAAGAGCGCGGTCACGCCGAGGGCGACGAGGCGCCCCCGGGGCTCCCGCGCGCCGGCGGCGATCTCGAACCCCCGGAGCACCAGGAGCCCGTACGCCAGGATCAGGACGAGGCACCCCACGAACCCCCACATCTCGGCGAACACGGCGAAGATGAAATCCGTATGGCGCTCCGGGAGGAAGGCAAGCCGGCTCTGCGTGGCGCCGCTGACGCCCTTGCCCAGGAGCTGGCCGGAACCGATGGCGATCTTGGCCTGGATCACGTTGTACGCCGTCCCGAGCGGATCGCGGAACGGGTCCAGATAGACGAGCAGCCGCTCCCGCTGGTACGCCCTGAGCAGGAGCCACCCGAGCGGCATGGCCGCCACCGCCCCGAGGGCGAACCCCGCCAGGACCTTGAGCCGCAGCCCCACCCCCAGGAGCACGGCGGCCAGCACCGGCAGGAGCACCACGGCCGTCCCCAGGTCGGGCTGCCGCACGACCAGGAGGAACGGGACCGCCGCGAGGCCCGCCGTCCATCCGAGCGTCGCGCGCGAGAGCGGCCGCGCCCACCGGGAGGTCAGCGCCCAGGCCAGTGCGAGCACGAAGATCAGCTTGAAGAGCTCCGAGGGCTGGACGGTGACCGGGCCCACGTGGAGCCAGCGGCGGGCGCCCGAGACCGTCCGGCCCAGGGTGAACACGGCCACGAGCAGGCCGAGCCCCGCCACATAGAGGACAGGCGCGGCGCGGACGAGCGTGCGGTAGTCCAGGCTCGCCACCACGACGAGGGCGCCGAGCCCCACGCCCACCCACCAGAGCTGGCGGAGCGCGATTCCCGAGCCGCCCCCCCAGGCGAGGCTCCAGAGCGACAGGATGCTGAGGGTGACGATCGCCCCCGCCGCGGCCAGGAGCGTCCAGTCCACGTTCTGGAGCAGACGGCGATCGATCCTGAAGATCACGATTCCGTTCCAGCGAACGCCATGGCCACCTTCTCGAGGAAGATGGCCCGGTAGATCGCGCGCGCGATGGGCGCGGCGACCTGTCCCCCCTTGCCCCCCCGCTCCACCAGGACGACGACCACGACCTGCGGGTCGGCGGCCGGCGCGAAGGAGGCGAACCACGCGTGGTCCTGGCCGCGGGCGCTGTCGCTGTGCGCGACGCTCTGCGCCGTGCCCGTCTTGCCCGCCACCTCGATGCCCGGCAGCCGGGCCGCGTGCCCGGTGCCCTCGCTGACCACCCGGCGGAGGGCGTCGCGCAGGAAGGCCCACACCACGGGCGAGAGATCCACCTGTCCGGTCATCCGGCTCGCCTCGGAGTAGGCCAGCGTGCCGTCGGCCCGCTCCACGCGCTGGATCAGGCGCGGCTTCCAGAGGATCCCGCCGTTGGCGACGGCGGCCATCATCCGCGCCACCTGGAGCGGGGTGACCAGCAGCTGCCCCTGGCCGATGGACATGTTGACCGTGTCCCCCCCGTGCCAGGGGCGGCCCTGGCGCCGCTTCAATGCCGGTGAGGGGACGAGCCCCGGCTTCTCGCCGCCCAGCTCGATCCCGGAGGGCGCGCCGAGCCCGAAGGCCCGGGCGTAGCGCGCGATGGCCTCCGCCCCCACCTTGAGGCCGGCCTGGTAGAAGAAGACGTTGCACGACTGCACGATGGCCGAGCGCAGGTCCATGTGCCCATGGCCGCCCTCGTGCCAGTCCTTGAAGGTCCACGCCCCGAGCCGGAACTCACCGTTGCAGTACGTCCGGTCCATGGGAGTGAGCGACCCCTCCTGGAGTCCGGCTGCCGCCACCACGATCTTGAACACCGAGCCCGGGGCATACTGGCTCTGCAGCGCGCGGTTCAGCAGCGGGTGAGTCGGATCCTTCACCAGCGCGAGCCAGGCCTCGCGATCGAGGTTGCCGGCGAACCGGTCGAGGCTGAAGGCCGGGCTCGAGGTCATGGCAAGGATGTCGCCGCTGCGCGGGTCCATGACGACCACGGAGCCCGCGCGGCCCGCCAGGGCCGCCTCGGCCGCCTCCTGGATCCGGCGGTCCAGCGTGGTGACCACCTGGGCCCCGGGGCGTGGCTCCTCGCGCTGCATGACCTGAACGGGCCGGCCGAGGGCGTCCACCTCGATCCGCTCGCCGCCGTCCCGCCCGCGCAGGTGCTCGTCCAGCAGCCGCTCGAGCCCGACTTGGCCGATCATGTCCCCGCGCCGGTAGCGCCCCTGCCGCGTCTGCTCCTCGGTCACCTCCCGCACGTAGCCGAGCAGGTGAGCGGCGAAGGTGCTCGTGGGGTAGACGCGCTGGGGCTCGACCTCCACGACCACGCCCGGCAGCTCGAGCTTCCACTCCTCGACCCGCGCCACGTCCTCCAGCGAGAGATCCCGCCGGACGCGCACGGGCCGCAGCGAGTCGGCCGGGACGCGCGCCAGCATCTCCTGCAGCTCGGCGAGGGGGACCTTGAGGAGGATGGACAGGCGCGCCAGCACCGAGTCCCGGTCCTCCATCTCCCGCGGGATGAGCGAGACCGTGAAGGCCGGGCGGTTGTCCACCAGCGCGAGCCCGTGGCGATCGTAGAGGATGCCGCGCGGCGCGGCCACGGGCCGGACGCGGATGCGGTTCCGCTCCGACATCTCGCGGAAGCGCGCGCCCTCGAGCACCTGGAGGTACCAGAGCTGCCCGAGGACGCAGACGAAGCCCGCGGCCACGACGAGCGTCATGGCCAGCACGCGGCGGCTCCACGCCTCGCGCCGGGCGCCCGGAGCCGCCCTCATCTCCACGCGCTCATCTCCACGACGTCCGCGCGCGCGCCGCCTCGGCGAGGCCGACGGCCACGAGGCACGCCGCCCCGAGGGCGCCGTTGTACAGCGCCTGGGGCGCGATCACGTCGGCCATCACCGCCGAGAGGCTTGCGGGGTAGTGGAAGAGCTGGAGCAGCCCGAAGCGCAGGAGCCCCTCTCCCACGGTGAGGAGCACGAGCCCCGGCACCTGGACGAGCGGGCTTCCGACCTGCAGCCGGCCGCCTGCCAGGCCCAGGACGAATCCCGCCAGCGCCTTGGTGAGCGCCTGGACGCCCACGAGGCCGCCGCCCGTCGCGTCCTGCAGCAGGCCTGCGAGGAAGCCCGTCAGGCAGCCCACCTCGGGCCCGCGGCGCAGCGCCAGGAACACCATGACGACGAACGGCAGGTCGGGGATGGCCCCGCCCACGGAGAGGGCCTGGACCACGCTCGTCTGCGCCACGCTGCCGCCCAGGATCATGAGCACGAGCCCGAGCCTCACTCGTGCGCCTCCAACGAAGTGCGCCCATTCCACGCGCCCGGTCGCACCGTGCCGGGCCAAGTAACGAGCCAGACGAGGCCCGAGGGATGCCGTGCGAGCCGCAGCCGCGAGGCGAGGCGAGCGGACATGGTGAGACAAGCGGAAGCGGCGGGCGCGAGGCGTACGTGCGTGTACGTTGAGCGCCCGCGCCGACCGAGAACGAAGTATGGCGAAGTTAATTGGCCCGGCACTAGCCGTCCTTCTGGAAGAGCGCCGCCAGGTCCCTCGGCGTCTGGCCGGTCAGGAGCAGCACCTCCTCGACCCTGGCGAAGTCCGCCGCCGGAGCGAGCACCGCGAAGTGGAAGAGCGCGGACCCCTTGTCCTCGATGGCCACCACGCGCCCCACGGGGAGTCCCTTGGGGAAGACGTGGCCCTGGCCCGAGGTGACGATGAGGTCTCCGGGGAGAATGCCCGCGCCCTCCCGCGCCATGAACTTGAAGCGGAGCGTCCCGCCCGGCTCGCCCTCGACGAGCCCGGAGGTTCGGGTCCGCTGGACGACGGCCCCGACCACGGAGGCCGGGTCGGTCAGGAGCTGGACCACCGAGGCGCCCAGGCGCACGCGGACCACCCGCCCCACGAGCCCATCGGGCACGATGACCGGCGTCTGGGTGGTGATGCCGTCTCCGACTCCGCGGTTCACCGTGAGCGCCCGCACCCAGCCACCGCTCTCGCGCCCGATCACCTCGCCCGCCAGGGTGGACAGCGGCAGCCGCTCGCGCAGCGCCAGGAGCCGGCGCAGCCGCGAGTTCTCCGCCTGCGCCTCGCCCACCTGCAGCGACTGGACGCGCAGGCGCTCGTTCTCGGCGCGCAGGACGAGGTTCTCGCTCCACGCCGACTTCCACTCGCGGTAGCCGGCCCAGAGGGACAGCGCCCCGCGGTGCGCCTTGGCGAGCACGGCCTGCGCGGGCGTCGCGAGGCCGGACACGACGTCGGCCGCCCGCCCCGTGCCGCCTCCCCGCGTCTGGAGCGTGAGGAGCAGCAGGCAGACCAGCACCACCGACATCAGGAGCGCGTACCTGCGAAATCTCACCGACGGCACCCGGGGCGGCGGTGCCCGGCTCGCCCGGTTTCGGGGGCGAGCTAGGCGGGGATCGCCACCTTCTTGAGGAGATTCAGTTCGTCCAGGACCTTGCCGGTGCCGAGCGCCACGCAGGACAGTGGGTCGTCGCCGACGGTGATGGGGAGATCGGTCTCCTGGCGCAGCAGCAGATCCAAGCCGCGGAGGAGCGCCCCGCCGCCTGTCAGCACGATGCCCTTGTCCACGATGTCCGCCGCCAGCTCCGGCGGTGTCCGCTCGAGACAGGTGCGCACGATGTCCACGATGGCCATGACGGGCTCCCGGAGCGCCTCGCGGATCTCCTCGTCGGTGACGACGATGGTCTTGGGAATCCCGTCGATGAGGTCG
>MGBV01000296.1 GCA_001788415.1 Candidatus Rokubacteria bacterium GWC2_70_16 | reverse complement strand
GGTAGGGAGCATCGGCTCCGGAACTGGTAGAACTCCTGACGTGACTCGCCATCACGGACAGGAGGGAGCCGATGCCCGAGGAGATCGTAGCACGCATTCTGCGCTTGCCGGGCTATGGGGTCTATGCCTGGGAGGCCGACGAAGCCGCCAACACGTTGACCCTGTCGATCCGGCAGACCGGGGGCGCGCCGGCCTACCGCTGTGGGAGCTGCGGGATCTCCCGCCACGAGATCCACAGTTGGACGGAGCGCCGGATCCGGGACCTGCCCTGGGGGACCTGGCAGGTGTGGCTGCGGGTGGAGGTCCATCGCGTGCGGTGTCGCCAGTGCGGGGTGCGGACCGAGCAGCTGCCGTTCGTGGGCGGCAAAGCCCACTACACGGCGCGGTTGGAGGCCGCGGTGGCCCAGGGCTGTGAAGCGGCCCCCGTGAGCCGGGTGGCCGCCCAGTGGGGCCTGCCCCCAGAGACGGTCCGCCGCATGGACAAGCGGGTGCTGCGGCGCTGGGCAGCCAGCCGGCCGCGCCGCCCGCTGCGCTACCTGGGGGTCGACGAGATCTTCCTGGGCAAGACCGTCAAGTTCCTCACGGTGGTCAGTGACCTGGAGACCGGGGAGCCGCTCTGGGTGGGGCTCGAGCGCAAGCGCGAGACCCTCGACCGCTTCTTCGCCGAGGCGCTGCCGCCCCGGCGCTGGCGGGCGGTGCGGGCCGTGTGCGTGGACATGTGGGAGCCCTTCCGGCTCAGCCTGCAGGCGCATCTGCCCCACGCCCGGCTCGTCTACGACAAGTTCCATGTCCTGCGCCATGCCAGTGAGGCCCTCGACGAGACCCGCCGGGCGGAGTTCTTCCGGCAAGGGGCCGAGGCCCGCGGGCTCATCCGGGGCAAGCGCTGGCTGCTGCTGCGGCGCTGGGCGAATCTGGACTGGGAGGAGCGTCAGACCCTCAACGACCTCTTCGCTCTCAACCGCCGCTTGGCCAAGGCCTACGTGCTCAAGGAGCAGCTGGTCCACCTCTGGACCTACACCTACGAGGGGGCGGCCCGCCGGTTCCTCACCAACTGGCTCCTGGCCCTCCGCTGGCAGCGGTTGCCGGCCTTCCAGAAGCTCGGCCGGATGCTGACGCGACATCTGGACGGCATCTTGAACTACTGCCACGAGAAGGTCCCCTTCGGGAAAGTCGAAGCAATCAACGGCAACATCCGGGCAATGCTGCGCCGGGGCCGGGGCTACCGCGACCACGAGTACCTTCTGCTCAAGGTCCAGAAGGCCACCGCCACGCGCCGCCTCCGTCAGGCCGCATGAACACAGGCCCGGCTACAGATTCTGGTGAAGAGCGGTTGTTGTTAATCTCGTTTAACATGCCGATGCTGCTCGTTGGGTTGGCGCCTGTTCTAGCGATTGTTATCTGGACGGTGATCCTCTTGGCCCACCGAATCGCTTGGGAATGGGTGGAGAGGCCTGTACGTGTGCTGGCCGAGATGGGCGTCATTCGCCATCGGCGCTTCTTCTGGTGGCTCGCTGTGACGCTTTTTGCGTTATCAATGGCGCCTGTGAGTCGATGGGCAGATGTGGTCTTGAAGCGCTTGACATGAGCCGATGTGGCGGCAAGTCGGTCACGCGCCCGCGGGCGCGTGCAGAATGCAGTGCAGGTTGAGTGAGGCGGTAATCGTGCGGGAGCTGTCAGAGTGATCAAGGTTGCCACGGACGGGGCGGCCGCCGCTGGAGGGTGCTAGAGTTGCCTACGCTCCGCGCCGAGCCGCGGTAGGCGGGATACAGCGAATGTCTTCGCCCCGCACCCCTGCGCACAGTGCGGCCCGCGTCCGCGCTGGTGTGCAGCTGATCGGATGGCTGGCTGTCGGCGGGATGCTCGTGGGCGCCTGCATCGGACTCGCTCGAGGCGCGAGCCTGGGTCCGGAATACCTTGTGGTTGGCGTCCTTAAAGGGTCGGTGCTCGGGGTGACGATTGCCGTGAGCGCCGGCGGGCTCGAGCAGATCGTGCTGCGCCGGCTCTGGCGGCGCCTGTCCGTCGGCCGTGCGGTCCTCGTGCGCGCCGCACTGTATTCCCCACTGGCCACCGGCGTGTACCTCGCGGTGTCGGCGGCGTTCAATCCCTGGATTTCGTGGAGCCTGCAGCGGCCGATGATTCTTCCGACGCTCGGTATCACGTTCATGGGCCTCCTCGCCGGAAGCTGCGTGTTCGCCCTCGTCCGCCTGTTCGGCCCGCGGGTGCTGGGGAATCTGTTCTCGGGTCGCTACCATCGCCCGTTCGAGGAGGAGCGCATCTTCCTTTTCCTCGATCTCGTGGGCTCGACCACGATTGCCGAGCACATCGGGCACCTGCGCTATCACGCGTTCCTGCGCGATTTCATCGAGGACCTCGAAGACCCGCTGCTCGAGTACGAAGGCGATGTCTACCAGTACATCGGCGACGAGGTCGTCGTGACGTGGCCGTTCGCCGACGCGCGCTCGAACGGGCGCTGCGTTGCCTGCCACTTCGCGCTCATTGATGCGATCGAGCGGGGGCGCAGCCGCTACGAGCAGGCGTACGGCTTGGCGCCGTCGTTCCGCACCGGGATCCACGCCGGGCGCGTCGTCGCGGGCGAGATCGGTGACCGCAGGAAGCAGATCGTCTTCGTGGGCGACGTGGTCAACACCGCATCGCGCGCGCAGGCGGAGGCGAAGGCACGCAACATGGGTCTTGTCGTCACCGCTGCACTTCTCACGCGGATCGAGCTTCCGCCGGGCATCGAGGTCCGGCCGCTCGGACCGGTCCGGCTGAAGGGGAAGGACGGGGCCATGGAGCTCTTCGAGGTCGTCCGCGCGGCTGCGCGGTGATGCGGACCCGTCGTGGTCGAACCGTGCCTCGGCCCGCTTCGGCCTAGCCTTCAAGGCGACGATGGCGGTCTGCGGATGGCTGTGCCATCGGGGCTCCTGGGGCGGCTGGCGTCCGAGTCTGGCCCCTTCTGTCAAGCTCTCGGGGCCCGAGGGGGCTAGGCGCTCGGCGTCCGGCGGACGACCATCGGCCGGTGGCGTCACGAGGGACGCCTCGAGGCGCGGATCTGCAACGAGATGGGCCAGTGGCTGTATGCTCCCCAGCAAGACCGTCCATCCGACGGCAGGCCTCCAAGCGAACACGCTGCGCCGGGTGCCAAGGACAGCTCCCCTGTAGGAGGTGCAGTATGAAAGGTGATCCTTCGCGATTGATGTTCTGGAGTGCCCGCAGTGTGGGGGTCGGCTGCGCCTGATCGCCACGCTGCAGGATCCCGTCGTCATCGGGAAGCTCCTCGCGCACCTGGGGATGGCCCCGTCAGGGCCGAGCCCTGGCCCCGCCCCGCCCGAGTCTCGCGGCGTCGCGCCCTGATCTGATCCTCGAGGGGCCCGGCGGGCGCCGTCGTGCCTCGGCCGCGAGGCGTCATTCCTGCTGGGCCGGGCGGTTCATCTGCCGCTTGACAGCGATGGTTTGCGCGCCTAGTGTCCCGCTCACAGCCGGGCGGGCGCGGTCGGCGCGCCCTGAGGCTCATGTGCGCTGTGCCTGTGGCTCCAGCGGGGCTGCGGTGTGCGGGGCTGGGGGCGTGAGGGCCTGGGGACGGAGGCGCAGGGAAGGGGCGCGAGGGCGCGGAGGGCGTTGATGTCGACTAGGCGCCTGACGTCATCTTGCTCAGCTCGGTCTTCGCGAAACCTCACCTGATGAATTTGATGATCTCATCGCTGACGCGATCCGGCTCGTCATGCGGCAGCCAATGGCTCGCCTCGGGGAATCGGATGGTGGTCCGGTTCGGTACCCATTCTGCCGTCGGCTCGGCCAGTTCTGGCAGGAGGTAGCGGTCGCGATCGCCCCAGAGAGTCAGAGTGGGCGTGTCGACTGGGCGCCACAGGTGACGCAGGGAGCCGGGTCGTCGATACGCCAGCGCCCGATACCAATCGATGGTTGCCTTCGTTGTGCCTGGCTGCGACCAGGCTTCGACATATCGCTCGATGTCCTCGCTCGTGAAGGCGCCGGCAGCGGCGTCTCGTTGCAGGATGCGGCGAATGGCGAACCACCGCCCTGCGCGAAACAGAAGCTCGGGAATCACTGGGAGCATGAAGAACGCCCCGTACCAGCTACGAAGCAGTTGGCGGGGGTTGCGGCGGAGCACGCGGTCAAACTGCGCGGGGTGAGGCGCGTTGAGGATTACGAGCTTGTCCACTCGGTCGGGATGAAGCATCGCAGTGTAGTAGGCGACTATGCCGCCCCAATCGTGGCCAACGACCGTGGCGCTCTTCTCTCCGCAAGTTTCGATCAGGGCGGCGACGTCGGCCGCCAGTTCTTCGACGCGGTAGGCGCAGCGTCGGCGTGGCTTGTCTGATAGTGCGTACCCGCGCTGGTCGGGGGCGACCACCCGGAACCCTGCGGCGGCAATGACCGGAAGTTGGCGCCGCCACTCGTAGGAGAATTCCGGAAAGCCGTGGAGCATCAATACGAGCGGACCGTGACCTGCTTCACAGAGATGGATCCGCAGGTCTCGGATCACGACGTCGTGCTCGCCAGGAGTCTTCAATCGATCTCCCTCGGCCAGGTCGCCCTTTCGTCTGCTCAACGAGCACGCTCAGCGGGCGGGGCGAGCAACGCGAGCCCCGAGCCGCTGGAGCGTGAAGTTAGACATCTGTGCGCTCGTGAGCCCTGGCATCTCTCTCGAAGCTGGTGTTCGCGTAGCCGTGTTGGACCGCCTCTTGAAGATAGCCAGGGAGAAAAGAGGCGATGGAGCCAGCTTGCTCGTATTGGTACACGTGACGCAGTTCGTGACTGAGTAGGCGAGCAGTGTCGTGCCCCCTGCAGATGAAGACCGAGTGTCCTAGTGTCAGGCCGGTCATCTCGGGCCCCAGGAGACCCGCCTGCAATGCTGCAGCACGCAGAGTTGGTTCGACGGGTAGAGGACACGCGTCGACCAGCAGCACGCGAACCCGTTCAGGCTGGGCCACTCCCACGCTTCGCGCAATCTCTTGCTCGCGCGCCGCCAGACGTCGCCCCGCGGCGGCAGCCTGCTCAGCCTGCTCCTCTGCCCACGCAATTGCCTTCGGAAGCAGCAGCGGTAGAGCTGCCTGAAGGTCCACCGCTCCCTCCTTTCCGATGTCTAACGAATAAGGTCTTATCCGCCGTGCCACGCGCGCAGTCTCACCGCCCAGGGGGGTGCACGGCGGATAGGACCAGTTGGACTGAACCGCAGTGCTCCCACCGCTATGGGGATTCTAGCCCTGTCGTGCGCAGCGGGGAAGTCGATTGGGGGCTGGCCGGATGGCTGTGCCTGCGGCTCCAGCGGGGCTGCGGTGTGCGGGGCTGGGGGCGTGAGGGCCTGGGGACGGAGGCGCAGGGAAGGGGCGCGAGGGCGCGGAGGGCCCGGAAGGCCTTGATGTTGACTTGTATGAAGCGGCTGGCCGTGTCAAGTCGTGGTGTGTCTCTCCTTGTGTTGGATTCACATAGTCACGGCTGAGTCATGGGGCAGTGGACTCCGGTCTCGCGAGGTTCCGTCAGCCTTGTATTCGCGCTCGTCAAGGGCGAGGGGTACTCGCCGGCGCATGAGGGGATTCGAAGGGTGGGGGCGCCATCTATGCAGCGGCCCTGCAGCAGCGGCCAAGCCAACATTCGCGCTCACCCACCCGTCGAACCTGCGAGAGACCACGAGACTCACCACACCATCACCGTTCAGTCAGTCCCATCGGCCCTCACGCGTGCAGCGCGGCGACGGAGTCCGGAAGGGCCGCGGGGCGGCGGGGGGCATACACCGTCCCATCCCGGAGGAGCGCATAGAGAATGCCGGCCAGGCGGCGGGCCAGCGCGACGACGGCGACATGCTTACCCCGGCGTGTGGCGATGCGCAGGGCCCAGGTCCGGAGCGCCTCGGCCTCGGGGGGCTGCCGGCGCAGGATCGAGTGCGCGGCTTGAATGAGCAGCCAGCGGGGGCGCGAGTGCCCGGCCTTGGTGATCGGGCCGCGGTGCTGCGTCTCGCCCGAGCTGTACTCGCGGGGCACGAGGCCGAGGTAGGCTTCGAGCTGATGCGCATGGCGGAAGCGCTGCGCGTCGTCGACCGCGGCGAGGAAGGCAGCCGCGGTGACGGGGCCGACGCTGGGAACCGAGCGCAACCGCCGCACGCGGGGATCCTGGACCGCGAGGTGCTCGATCGTCGCGTCCGAGTACGCGAGCTGCTGGTTGAGGTGACGCATGACGGCGAGCAGCGGCGCGACCACCGAGCGCAAGCGGCCCGGCAGGGGCAGGCCCTGCACGCGGTCGATAAAACTGTTCGCACTGCCGGACGGGACGCGGTAGCCGTGCTGGCGGAGCAGGGCCCGGATGACCGAGATGTAGCGCGTGCGCGTGTGGACCAGGGCGTCCCGCACCCCGAGGCGGCCCCGCACGTGGCGCTGGGGATCGGAGAGCCGATGGGCGGGGCGGTAGGCGCCGAGCAGGCACGCCTCGGCCAGGGCCCGGGCATCGCGCCGGTCGGTCTTCACCTTGCGGGAGCGGGTCGCATACATGGGCGCGAAGTTCGGGTCCGCGACGATGACCTCGTGGCCGAGGGCCTCGAGACATCGGGCGACCCATTCGCTGTCGGTCGAGGCCTCGATCAGCATCCGGGCGCGGGGCCGGGCCCCGAGCACGGCGGCGAAGCGCTCGCCCTCGGTGCGGATGCGCCGCTCGATGACCTCACCGCCCTCGGCGAGGATGTAGATCTGGCTTTCCCTCTTGTGCACGTCGATGCCAATATGGTCCATGGCTGGCCTCTCCCTTTCCCTTTCTGCGGCGGTGACCGCGGGGTGCTCTTGTGGGGCAGTCTATGCCACCACGTCAAGCGAGAGGCCAGCCGCTTCATCCCATCTACACTCCGTGAGCGTGACGAGAACGCGCCCGTCCGCGCGGAGCGGCCCCCGCTGCGGGGCGAGCGCGGGGCGTCGTCGCCCGTGGCGACTTCCGCCTTGACTCACCCACCTTCGCGGTGCTATCTGGTTGCCCGCGGGTTTTCGGTGAGAGAGAGGACGAGAGGGGTGGGTGGTGGTCGTCGAGGCTCGTCGGGTCGTCGGTTCCGAAGAGGGGACTGGGCGGCGCCGCCCGATAAGGCCTTCAACCTGCCCGTGGTGAGCCACCTGGTCCCGGGGATCCACGTCCACCTGATCGCGGCCATCACCAACGGCCTCACTGTGGAATACATGCCGTGGACGCTCCGGCTCTTCGAGGAGACGCAAGTGGTCGACGGCGGTCAGCGTGTGGCGCCGACGAAGCCGGGGCTGGGGCTGGCGTTCGATCAGGCGGCGATCAAGCGCTACCAGATCGGGTGAGCGCGTCCTCCGGCGTGACGAGCCGCACCGTCGTCGTCGATGACGCGAGGACGGGCTTGGTGACTCCATCCGGGCCGCTCCCGGACAATTACCCCACCACGCGCTTCGGAGGAGATCCTTCATGACGACGCTCCGCTCCATCCTGCTGGCCGTGCTCCTCACCGCCACCCTTGCGCTCCCCGCCTCGGCGGAGGATCTGGTCGTGGCGATCTTCGGCGGCTCCTTCGTGGATAACGCCAAGAAGTGCCACGCTCAGGCCTTCGAGAAGGCCACCGGCGCCACCGTGAAGTACGTGCTCGGCAGCTCCGTGCAGACGGCGGCCAAGCTGCGCGCCACGGGCGGGCGCGCCGAGTTCGACGTCACCTACATGGACAGCCAGATCGTCAAGCAGATGAAGGCGGAGGGCCTGCTCCAGCCGCTCGAGCCCGCCAAGATCGCGCACTGGAACGACCTCTACGACGTCTCGAAGGACCCAGGCAACCAGTGGGTCTCGCTGATGTTCGCGGGCACGACGATCGCCTACAACACGACGCTGGTGAAGACGCCGCCCACCTCGTGGGCCGACCTCTGGAAGCCGGAGTACAAGGGCAAGCTCGCGATCCCCGACATCTCGGGGACGTCGGGGCAGCAGTTCCTCATCGCGGCGGCGCGGCTCAACGGCGGCTCGCTCGAGAACATCGCCCCGGGCTTCGAGGCCATCAAGAAGCTGAAGCCGAACGTGCAGATGATGTACACGCAGCCCGACCAGCTCATCCCGCTCTTCGAGCGCGGCGACATCGCCATCGCCGTCTGGTACACGGACCGGACGGGCGCCGCCGCATCCAAGGGCGTGCCCGTGGCGGCGGCCTACCCGAAGGAGGGCGCGATCGGGATCGTGCCGACCGTCTCCATCCCGAAGGGAAGCCAGAAGAAGGAGCTGGCCGAGAAGTACATCTCCGTCCTGCTCTCCCCGGAGGGGCAGCTCTGCTACGCGCAGACCCAGTTCGCCGGCCCCAGCAACAAGAAGGTGAAGCTCCCTCCTGACCTGGCGAAGCTCTTGCCCTACGGCGAGAACGTCGAGCGCATGTACTTCCCCGACACCGACGTGGTTGCGAAGAAGCTCCCCGAGTGGGCGGAGCGCTGGGGGCGCGAGATCACGCGGTGACGCTCGCGGGCGCGCGGCGCTGGCGGCGGTGAGCGTCGCGCGCCCGCCGGCGCTGAGCCTGCGCCGGCTCCGCAAGACCTTCGGCGCCGTGGTCGCCGTCGACGACGTCTCACTGGACGCGGCGCCGGGCGAGTTCCTCTCGCTCCTGGGACCGTCGGGTTGCGGCAAGAGCACCATCCTTCGCATGGTGGCGGGGCTCGTCGAGCCCGACGGCGGCCAGGTCGTGCTCGCGGGCGAGGACATCACGCGTGTCCCCGTCCACCGCCGTAACCTCGGCCTCGTCTTCCAGTCGTACGCGCTCTTCCCCCACATGACGGTGTTCGAGAACGTGGCCTTCGGCCTCCGGCGGCGTGGGGTCGGGGAGACCGCGCTGCGCCCGCGCGTGGAGCGCATGCTCGACCTGGTGCGCCTGGGCCCCCTCGGCGCCCGCCACCCGCACGAGCTCTCCGGTGGGCAGCAGCAGCGCGTGGCCCTGGCCCGTGCCCTCGTCACCGAGCCGCGCGTGCTCCTCCTCGACGAGCCACTTTCCAACCTCGACGCGCTCCTGCGCGACGAGATGCGCGTGGAGCTGAAGCGACTTCAGGAAAGCCTGGGGACGACGATGATCTTCGTCACCCACGACCAGGCGGAGGCGCTGATGCTCTCGGACCGCGTGGCGGTGGTGGACCAGGGGCGCGTTGAGCAGGTGGGGCGGCCGGAGGAGGTGTACCGGAGCCCGGCGACACCGTTCGTCGCGCGGTTCCTCGGGCGCGCGAACTTCCTCGCGGGCGTCGTGGCGGAGCGCGACGGGGGCGAGGTCGTCGTCGCGTTCGACGGAGGGCTGACGGTCCGGGCAGCCAGCCGCGAGGGGCTGGCGCAGGGACAGCGGGTGCAGGCGGCGGTGCGGCCAGAGAGCATCCGGCTGGTGCCGGCCGGCGGCGGCACGTCGCTGCCCAATCGCTTCCCGGCCACCGTCGTCTTCCACGCCTTCGCGGGGCAGGCCCACCACTACGTCGTCCAGCTCGACGACGGACGTGAGATCGAGGTGGTCGCGCCCGGCGCCGAGTTTCCGGTGGCGCGCGGTGCGAAGGTGCAGGTCGAGTGGGCGCCCGAGGACGTCATCCTCCTGCCCGGGGGCGAGGCGTGACGCGCGGACGCGGCTGGGGGCTTCTCGCCCCGTCCCTCCTCCTGCTCCTCGTCGCGTTCCTCGTCCCCGTCGGCATGATGGTGCCGACGAGCTTCCGCCCCTACGTCCCCCTCGTCGGCATCACGCGCGGCTTCACGGCCGGCCACTACGTGAAGCTCGTCACCGACCTCTACTACCTTGAGATCATCGGCCGCACCCTCGCGCTCGGCTTCACGGTGACGCTCCTCACGCTCGTCATCGGCTACCCCGTTGCCTTCTTCCTCGCGCGCTCCCGCTCGCGATGGCGGTCCTGGCTGACCATCCTCGTCGTCTTCCCGCTGCTCCTGAACCTCGTCGTGCGCACCTTCGGCTGGATCGCGCTGCTTGCCCAGAACGGTCTGGTGAACCAGGCGCTCCGGGCGCTGGGGCTCGTCGACGCGCCGGTGAAGCTCCTCTTCAACTTCGCCGGGCTCCTCATCGGCATGACCCACATCTTCCTGCCGTTCATGGTGCTCGTCCTGATCGGGGCCATCCAGAACATCCCGCGCGACGTGGAGGACGCTTCCCGCGTGCTCGGCGCCTCCTGGGGGGCGACGTTCGTGCGCGTCACCCTGCCGCTGTCGGCGCCGGGCATCCTCTCCGGCTCGATCCTCGTCTTTGTGCTCGCCATCAGCGCCCTGGTGACGCCCCGGCTCCTCGGCGGGCCGACCTACCGGGTGATGTCCACGCTCATTTACGACGAGTTCCTCCAGCGGCTGAACTGGCCGGCCGGCTCCGCTCAGGCCCTGCTGCTCACGGTGATGGTGCTGGCGCTCATCCTCATCTCGGGAATCCTCGCCCGCCGCGTGGGAGCGCGGGTGTGACGGCGGCGCGCGTGCGCGCGTGGCTTCTGAGAGCGTGGGTCGCGCTCGTCTTCGGTTTTCTCCTCCTGCCCGTCGTGGTCGTGGTGCTCGCCTCCCTCAGCCGCACCTCGTACCTGACCGTGCCGCCGCGGGGCGTGACGTTCCGCTGGTACGCGGTGGTGCTGCGCGATCCCGAGTACGTCAACGCGATCGGCTTCAGCCTGGCGCTGGCAGGGGTGGCGACCCTCTGCTCGCTGGTGGCGGGGGTGGCGGCGTCCTACGCGCTCATCCGGTGGCGGGTGTCGGGCGGCGCGCTCGTCTCCGCACTGCTCAACGCGCCGCTCATCTTCCCTGGCGTGGTGGTGGGCGTGGCGCTGCTCCAGTTCTACGCGCTGGTGCGCTTCAACGGGACGTTCGCGGGCCTCGCCCTCGCCCACATGGTCATCACGGTACCCTACGTGGTGCGCGCGGTGATGGCGAGCCTCCAGGGCATCGACCCCGAGATCGAGAGCGCCGCCCGCGTCCTGGGCGCGAGCGGGCCGGTGGCCTTCTTCGCGGTGACGCTGCCGCTGGCCCGGCCGGGCATCGCCGCCGGCGCCCTCTTCTCCTTCATCGTCTCCTTCGACAACGTCCCCGTGTCGATCTTCCTGCTCGGCGCCGGCCAGATGACGCTGCCGGTGAAGATCTTCACCGCCATCGAGTACGGCGTGGACCCGTCCATCGCCGCCATCTCGACCATGCTCATCGTCGCCACCGGGCTCGGCCTCGCCGCCGCCGAGCGCTGGATCGGTTTCCACCGCTTCGTCTGAGCGCTTCGCTCCCAGGGAGGGCTTCGTCATGGCGCAGGTCGTGCGCGCGGTCATGGAAGGCAGGCTCGCGGGCCGGATCGCCGTCGTCTCCGGCGCCGGCAGCGGTATCGGCCGGGCGAGCGCGCTGCGCCTCGCCCGCGAGGGAGCCGACCTCGTCGTCGTGGACCGCGAGGGGGACACCCTCCAGGAGGTGGCCCGCGCCATCGAGGGGCTGGACCGCCAGGTCCTGCCGATCACCGCGGACTGGACCGACGCCGTCGCGGTGCGCGACGCCTTCGCCGCAACCCGCCGCTGCTTCGGCCGGGTCGACATCCTCTTCAACAACGTCGGCCAGAGTGCCCGCGAGCGCACCAGCGAGTTTCACCTCTCGAGGGAGGACACCTGGCGCTTCGTCATCGAGATCTCGCTCCTGACGACGATGCGGGCCACGCGCGAGGTCGTGGAGGAGATGCGCGGCCGCCGGAGCGGCCGCATCATCAACATGTCCACCGAGTCTGCGTTCTACGGCGACGTCGGCTTCGTCGACTACGCGGCGGCCAAGATGGGCGTCGTGGGCTTCACCCGCTCCCTCGCCCGCGAGCTGGCCCCCTTCCAGGTCAACGTGAACGCCGTGTGCCCCGGCGCTATCCGCACCCGCGCCCACGACCGCCTGCCGAAGGAGGTCATCGACAAGGTGCGGAACTCGGTGCCGATGGGCTACGTCGCCGAGCCCGACGACGTCGCCGGCGTCGTCGCCTTCCTCGCCAGCGACGACGCGCGGTACATCACCGGGCAGTCCATCTTGATCGATGGCGGCCGGTGGATGATCTGAGGGACTCGAAACTCGAATGAGTTGCGGGCTTCATCCCGACGGCACGCGCGCTGGTACTCGAGGTCCTCGGTTGACCGTAGGGACTTTGCAGGACCGAACAAGTCTCGGTGTGACCGTCCTTCGCGAAGTCCTCTTGGTCGAGGACACTGCATCGCCATCAAGTGGCGCGGTTTTCAGGTCATCCGCGAGCCCGATTGTTCAGTGGAACGTCCGGCCGCCGTCGACGGCGAGGGCGGCGCCGGTGACGAAGGACGACTCGTCATTGGTCAGGTAGAGGGCGGCGTAGGCGATCTCGTCCGGCTGGCCGGGGCGCTTGATGACGTAGCGGTCGAGGATGCGAGCCAGCTCCGCCTGGGGGTCGGCGGTACCTTCCCACGACGAGCGGAAGAGGGGCGTGTCGATGATGCCGGGGCAGATGGCGTTGACCCGGATGTTGTAGGGCGCCAGGTCCATCGCCAGGGTCTTGCCGAACATCACGAGGCCGGCCTTCGCGGTGCAGTAGGCGGTGCGCTTCTCCAGCGGGCGGAGCGCGGCGCCGGACGCGATGTTCACGATGGTCCCCCGCTTCGCTCGCTTCATGGCCGGAACGGCGGCGTGGCAGACGAGCATCGGGCCGGTGAGGTCCACCGCCAGCACCCGCGCCCACTCCTCCGTCGTCATCTCCTCGAAGGGGCGCATGAGGTCGATCCCCGCGCTGTTCACCACGCCATCCAGGCCCCCGAGCGCGGCAACCGCCCCATTCACCGCCTCCCTCACCTGCCGCTCGTCGGCCACGTCGCACGGCAGCGGGACGGCGCCCTCCACTCCCGCCGCCTCCTTCAGCCGCGACTCGTCGCGATCCAGCATCGCCACGCTCGCCCCCTCCCGCCGGAACAGGCGCGCGATGGCGAGGCCGATGCCGGAGGCTGCGCCGGTGACCAGCACGCGACGGCCGGCGAGTCTCACGCGCGGGCCTCGGCGCGCAGGGCGGGGCGCACGGCGTCGGCCACCTCATCGCAGCGCGCGAGCCAGACGCGGGAGTGGCCGAGGATGTACGTGATCAGCTCCTCGAGCAGCGTGATGCGCGAGGGACGGCCGATGATCTGCGGGTGCATGGCCAGGCAGAAGTAGCGGTCCTCGCGGTAGAGGACGTCGAACTCGCGGCGCCAGGCCTCGAACACGGCCGAGGGCGCCTGCATCGTGCGGCCGGGCAGCGTGATCGAGTACTGGAAGAACGGCGCATCGTCCAGCACCCACGCAAAGGGGAACTCGACGATGTCGGTGAGCCGGCCGTCGATGCGGTGGAGGTACGGCGAGTCGTCGTCGAAGTAGTTGGAGGAGTAGCCGAAGCCGTATTCCGCGAGCATGCGGAGCGTGTGCGGGCTGAACTCGGCGGCCGGCGAGCGGTAGCCGGCGGGCTTGCGGCCCGTCATGCGCCGGATGATGTCGATGCCCTTCTCCATCTCCTCCCGCTCCTGCTCGAGCGTGAGGTTGACGATCCAGGCATGGGACCACGAGTGATGGGCGATCTCGTGGCCGCGCTTCATGATGTCCTCGACCACCGCGGGCCGCTGCTCCATCACCAGCCCCGGGATGAAGAAGGTCACCTTGAGCCCGTGGCGGTCGAGCAGGTCGAGGATGCGCGGGACGCCCACCTTCCAGCCGTAGACGCCCTGGCTCATCACGATGGGACGCTCGGCGTTCTTGGGATCGCGCGCCGTCCACATGGTCTCGGCGTCGAGGTCGAAGCTGAGCAGGACCGGGAAGCCCTTCGACGAGAGCGGCATGGCGTCCTCCGGAGACGGTGGTTAGAGCGGGATCGGGCGCGCGCAGGGGCGCTCGCGCTCGAGGTGCGCGGCCAGCGCCAGCACGCGGCGGTCGCCGTACCATGGGCCGACGATCTGGAGCCCGATCGGCAGGCCGTCCGCGGACCACCCGCACGGCAGCGACACCGCTGGGTGGCCGGAAAGATTGAACGGGAACGTGTAGGGGTACCAGGCGCCGCGGATCGAGCCGGCCGCTTCTCCGCCGATGGTGATCGGCTGGAACGGGTCGTGGTCAGCGGCGAGGGCCGGGCGCGAGAGCGTCGGCGACACGAGGACGTCGAAGCGCCGGAAGAGCGCCTGCACGCGGCGGAACACGACGGTGCGCTGGCCCAACGCGTGGCCCCAATCCACTGCCGACCATCCGGCGCCCCGCTCCACCGACTCGCGCAGGCTCTTGGCCACTCGGTCGCCGAACTTCGCCATGTGCGAGCCGATGCGGGCGGCGAGCCCGCCCTGGAGGAACACGAGAAAGATCGGCTCGAAGGCGGCGAAGTCCTCCTCCACCGTCTCCACGCGCGCACCCTGCCCCTCGAGGTGGCGCACGGCCGCCTCGCAGGCGGCGAGCGTCTCGCCGTCGACCAGGCGGTTGCCCACGCGCGGCATCCATCCGAGACGCAGGCCGCGCACCTCGACGCCGCGCGGATCGTCGGGCGGCTCCGGGCGCGAGTAGGGGTCGCCGGGGTCGAAGCCGACGATCGCGTCGAGGCAGGCGGCGGCGTCCGCCACCGTCCGCGTCATGGGGCCGATGTAAGACGACGTCGAGAAGAGATCCGCCTGGTGGACATGGGGCACGCGCCCGAGGGTCGGCTTGAGCCCGACGATGCCGCAGCAGGCGGCGGGGATGCGGATGGAGCCGCCGCCGTCGGTGCCGAGGGCGAGCGGCCCCTGTCCGCTGGCGACCGCCGCCGCCGCGCCGCCCGACGAGCCGCCCGGCGTGCGCGAGAGGTCCCACGGGTTCCGCGTCACCCCGAAGAGCGGGCTGTCGGTGAGCGGCTTGTGGCCGAACTCCGGCGTCGTCGTCTTGCCGATCAGGATGGCCCCGGCCTCGCGCAGCCGGCGCACCGGCACGGCGTCCTCGCCCGGCACCTGCTCGGCGAAGATGAACGAGCCCATCGTCGTGCGGACGCCCTTGGTGAAGAGCAGGTCCTTCACCGAGAACGGCACGCCGTGGAGCTGGCCCAGCGGTTCGCCGGCCATCACCGCCGCCTCGGCGCGCCGTGCGGCCTCGCGGGCCGCGTCGGCGGTGACGGTGATGAAGGCGTTGACGGTGGGCTGGAGGGCCTCGATGCGGTGAAGGACGGCGTCCACCACCGCGACGGGCGAGACCTCCTTCCTGCGGATCTGCCGGGCGAGCGTGAGGGCGTCGGTCTCGATCATGGCAGGCCCAGTGTAGTCGATTCCCCGCGGTCGGCGCTTGCCCACGGGCGGACTGCTTGGGCGCCTGCGCCCGCGTGCCGACGTCCGCGAGCGGCGCCCTCATGCGCGCACATCCGGTGGACTACCTGGCGAAGGCCGGGGCCCATAGATGGGATGAAGCGGCTGACCCCCCACTCAACGTTGGCATCGGCTGCCCCACAGAGAGACCACGCGCTCAGGGGCGCAGGGAGAAGGGAGCCAGCCGTGGACCATATTGGCATCGACGTCCACAAGAAGGGAAGCTGTGCCATCGGCTCGTGGGGGGCTCCTGTGGGGCGGCCGGCGTCCGAGTCGGGGAGGTGACGTCACGGTGATGGGGGCCACGGACGGGGCGGCCGCCGCCGTTCATGTTGCGTACGCTCCGCTCGCCCGTGAAGGAGCGCCGATGTTGAGCGTGCGGACTACTCACGCGGTCGAAGCTGCTCCCATTTTGCTCCCATACCATCCCGAAACAGCCCGAAACATGCCGCAAGACGCCAAACGACGAAGGAAGCTTCGACCGCCGATCCTGCTGGAAGTTCTTCGAAAGATCAGGGGGTTGCCGACATGGCCTCACAAGCGCTAATAACCCAAAGGTCGCTGGTTCAAATCCAGCCCCTGCAACCACGCACAATCACGGGGTTAGCGCCAAGCGCGCTAGCCCCGTGACGTTTCTTGGGACCATTTTGTGACCGCCGCGCTGCGCCATGATCAATCTCGCCCCGCGTCTGCCTTGACGTGCTCCATGCCAGCCTCCGACCCGAACACGAGCTGGTCGAGCTTGCGCGCCTCCGCCTCGTGAATCTGCGGCATGAGGTGGCCGTACCGGTCCAGCGTCGTCTGGATCGAGGCGTGACCCAGCTGCGCCTGGATGTACTTCGGATGCGCCCCCTGGGCGGTGAGCAGGCTCGCGTAGGTGTGGCGCAGGTCGTGGAACCGGATGCGCCGGAGCGTCGACCGGCGCAGCACCCGCGCCCAGTCCCGATGGCTGAAGTTGTCCGGATCGATCAGCTGCCCATCGGGCGAGGTGAAGACCATCTCGCCCGTGAAGCCGCCCCGGAGCCACCCCAGCGCCGCCTTGAGCGTCGGCGCCAGGTCGATCGCCCGCCTCGACCGCCGTGACTTGGGCGTGACGAGCTTGCCCCGCCAGAGCGACCGCCGGACGTGGACGCGGTGGCCCCCGAAGTCGATGTCCTCCCACTTGAGCCCCAGGAGCTCGCCGCGACGCATCCCCGTGAGCACCGCGCACAGGAGCAGCGTGCGCACGGGCTCGTCCGGCGAGTCGAGCAGGCGCCGGATCTCTGGAGGAGGGAGGATCTCCATCTCCTCCACTTCCACCCGTGGCCACTCGACGTACTGCGCCGGGTTCGCATCTAGCCCCAATCCGAAAATAGATGGGGCATGAGACAGCGATCAGCATGGACCAAAAGGGCCTCCTGTGCGATCGAAAGGGAAGACGCACCCACTTCCATCCTTCTCCAGAAGAGGAAGGGAGACGTTCCATCGCGCCACACCGTCTTGAGGGCGACCAGGACGCGCCCGTCGGGGCGGAGGCGGATGCGGTTCCGGGGCGAGGGGCGGGCGGCGCAGAGAGCGGCAGAGCGGCTCCAGGCGGGCGCGATCGTGAGGGGGCCCCCAGACGTTGGCGTGGAGATCGAAGCCATCGAGCTGGGCCTGGCGGGGGGAGGGCTCGGGCGTGCGCCACTCGCGGCCGCGGCCTGGGCCCGAAACGGCCGGCTCACCCGGGATGCTGCCCTGCGGGGCATCGCCAGGTCCCGTCCACCTTCCCGGGGGCCACGCTGTGGTCAGAAGCTGAGGCGAACCCGCGCGACGCCCGTGTAGACGTCCTCGGAGGCGCGTCGCGTCGCCACGCCGTTGATCACCTCCGTGGTGTCCAGCGCATCGCCCGCGACCAGGTAGGCGCCCACCAGGTCGAAGGTGAGGCCCGGGGCGAAGCGCCACGTCAGGCCGAGATTGGCCTCGGTGCCGATATGGCTGGCATCCCCGCGGCAGCCGGCGCCCTCCGGGAAGGCCGCGGAGTTGGCCGAGTGCGTGGAGCAGTTGATCGCGGCGGCGGCAAAGGTCCCGTCAGTGTCAACCGACCTGGCCGTCCACGCGGGCATCACGACTGCGTAGAGGTCGAGTTGCGGGCTCACGCCGTAGGTCGCCTTCAGGCCGAACTGCTGGCGGCCGTAGCGGTCGAGCCCGACGCCCGTGCCCAGGGTCCGGAAGGCCCCGTTGAACGAATCGATGCCCTGCGCCAGGATATTTCCCCAGCCGTCCGCCATGTAGGCCGTGTCGGTGTCGATCGGCTGGTAGTAGTTGGTGTCGCGGCTCAGCTGGTCCATGGGTCTGTTGCCTGAGGTGTACACGTAGCGCGCCTCGAGGAGCACCGGGCCTATGCGGGAGCCGGCCTTCACGTCGAAGAGCCAGGCCGAGATGTCAGACTCCCGGATGAGGTCGGTCGTCCCGATCGGGAACGGGTTGTCCATCTCCCGGGTGCCGAACTGATAGAAAAACGTCGGCTCGACAGAGATCGGCCCCGAGCGCCAGCGCGCGTCCATCCCGATCGTGTGCCGGTACTCCTCGTGGGTGGCCACGGCGCCCGGACCCACCGTCTTCGCGGCGAAGGTCGGCGTGCCGCCGGCGCCGGGGATGCCGCCGACCGCGACACGCGCCGCGCCGGAGGTGGCCCCCTGGGCCCACAGGACGGCATAGGTGGGCCGGATGTCGAGGCCCTTCGCCGGCGTGATTTCCACGCTCGTGATGAGCGCCAAGTCGTCGCCTCGCACGAAGGCCGTTGGGCCCGTGCCGCCCGTGCTGCCGCCCGTCAACTCCTCCTCGATCTGCACGAACGTGACGTGGCTCTTCACGGTGGGCGACCACGTCGTGACGAGGTGCAGGCCCCCGAAGTCGCCGCTGGCCAGGGTGGCCGGCTTGTAGGTTGTGGCGAAGGGCTGTGCGCCGAGCCGCATCCGCGTCGGGGCGGGGAGCCGCGGCACGTCGTGCTCGACGTACAGCCACTTGACCTCGATGGAGCCCTGAGTGTCCGTGTTGAGGTCGAAGCCGCTGGTGGCGTTAACGCGCTGCGCGGTGCCGACGGCGGCGGCACCGGTGACGACGTTGTTGTCCGAGCCGCTGACCTGGCCCCAGGTCGAGTCGATCTCGAGCATCAGGACGCCGACCGCGGTGCCGACCCTGCCGGTGACCTCGAAGCGGCCGCGGGTTCTCGCGTACCATTCCTTGTCGCCGACCCGCGCGAAGTTCACGTCGCGCAGGTTGTGGCTGGCGGCTGTGGCGGTCTCGAACAGCCCTGCGATCGTGAACGTCGGGGCTGGCGCGGCCGCCTGCTGGGCATGGGCGCCCTGCGCCATGGCCACGACGACCGCCACCCCCGCAATTGCCATCACCAGAGTCCGTCTCATGACCGCCTCCTCGTCGCGTTCCGCGTCGTTCCGCTTCCACTCCCGGTCGCCGCCGCGATTCCCTCTCTTTGGCGTGCGAGTCAGAAGCCAATGACTTCGTGTACCACACCGCCGGCCGCGAGGGCCAGCGCGATCGTGAAGCCCGAGACGCCGAGCCCTCGCTTCCAGCCGATCTCTCTGGCCAGCACGGCGATGGTGGCGATGCACGGGATGTAGAGCGTGTTCACGAGGGCGTAGGTGAAGATCTGGCCCCGGTCCATGAAGGCGGTGATGTCTCCGGCAAAGGCGCCGTAGCGGGCCACGGCCAGGGTGATGAGGAGCTGGAGCGCCAGCTCCTTCCGGAGCATGGCGAAGATGACGCTGTCGATCCAGCCGACCGGACGCGCACCGAGCTGCATCTGTGGCGGCTGTGGGATCTCGCGGCAGGAGATCCACAGCTGGACGGAGCGGCGGCTTCGGGACCTGCCCTGGGGGACCTGGCAGGTGTGGCTGCGGGTGGAGGTGCATCGCGTGCGGTGTCGGCAGTGCGGGGTGCGGAACGAGCGGCTGCCGTTCGTGGGGGGCAAAGCCCATTACACGGCGCGGTTGGAGGCCGCGGTGGCCCAGGCCTGTGAAGCGGCTCCCGTGAGCCGCGTGGCTGCCCAGTGGGGCCTGCCCCCGGAGACGGTGCGCCGCATGGACAAGCGGGTGCTGCGGCGCTGGGCAGCCGGCCGGCCGCGCCGCCCGCTGCGCTATCTGGGGGTCGACGAGATCTTCCTGGGCAAGACCGTCACGTTCCTCACGGTGGTCAGTGACCTGGAGACCGGGGAGCCGCTCTGGGTGGGGCGCGAACGCAAGCCCGAGACCCTCGACCGCTTCTTCGCCGAGGCCCTGCCCCCGCGGCGCCGGCGGGCGGTGCGGGCCGTCTGCGTGGACATGTGGGAGCCCTTCCGGCTTAGCCTGCAGGCCCACCTGCCCGCCGCCAGGATCGTGTACGACAAGTTCCACGTCCTGCGCCATGCCAGTGAGGCGGTGGACGAAACGCGCCGGGCCGAGTTCTTCCGCCAGGGATCGGCCGCCCGCGGGCTGGTGCGCGGCAAGCGCTGGCTGCTCTTGCGGAACTGGACGCATCTGGAGCGCGAGGACCGCCGGACCCTGCGTGACCTTCTCGCCCTCAACCGCCGGCTGGCCAAGGCCTATCTGCTCAAGGAGCAGCTCGCCCAGCTCTGGACGTACACCTACGAGGGCAACGCCCGCCGGTTCCTGGCCACCTGGCGGCGCGCCCTGCGCTGGCAGCGCCTCCCCGCCTTCCAGAAGCTCGGCCGCCTGCTCACCCGGCATCTCGCCGGCATCCTCAACTACTGCTACGAGAAGGTCCCCTTCGGGACAGCCGAGGCGATCAACGGCAACATCCGCGCCATGCCACGCCGGGGCCGCGGCTACCGCGATCACGAGTACCTGCTGTCCGTCACGCACCGGGTGTGCGCCGGCCCAGCCGGCGTCCCCGCCCCGGAGCCTCGCCTCGCGCGTCGCGCGATTGAACGTGAAGATCCACTGCTCGCCGTGCCGGTTCTCGAAGTATCCGATGTAGAGGTCGGCGGCCTCGGTGCTGAAGGCCGGCGGGGTCCCGCACGCCGCGGGATGGCGGTTGTGAATCGTCAGCATCGGCTCTGACACGTGGCGCTCACCTCCCCCTCGCTCCTGCGGGCGCCCGAGCGACGACCGACTTGGCCGAGGTGGACCCCGGAGGGCGTCAGGTGCACGCGGGATCGCGGCCCACCCACACCGGCAGGGATCGGTCGCGGCCACGCGGAGGTCGCCGGGCCCGGCATCGCGGCGGCTTCACTAGCGCGGGCCGTACAGCGGCGGTGCCGCCGGGTGCTCGCCGCGCGCGTATCGTAGCGCGACGCCCGGCCAGGCGCCAGGCGCCGGGAGCGCATCCAAGGGATCGCGGATGTTCACGACAGCGCGGCGCGGAGGAGGATCCATCGCGCGCCCGCGGGCGGGGGCCCGAGCGGGGGCGTCAGCGTGCCGGCGGGGGCTGTGAGCCGGCGTGTCCATCTTTGGGCATGGGCAGGGCAGCGCGGGCGCGCTACCCAGAGGCATGGGATGTGTCGCGCCCGTGTATCGCCCTCGTGACGCCGAGCACACCGTGCTCCATCAGGTCATCGCCCTCCACCTGGAGGCCTTCCTGGGCGCGGTGGCGGAGGCCGGCGACGGAGCGGGCCTGCCGAAGTTCGTCGAGCGCGAGTTCCGGGAGTTCCTGCTGTGCGGTGTGTTCGAGGGCGGCGGGGCGCGGTTTCGGTGCGAGGGCTGCGCTGTGGGGGCCGGCTGCGCCTGATCGCGACGCTGCACGATCCCGCCGTCATCCGGACGATCCTCGCGCACCTGGGGACCGCCCACTCAGGGCTGAGCCCCGGCCCCGCTCCACCCGCGCCCGGCGCCGCCGCGCCCTGATCGGTTCGGGGCGCGGCGGCGGCCGTCGTGCCTGTGCCGCGAGGCGTTATCAGCGCTGATCCGGCGCGTCCACTTGCCGGTTGACGGCGGCGGTACGCCGCCTTAGCCCAACTTCCACGGTCCCGAGACCGGAGTGCTGATATGTCAGCAGGTTACGCCGTTTGTGAGTGACTATGGTGACGGGGTGGG
>MGBV01000295.1:4507-7754 GCA_001788415.1 Candidatus Rokubacteria bacterium GWC2_70_16 | reverse complement strand
TTTTTAACACTCTGGGCCGTGCGGGTTTTCCAGTTCTTAATTCTTTGGGCTTCGTCAAGGATGATGAGATCCGGCTTCCAGTGATGGATCAATTCCAAATCCCGATGAATCACGTCATAGTTGGTAATTTTATAGAAAGTATCTGTTGCATACTTTACCTTCCGGGTTGCCAACAATCCCTCGATGACCTCGGCACTTCGATTGGCAAACTTTCCGATCTCATTTTCCCACTGGTGTTTCAGGGAAGTCGGAGAAACAATCAGCACCCGTTTGACATCCACCGTACGGGCTAGAATTTCGGCGGCAGCAATGGCCTGGATAGTTTTGCCAAGCCCCATCTCATCGGCAATGAGACAGCGCCCCGTTCGGGCTGCAAACAAAGCACCCTCACACTGGTAAGGATAAAGAGGAACTTTGAGAAGATTCTCGAAATCGGCGCTTGCAGTTCCCTTATCAAAAAGGGCATTCACTCGCTCCACAAGGAGTTCTTGGTTACGCTGAAAATTGATGAAATTAAGGGTATCGTCATAAGCTCGAATCTCATGCCCGCTGTTTTTGACTTCCTCAAGAAACTGATCAAACTTGAGAATTCCATTCCTGTTTAAAATGCTTTCCGCATCAAAATAGCGTGAAAATAGTTTTATCAGTGTTGGGGAACACGAAGGAGCAGGTTTGAAAACCACCTCTCTTTTTGGCCCATAACGCAGGTAAACCTCGGAATAGGAAGGGTACAGGCCTTTTGATAATAGGGTCCGGGCTGTGCGTTTTTTTTCAAGCTTAGCCAAGGTAAACTCGATGTGCTTACAGGTGCCCAAAGTATTCACTGCAAAATCGGGGCATGAACAAAAATTATCTCCGGGTTTTGGGCCGCGAAGGGCCACGCGATAGCGCTTACCACTTTGTGGGTTGATAATCACGAACTCGGAGACGAAGCTGGTATGTTTGATCAAAAAATTCTGTTCCCTGCCGAATTGACGTCGAAGAGTAATTTGCCACTCTTCAAGGCTCATATCATCGGGTTTCCTGGTCCGCGAAACTTTTGGTGTAGGAAGAGTTTGGGTTGTCAGATTATTTTGCATCATGTTCTCCTATTTTCGGGTACGCGATCGGGGCTTCCTGCACCGTGGTATCCGACGAGCATAACGCGCTCCCAGTGAATCCGGACACGCTCGCTGCCTGCACCACCGCCTTGTTGATCTCCTCCGCGAGGAGCGCGTACGTGCGCGCCATCGTCGTGCCGTAGACGGCGCCGCCGCCCGTGAGGGGTGTGAGCGCGCCGATGCGGAGCGCCTCGGCCTGCGCGTGGGCGAGGCGGCTGCCGAGCAACGCGGTGGCCCCGCCGGCCAGGCCGGTCGCGAGCAATTGACGGCGATCGATCTTCATCGCAGCCTCCTTGTCAGGTGAAGTGGACGCGCGGATTGCACCATACCCCCCGGGGAACTGTCAAGGCGCTCAGCCGCCGAGGTACAGGCGGGCGACCTCGGCGTCCTCCAGCAGCGCCGGGCCGGGTCCCTCGAGGCGGACCTGTCCGCCCGCGAGGACGTAGCCGCGGTGTGAGCGGCGCAGCGCCTCCCGCGCGCTCTGCTCGACGAGCAGGATGGCCAGGCCGGTCCGATTGAGGGCCTCGATCTTCTCGAACACCGTGTCGACCAGCACCGGCGCCAGTCCCGCCGAGGGCTCGTCGAGGAGCAGCAGGCGCGGGTCGAGCATGAGGGCGCGGCCCATCGCCACCATCTGGCGCTCACCCCCCGAGAGTCCCCCCACCTTGAGGCGCCGCTTGGGGACGAGGGTGGGGAAGAGGGCGAGGACCTCCTCCAGGCGCGCGCGGAAGTCGTCGCGGCGGACGACCGCCCCCATCTCGAGGTTCTCCTCGACCGTGAGCGAGGGGAAGACGTTGTCCACCTGCGGGACGTACGAGAGCCCCCGACCGACGAGGGCGCTGGGCGCGAGCCCCGTGATGTCCCGGCCCTCGAAGCGGATCGCGCCGCGGCGCGGCCTGAGCAGGCCGAAGACGGCCTTCATCAGGGTGGACTTCCCGGCCCCGTTGGGCCCGATGAGGGTCACGATCTCCCCGGCACGGACCTCGATCGAGACGTCGTGGAGGATCTCCATCTGCTCGTACCCGGCCGTCACGCGCTCGACGCTGAGGAGACTCACGCGTGCCGGGCTCCCAGGTAGGCCGAGAGGACGCGCGGGTCCTGGCGGATGATCTCGGGCGGTCCCTCGGCGAGCGGGCGGCCCTCGCTCAGGACGATGACCGGGTTGCAGATGGCCATGACGAGGTCCATGTCGTGCTCGATCAGCAGGATGGTGACGCCGCGCTCCGCCGCGAGCCACCGGATGTAGCGCGTCAGCTCCTTCATCTGCGTCGGGTTCACGCCGGCGCCGGGCTCATCGAGCATGAGCAGCGCCGGCTCGGCCATGAGCGTCCGGGCCAGCTCGAGGAGCTTCTTTTGCCCGCCGGAAAGCGTCCAGGCCGGCTCCCCGGCGAGCCGGGCGAGCCCCACTTGCTCGAGCACGCTCAGCGCGCGGTCGCGCAGCCTGGCCTCGTCGCGCCGCACGCGCCCGGGCAGGAGCCACGGCACCCAGAGCCGCTCACCGGCCTGGTCGGGCGGCACCACCATGAGGTTCTCCAGGACGGAGAGGTCCTTGAACTCGCGCGGGATCTGGAAGGTCCGGCAGATGCCGCGCCGGAAGATCGTGTGGGGCGGGAGCCCGGTGATGTCGTCGCCCCTGAACCGGGCGCGCCCGCCGTCGGGCCGGTGAAAACCGGTGAGGAGGTTGAAGAGGGTCGTCTTGCCGGCGCCGTTGGGACCGATGAGCCCGGTGATGGTCCCCTCGCGCACCTCGAGCGAGCAGTGGTCCACCGCGCGCAGGCCGCCGAACGTCTTGGTCAGATCTTCGACGACCAGGAAGGGGGTCATCTGGGAGAAGGAGCACCCACGGCGGCGCCGCCCATGAACTGTCCCAGGAGCGTGACGCGCTCGCCACCCTGGACGGGCGAGTCCAGCTCGTGAGTCACGCCGAGGACGGCGTCGTTCACGAGCACCTCGATGTGCTCGCCGAGATCGGTCCGCTCTGGGTTCCACAGCGCGGCCTCCAGCTCGGGGAAGCGCGCCGACCAGCGGCGCAGGAGCGTGCGGAGCGTCTCGCCGGGAGCGACGGGCTCCTCGAAGAGCCGGCTGCCCGACCCGTCGCCGCCCACGTACCGGGTCACCCACGTGGTGACCTCGAGGGTGATGCTACG
>MGBV01000295.1:2913-4482 GCA_001788415.1 Candidatus Rokubacteria bacterium GWC2_70_16 | reverse complement strand
CGCCGTGCGACACGGCTCAGCTCGCCGCCTCGCTCCGCTCGGCAGCATCTCCATCTTTCGCTCGCCTCGCCGTGCGACACGGCTCAGCTCGCCCTACCACAGCTCTCGGGCTAGCCAGTCGAGGCCGAGGGCGCGGAGCGTGTCCTTCTTGGGCTTGCCGGTCTTCCGGTCGTAGCCGACCTTGGCGTACCAGCTGTCGACCATCTGCTCCCACTGGTCCATGACGCAGTGGTCCTTGGCGGGACCATCCACCGGCCGGGAGCCGTAGCGCTCGGACGGGTACTCGACCTCCGGCCCGATGCCGCAGCGCAGGTTGAAGGCGCGCAGGATCGCGGCCGTGCGCCGGCCGAAGCGCATGCCCTCCTCGAGCGTGTAGCTCCACCCGGTGGCCGCCGACAGCGCGCGGGCGAGGTTCGCCATCCGCGTCCTGAAGGTGAACGCGCAGCCGCCCAGCGAGTCCTCGAAGTGGCGCCGTCCCCGGATGCCCGCCACGAGGGTGGCCACCTGCTCGCCGTCGAAGGGGTTGATGCGGGCCGGCAGGCCCAGCTCGGTCTGGTGGCAGGGGACACCGCTCTCCAGCGTGCCGCTGGAGGCGGTGCAGGTGTCGAGCATCTCCTCCCAGCGGCCGCGGTGGTCGTGCCCCCGCGGCGCGGCCCCCTTCTTCGTGTAGACGGCGCACTTCGCGGCCTCGCCGCCCACCGCCTCCGCGGCGCGCTTCGTCCCTTCGGCCAGGATGTCGCCGAAGCCCTCCCGGTGGCTGATCATCTGCAGTAGGCGATACGCCCCGTCGGCGTCCCCGAAGGCGAGCGTGAAGCCCACCTGCTTCTCGGTGAGATAGCCCTTCTCCATGCACTCCATGACCCAGCCGCACACCCAGCCGAATTCGTTGACATCCACACAGGCGCGGTCGATGCGCGTGTTGAGCCACGAGACGGCTTCCTTGTCGGTGAGGCCGATCTGCCAGCCGGCTCCGGACCACCCCTCGTACTCCGGCTCGTCCACGCGCTCTCCCGCGTGCGGGCCCGTGCGGATCACCTGGATGTGGCAGTGGCGCATGCCGCAGGCGTTGCACTGATGCCCGCGGTGGTCGAAGCCGTGGCGGAGCTTCGTCGCCTCCCACTCGGCGAGGTCCACGCCGCTGACGTTGGTCGTGTAGTTCTTGATCGGCAGCACGCCCAGCTTGTAGAGGTTCACCACCGCCGTCAGCGTGCCCCAGGTGTAGAGCGTGGAGGCCGCCGGATCGGTCTTGAGGTCATGGGCGATGTCGTCGGCCGCCTGGATGAGGCCCCGCGCGTCGTGGGCCGCGAGCGCCTTCGTCCCGCTCACGATGCACACGGCCTTGAGGCGCTTCTTGCCCATGACGGCGCCGCAGCCGTTCTTGGAGGCCACGTGCCCGTAGTCGCCGTGGATGGCCGCGAAGCGGACCAGGTGCTCGCCGGCGGGGCCGATGGCGTACACCGACATGCGATGGCCGGAGAGCCCGTGCTCCTGCTCGAGGGCCTGCTGCGTCTCCCAGGTGTCCTTGCCCGCGAGATGCGCGGCGTCGCGGATCTCCACCACGTCGTCGTT
>MGBV01000295.1:0-2890 GCA_001788415.1 Candidatus Rokubacteria bacterium GWC2_70_16 | reverse complement strand
AACTTCAGCGCGGCGCCGAAGAAGCCGTTGGCCTGGGTGGAGGTGGCCCCACCCGTCATCGCCCCCCGCGTGACGACCGTGAGCCCGCCCGTGCCCCAGACCGGCAGCCCCGCCAGCGGCCCCGTGGCCATGATCAGGCGATTCTCCGGGTGGTCCCAGTGCGCCTTGGGCCCCACCTCGTCGTAGAGGATCTTGGCGCCCAGCCCCACACCGCCCAGCTGCTCGCGCATCTCCTCGGGACCCCACGGCTGGGGCCACACCTTCCCCGTGGAGAGGTTGACGCGGAGAAGCTTCCCCGCGTAGCCGCCCGGCAGGGGCCGGGCGGCTCGGGTCGTGGTCGCCGGGCGCTTCGTCGTCGCGGTCATCGAGCGTGCGCTCCTGGCGCTCATAGGGCCGCCACCGACTGGGGGAGGTCGGGCGAGTTGGACGGCCGGCCGAGCACCGTCTGCGGCAGGAGGCGCCCCGGCGTGCGCGTGGCCATGAAGGCCGGCTTGACGTCAAAGGGATTCCGCTCGAGGTGCGCCTTCCAGGCCGAGAGGTCCACGCCGGACTGGACCAGCCCCTTGAGGATGCCCACGTCGTTGGTCGTCCAGATGTCCTGGGCCGGGCCGCAGATCATGGCCCCGGTGAGCCGGCCGCCGTGGAAGAGGAGCTTGCGGTACTGCGCGCGCCGGGGCCGGACGGCCGTGGAGACCTCCGCCGCGGCGTCGTCCCAGAGGCCGAAGGAAGCCACGTCGAGGCCGCACACCTCCACGATGTTCATGAGGAGGCTGCCGCGGTAGGCGACGCTCCGCCCCGCCATGTTGGCGCCGACTACGCGCCCGTGCTCCTGGGCCGTGGGCTCGATGGCGTGGACCTCGGCCCGCCCCGTGATCAGGTTCCGGCCGCGCGCCACGTCCCCCGCCGCGTACACGTTGCGGATGCTCGAGCGCAGGTGGTCGTCCACCAGGATCCCGCCCTGCCCGCCGTCTGCCATGTCGATGCCGGAGTCCCTGAGCCACTCGAGGTTGGTCCGGATGCCCGTGGCCATGATCACCGCGTCGGCCTGGAGCGCGTCCCCCTTCTTCACGTGGAGCATGCGCTTGCCGCGGCGCTCCTCGATGCGGGCGAGCGTGACGCCCGTGCGGAGGGCGACGCCGCGCCGGGTGAGCCACTGCGCGACGATCCCGGCGCAGGTGTCGTCCACCATCCGCGGGAGGATGCGCGGAGCGACCTCCACGATGGTGAGCCGGGCGCCGCGGGAGAGGAGGGCGTTGAGGATGGTGAAGGAGATGAAGCCGGCCCCCACCACGACCACGCGGCTGCCCGGCGTGACCGCGGCGATGACCGCGCGCGCCTCCTCCAGCGTCCAGAAGGTGTGGACGCCGGGGCCGTCGGCGCCGGGGATCGGGGGCCGCGCCGCGCGCGACCCCGTGGCGATCAGGCAATCGTCGTACTCGACCCGCGTCCCGTCGTCGAGCGTCGCCGCATTGGCCTCGGGGTCCAGCGCCGCCGCGCGCCGCCCGATGAGGGCCTTGACCTTCCAGGCCGCCAGGGAGGCCGGCGTCGCGGTGAAGACATGGGACTCGGCGATGCTCTGGCCGAGATAGTACGGCAGGACCATGCGCGAGTACGGCCGCTCGGCGGAGACCAGCGTGATCTCGGAGGCGCCGCCGTCTTCTTCCCGGATGGTCCGGATGGCGTTGAGCCCCGCCGTGCCGCCGCCGATGATCAGATGACGGGTGGGCATCACGCCACCTCCTGGGCCAGCAGGCGCACCGTCCGCTCGGCGGCGAAGTCGCCCAGCCAGTCGGCGGTCTCCGCCTCCTGGTAGACGATGGCCTGGGTGGGGCAGGCCTCGGCGCACGCGGGCGCCCCACCGCAGAGGTTGCACTTCGAGGCCTTCTGGGTGTCGGCGTCGTAGAACACGGTGCCGTAGGGGCAGGCGATGGTGCAGAGCTTGCAGCCCACGCAGCGGTCGTCGAGCACATCCTTCGCGCCGGCCGCGTTGATCCGGATGGCCCCCACCGGGCAGGCGGTCATGCACCAGCCCTCGTCGCACTGGGGGCACGTGTACGGCGCATAGGAGGTATAGCCCTCGAAGGGCGAGACGCGGATCACGGACCTGGACGGCTGGAAGTTGCCGGTCTGCATGTAGGAACAGGCCAACTCGCACCGGAGACAGCCGGTGCACCTGTCGGGGACGAGCGCGAGGACTCTCATGGGTGGCTAGCGCGCCTCCAACGAGTTCCGGCTGCTCCACGCGTGCCCCCCGCACGGTGCCGGGCCAAGGAACGAGCCAGACGAGGCCCGAGGGAGGCGCGGGCGCGAGGCGTACTCGCTGTACGTTGAGCGCCCGCGCCGACCGAGAACGAAGTATGGCGAAGTTACTTGGCCCGGCACTAGCGGGGCCTCCGGCGTCGCGCCCGGGGCCGCCCGTGGGCCTCGAGCCGGCCGATGAAGGCGTCGAGCGGGATCGCGGGCATGGTCATTATCTGCACCGAGCCGCGCGCCCCCATCTCGATGGAGATGGAGGAGACCGTCTCGTTGTCGGGCGCCTCGAGGATCGTCACGAAGTCGTACGGGCCCAGCACCGCGTACTGGGCGCGGACCTTGGCGCCCTTCGACTCGAGCTCCCGGTTCACCTTGCGGATCCATCCCGGCCGCTCGCGCAGGACCTTCCGCCCGGACTCGCTCAGCGTGCTCAGCATCACATAGTGTGCCACGGCATACCTCCTGGGCTGGAACTGCGGTCGAGCGGCATTATAGCAGAGCGGTCAACGCTCGATGATGAACTCGCCATCCTCGCGTTGTCCGGGAGCGGCGCGCTCAGATCCGCCCGAAGAAGGTCAGGTACTCCGCGCGCAGCACACGCTCGAGGAGCAGCAGCAGAACGGCCCCCGGCACCATC
>MGBV01000294.1 GCA_001788415.1 Candidatus Rokubacteria bacterium GWC2_70_16 | reverse complement strand
ACCCGCGCTTCGCCCCGGCAGCGAACAACCTGGCCTGGATCCGCTCCGAGCACTGGGGGGAGCAGGCCAAGGACAAGGCGCTGGCGCTGGCCCAGATGGCCAAGCAGGTGGCGCGCGGGGTGTACCAGCGGGCGCTGGCGCTGCTGCGCGAGGGCGCGGTACGGCTGCCGGACAACGCGGAACTGCAGTACCACCTGGGGATGGCCGCGGCCAGGACGGGGGACAAGGACCTCGCGCGGAAGGCCCTGGCCTTCGCGGCGGCCTCGCCGGCGGCGTTCAAAGGCAAGGACGAGGCGCAGAGGACACTGGCCGAGCTGAGGTAGCGATCTGCTCGGATCAACGCAGCCGCGCCACCCGACCGCCTCCACTACCTCGAGGACCAGATCGCCCGGGACCGGCGCCCCGGCCAGTGGCCCCTCGGCGGATCACTGTTCGACTGGTGCTCGACCGGCGGGCTCGAGGTGGACCTCATCGTCGAGCGCCACGGACACCTGTACGCCATGGAGGTCAAGGCCACCGCCACGCCGGCCCCGCCCCACGCCGAGGCGCTCGCGCGCTGGCTGGCCCTCGCGGGCCCCCGCGCCCGCGGAGTCCTCGCCTGCCGCATCGAGGTGCCCACGCCGCTCAGGCCAGGGATCCGCGCCGTCCCCTGGCACCTCGCGTGGTGAGAGCGCAGGGCACCGCGCGCTCGGTCCACGATGGCAGGGATCCGCCGCTGGCGGCGACTGACCCGCTGAACCGCGACGGCGGCGAGGACGGGGATCACCGTCACGGGGGGCGATGAGGAACTGCCCCGCTATCGCGCCACGTCGAAGACCGCCCGGCTCGCCCCTGACACGGCAGCCCCGGGGGCCAGGTCCTGAAATCCCATACGGGCGTCACGGGCGGACGCCGGGCCCGCGCGCCGTCCCTGGGTCTCGGCGCCGTCGGGGATCCGGCGAGGCCGGCAGGTGACGGCCACCACGTGGTCCAGTGCCCGGAAGCCCTCGCCATCGTCAGGACGCGGTTGACGACCACGAAGAAGCGCGGAATTCGGGACCTGCCGACACCCGGGACGGCCAGGCCCCCCGGACGCCGGCACGAGAGCGGCCCGGCACTTGACGCCCGGCCGCGGCGAGCCGCCGGCGTGATGACGGATATCGTATTTCAAGACCTGACCCCGCCCGGGGGGTGCCGCGACCGTCGGTCTCGGCGCCAGCCGCGCTGCGGCGCCTCGATCCTGGGCGTCGCGCCCTCACCGGAGCGGGAGGCGGGGAACCTGGACATCCATGTACAGTCGGATGCTCAAGAAAGCAGACCGCGCGCCCTCAGTCGAACCTGCAGCGGCGACTTCGGAGCCCCGCGACGGAGCGCGCCGGCGTGCTGCTCCTCGCGGGCGATCTCGGCGTCCAGTTCCGGCTGGTGGTCGTAGTAGTACGCGAGGGCCGCGTGGATCTGGGCCAGCGACAGGTGCGGGTGCTGAAAGTGGATCTCTTCCGGGCTCCACCCGTACGCCAGGCGATCCAGCACGACCTCGATCACCTTGACGTTGGCGTCGTCGATCCAGGCAACGCCTCCCGGATCCAGCCGGACATGCGGGTGGCCGATCGTTGTCATGGGTGCGTCCCCCTCTCCTTGCGCACAGACTGCCCCAGAGGCCAGCGAGAGTCAAACCGCCGGCGGAGCGTGGCCAGCCGGACTCCCACCCGGCGAGCCCTCAGCTCCTCCTCGACGAGCGCCCCCATCTCGGGATCGCACATCTGCTGCCGGACGCACCGGCGCCTTGTCGTCACCGTCCGGCGTGCCCTGGAGACGTTTCCGGACGTGCGCGCCCGGGCGCTGGCCGATCTGCTGGGCTTTCTCGCCGAGCACGCGGCCCCGCTGATCCTCGATGAGATCCAGTACACGCCCGAACTCTGTTGCGCGACATGAGACAGCACGGAAATGGTGGCCGGTCGCCCTGGGGTCAGGTCTTGCAATCCTACACGCCAACCGCGGGCCCGACCCTGCCGCGCTTCAACCGGGAGGGATGATGTCAGCCCGGGTCCAGGGTACGAGGCATGACCCGCCCCCTACCGGACGACGGCCCAGGCGGCCAGGAAGAGCATCCCGAAGATGAACGTGCCCACAGCATGTGTTGACAATCATCAGGCAGCGCGGAATTCAGGCCCGGCCGGGCCCGGGGCACGGGAGGGCGCCATCGCGGCGCGACGAGCCCGCCCGGGAGCAGGGCGCCGCGCGGTGCAGCTAGGCCACCGCGTAGTCCGGGGTATCCCGCAGGATCATCAGCTTGCTGGCAGGCACCGGCAGGATGGCGTACGCGCGCCCGTCCTTGCCCGCGAACTCCACCTCGACCACCGTGCCGTCGTAGGTCATGACAACGGTGCCGATCTGCCCGCGGCGCAACCGCAAGGAGCGCCCCGTCTCGAAATGCCGGGCGTGGACATCGCCAAGAAGGGCCACGAGTGCGTGCATCAGGATCTCGGTCTCCACGCTCACACGATATAACAGGTCGCGAGCCTGGGGAAGTCTTCCCCCGCTCCCCTTGGCCGTGCCCAGCGGAACGCGCCAGACGTACATCTTCCCGAATCCGGTGTCCCCCCGCGCTTCCGCTTCGTCCGACGCCGCCGCCGCATCCAGCAAGGCCCGCCGAAGCACGTCGGCGCTGCTCGCCGTGACCCCGAGAACGGATTCGAACATGCGTGCCCTGTGGCGTCCCTCGCGATGCGTCACGCTGAGCACGTAGTCCTCGAGCTTCGTCCCCAGGTGTGCCCGATGTCCGTTGGCTAGCCTCATCAGTGGGCGGCTTGCCTGGCTGCCCGCCAGATCGCCGTGTCACAACGTACCCTGACTCGCTCCTCCTGGCGATGCCACCGGGGTGATACACTCGCCCGCTCGTCGAGTCACTCCTTTCGGACCTGCATCCGGGACGGCCACGCTGGAGTTGCACCGATTCCGTGGAAGGCGAACTGCTTTCGCGCTCATACAGGCGTTGGCCAAGCCGGCCGCGGGGCTCGCCGTCAACCCGAAGAACGTGGTGACGGCGGCGAACCACCTGGCCTGGATCCACTCCGAGCACGGCGGGGAGCAGGCCAAGGACAGGGCGCTGGCCCTCGCGCGCTCCTTTCTCCCCGTTCGCCCGAACCAGGGTTCAAGGAGCTTACCAGCAGAGGCCCTCACCCCCTTCATAGGATCTGACCCCCGGGGGTCAGGTCTTGAAATCCAGCATGCCCGTGTGGCGGCATGCTGCTCGGCCACTCGGCGGAGGCGATCGCCCGGGCGCGGGCGCTCGCCACGCAGGCGCGAGCCCGTGCCCCACTACGAGCACACGCAGATCGGCCACAACTGCCGCCTGAGCAACATCGCCGCCGCCATCGGCCGCGGCCAGCTCACCGTCCTCGACGAGCGCGTGGCCCGGCGCCGGGCCATCTTCGACCACTACGTCCCGCGCCTGGGCGCCCTCCCCGGCCTCGCTCTCACGCCGGAGACCCGAGCCCGCCTGGGGCCACGGCAACCGCTGGCTCACCTGCCTCATCGTGGACCCCGCCGTGGCGGGATTCGACCGCGAGACGCTGCGCCTGGCCCTGGAGCGCGAGCACATCGAGAGCCGCCCCCTCTGGACGCCCATGCACCTCCAGCCGGTCTTCGCGCAGTGTCCCGCCTACGTGAGCGGCGTCCCGAGGGCCCGGTTCGCGCCGCGGGTTCGAGGTCCCTGGTGCAACGGGGTTTCTCCTCTGATATCATGAACGCGTATCCTTCTGACATATTCAAGGAGGGCTGCGATATGGGAGCGATCTCCCTGAAGCTTCCCGACGACCTGCTCGACGCTAGCAGCCGCTGTGCCGCCGCCCTGAAGCTGTCCCGGGCGGCGTATATCCGCCGAGCCGTCGAGCGCATGAACCGCGAGACCCACGCCGCGGCCCGGGCGCGCCGGCTCGCCGAGGTCTCCAGAAAGGTCCGCGGGGAGAGTATGCGGGTGAACGCCGAGTTCGCCGCCTTCGAGCGCGCCCCGGATGCCTAGCCGGGGCGAGGTGTGGCTGGCCAACCTCGACCCGCGCCGAGGCACCGAGCCCGGCAAGACGCGACCCGTCCTGCTGCTGCAGGCCCAAGCGCTCCTCGACGCCGGCCATCCGTCCACCCTCGTGGTGCCATTAACCACCTCCCTCCTCGACGACGCCGAGCCCCTCCGCATCCGCGTCCCCGCGTCCCAGCGCCTGCGCCGGCCGTCGGATCTCCTGGTCGATCAGCTCCGCGCTATCGACAACCGCCGCCTCATCGAGGGGCCTCTCACCCGCCTGCCCCGGCCCCTCATGGCCCGCGTGGACGAGGCCGTCCGCGAGGTCCTCGGCCTGCCCGGCGCGTAGAGGCTCCGCAACCCCCGCGCAGCAGCGCCCTGCCCCGCCTTTACTTCGACGCTCGCCAGAAACGCCAGGGGTGCGCTCGCGAGAAGTGACCCACCGGCAGTGACGCGGAGGCGGTTGCCTGGGTGGCCGGGCACTCGCCGCCGAGGCCAGCGGATCAGGCGCGCGGCTTGGCACCCGCTCATGCCGCGCCGCGAGAAGGCCTCATCGTGGATGCCTGGCGCCACAGCACTGGCCTTTCAGCGGGTGGCGCGCCGGCGAACGTCAGGGCCGGAGGTCCCCCGGCAGGCGCGCCACGACGGCGCCGCGCAGATCCTGGGCTGCCCTGCGCAGCCACCCGCGGGTGTCCGCCCGGCGGGCGGCGTCAGGCTGCATGCAGGAGGGTGCCCTCTCGGACGACGGTGGCAGGAAGGGAGGCCTGGAGGTGGAGCCTGGCGTCGAACGTCTCTCGCGACCAGACGAGGATGTCAGCCGAGACGCCCAGGCCCCACAGCAGGCTGTGCGCCCGCTGTGCCATCCGGTGCGCGGGCTCCGCAGGTGGGGCAAGACAAGCAGCAGGTCATAGTCGCTGTCGGCGCCGACCTCGCCCCGGGCCCGGGAGCCGAACAGATAGATCCGCTCCGGCCGCAACGCCTCCACGAGGCGGCGAACGATCTCGGCGAGGGCTGGATCCATCCGGGCGGCGGTCTCGCTCACGCCGCCGATGCGACAGTGTCGGTTAGGCGGCGTTAATAAATAATGGTATCAAGTCTTGGTGCGGGCGATGCGACGCG
>MGBV01000293.1:16934-26727 GCA_001788415.1 Candidatus Rokubacteria bacterium GWC2_70_16 | reverse complement strand
TCGGCGCCCGTGGCGTGCCCGCCACCACCGGTCGAGCCCGAACCGTGGGAGGCCACGTTGCTCCGTCTGACGGGCAAGGACGTCGCCCGCTGTCCGTGCTGCGGGGCGGAGGGATTCTTCATCGTTGAAGCAGTACCGGCACGGGCCAAGCCGGGCGACTTCCCACTCCGAGTCAGAAGCCCATGATCGATCCCGCCCTTCCTCCCGTGGCCATGGTCGCGACCCCGGAGGCCCCGGCCGCACCCCACCTCTGTGTCCGTCGCCCTCCGAGGGCCCGAAGGGCTTCACCCGCCCGATCCGGCATTGCCCTTTCACGCCCTCGCACGCGCAATCTCCCGTCACCTGCACCTGGCGCCACCGCCTCCGTCCCGCTTCCGCGACCCCCCGCGCACCACCAATCCCCATAGCTGGGCGCCGGCTTCGTTCAATCCGACTCTTTCACGCATCGCGGAATCGCGTGCCGTCGTGTTTCATCCTTGGTGGCGCGACGCGCGAAAAAGCCCTCTTCATTTTTATGTCAGGTCCACGCCATGCCCAGCGTCGGCCGTCCGCGGACCCGGCCCCGGGGACTCCGGTAATGATGGCTACGCTCCCGCTCCACGATCACGGAGATCTGGACGTGGGGGCCCTCCTGGAGGGCGTAGGCGGTGGAGGTGTGGATGACGTAGAGCAGCAGGTACGAGCTGACCGGGAACGTCCACGTGGTGGGCGCGTTGAAGCCGTAGCGGCTGACGATCTCGTAGAGCGTCAGCAGCACGATGGCCACGATGAGGCCGGCGGAGAGGAGCGCGAGCGCCCCGTTGGCCCGCCGGCACCACCCCGCCACGGTGGAGAATGACCACCCGCCCGCTCCGGAGCCTGGCGCGGGCGGTGCCGGCGCGGGCTCCGTCAGGACGTGGTCCTGACCCGCGCGCACGTCAGCAGCCGGTCGATTCCAGCGTGTCCGTCGGCCCCCGCCGGACCTGGTCCCGGTACTTCTGGAGGACGTCGACGATCCGATTGCCGCGCGGGCCGGCGGCCTGGCGGACCTTGTCCCAGATCTGCGCCTTGGCGACGAGGCGGTCGAACTCCGCCTGGTTCGGCGTACAGAACTTCACCCGGGACGCCTTCATCTCGCCGATCGCCCGCTTCATGTCGCGGTCCATGAGATCGAACTGGTGCCGCTCGGTCTCGCGCCCCGCCGCGAGCAGGATGTGCTGATCGGCAGGCGAGAGCTTGCTCCACACGCCGAGGTTCATCGTCAGCACCAGGTAGTTGACCGAGTGGTCGGCGCGAGTCACGTACTTGGCGACCTCGGTGATCTTGAAGGACTGGAGCAGGTTGTAGACGAGGAGGGTACAGTCGACCGTCCCCCGCTGAAGCGCGATGTAGAGGTCGCCGAGCGGCATGAAGACGGGGCTGCCGCCCCAGTTCTGGATAGTCTCCGACTGCCAGCGCCCGGCCGTCCGGATCTTGACGCCCTTCCAGGCGGCCTCGTTCGACACGAACTTGTCACGACAAGTCACCGGATCGGGCAGGAGCGACGTCGAGTAGATTGCCTTCTGCTTGTGCTCGCGCAGGATCTCGTCGACGATCGGGAACACCTCGGCGTTCATCTTCGTCAGTTCTCGCGGTCCATCGGGAATGCGAACGGGACCTCGAAGGGGATGAAGTCGGACACGGTCCCGGAGAAGTACGAGGTGACGACATGGGCGGAGACGTCGGCGAGGCCGTCGCGGATGCCCTCGAGCATGCGGGGCCCGGGGAGCAACGCGCCCGCGTACTGGTTGCGGAAGGCGATGCGGCCCTTCGTTCCCTCCGTGACCTTGCCCTGCCAGAACCGAACGGCCTCGGAGAGGTAGTCACCTTCCGGCCACGCCCCGGCCACCTGAAGGCTCAGCTTGTCCGACTGCGCCGCCGCCGGGAGCACCGGGCCCAGCGCCGTGAGGGCAAGAGCGACGATCGCGACGAGCAGCGTTCCGACATGCACGAGGCACCTCCTCTTCACAGCCTGATCAGGCACTGGGTGCGGGATGGTCCCACAGGAACGTGGCGATCGATCCCATGTCGCGCGCCCCGAACCCCGCCGCGATCGCCGGGCCGGCGGTGCCGCGGTTGGCGGCGGCCCAGTCCACGCGGCACCGTTCGTGCTCTACAGGCGCGGGCATTCGAGCGGGCAAGGGAGACGGAGTCTGCGTCATCGCGCCCTGATCACTTGGCGTGGGAAGAATCGCTGCGATGCCGCGCGCGGCCAATGAGCCGGATGCATCATTGCCGCGTGCAGCCTCGTCGCCGGCTCGGTGAGGGCTCTGGATCCGCGCCGGCCGCGGGCCAGCGCCGCTCGGCCGGCTCACCATCGACCCGGCCCTGGGCGCGATGATTGCCCACGAGCCCCCGCCCCGGCCCAGGTCCGGGATCGGGCTCGACCAGACCCTGTGCTCCCTCAAGGGGGCGGCAGCCCGCCGCGAAAATGTGTTCAAGGAGCAGCTCAAGGCCCAGGAATCCAAGCCGAAGGTGCTGGGCCGGAAGTTCCAGGAGGGGTTGAAGAAGGTCAAGGACTACCCCGAGCAGCCGCTCCGGCCGATCGACCTGGACTAGGGGAGGCGCCCGGACGAGATCCCACCTCCGGCCTGCTCAAGGGCGTCAGCCGCTCCTTCTACCTTCCGTCGCCGTCCTGCCCCGGGCGGTGCTGCCCACCATCGGTCTCACCTACCTGCTGGCGCGGGCGACCGACACCATCGCTGACACCGTGCAGGACCCGGCCCTCGTCCGCCCGCTCCTCGCCCGCCTGGCCCCCTCGGGCAACCGCAAGCCGCCCGGCCCGGCCCCACTACCCCCGCCATCCTCGCGTAGCCCGCCCCTGAGGGCCTCCCTCGACGCTTCCCCTGACCCCCGTCGACACCCCCGGCCCCGCCCGCGCAGTTTCCGGCGACTTCTTGACCGCGAGCCCGCGCCCGCGCGGGACGACTCGGGGCCCGCACGCGCTCACGATGCCCAGGACTCGCCTTTCGTCCACCCCGAACGGGCCCTCCCGGGTCCGGTGCCGGGGTTCGCGGGAGACAGCCGGACCGGCCGGACCTGGCCGGACGCCCGCCGCCCCAGCAGAGCTGGCGTCAATCGTTCCTCTGGGCTGGACAACCTGAAGCTCCCGCCCGGAGAGGGGGTGGAACGGGTGCGTGACCCGGGCGCGGTCCCCCGCAGCGGCGGTGTCGGGTGCAGCTGATCGGGTGGGCGAACACGCGGCGCATCAAGGCCGCCCAGGTCCAGGCGTGGGCGGGGCCGGAGGCGCGGGGGCTGGCCTCGCGCGCGAGGGCGGCGCCGGGCGGGGCCGGGCGGCCGGAGCTGAGAGAAATCGAATAGCCCGAGCGCGGGTGATCACGCCTCAAGAACGTGATAAACTCACCGCGCCCGATGCGACCCCGCCTCGGGAACGAGCCTCCCGGACATGCAGGCGCTCTCGGGAATCCGCTTCTTCAACATCTCTCAGGTGCGGGCGGCGCCCGCAACCGCCAAGTACCTGGCCGATCACGGCGCCGACGTCATCAAGGTCGGACCCCTGGGCGGAGACGAGGGGCGGGAACCACGCGCTCCAGCGGACCGGGCGCTCGCGATGCGCGCGCTCCAGCCGCTCACCGCGGGCGTTGATGCCGCGGGGACCGGCGAGCGACCAGAAACGAGAGGCGGAGGCTCACAATGAAATGCCCGCGGTGCCAGCACGAGCACCGCCCCGGCGCGAAGTTCTGCGAGGAGTGTGCCGCGCCCCTGGCGCGCGCGTGCGCCAACTGCGGCGCCGAGCTTTCCCCGACCGCCAAGTTCTGTTCGGAGTGCGCCCATCCCGCCGGGCAGGCCGCCCCATCGACATCCTCCTCGTCACAGCGCTTCGGCGCGCCGGAGGCCTACACCCCGAAACACCTCGCCGAGAAGATCCTGACGTCGAAGGCCGGGCTCGAAGGCGAGCGCAAGCAGGTGACGGTCCTCTTCGCCGACCTCAAGGGATCCATGGAGCTGCTGGCCGACCGGGATCCTGAAGAGGCGCGGAGACTCCTCGATCCTGTGCTCGAGCACATGATGGAGGCCGTCCACCGCTACGAGGGCACGGTCAATCAGGTCATGGGCGACGGGATCATGGCCCTGTTCGGAGCGCCGCTCGCCCACGAGGACCACGCCATCCGCGCTTGCTACGCCGCGCTCCGGATGCAGGACTCGGTGAAACGCTACGCAGAAGGCGTCCGTCGGACCGAGGGGATCCCCATCCAGATCCGCGTGGGCCTGAATTCGGGCGAGGTCGTCGTGCGCTCGATCGGGAGCGACCTCCGGATGGACTACACCGCGGTGGGGCAGACCACGCATCTCGCCGCGCGAATGGAGCAGATGGCCGTGCCGGGCTCGATCCTGGTTCCCGCCGACACCCTGACGCTCGCCGAGGGCTATGTTCAAGTCAAGCCTCTCGGCCCCTTGTCCATCAAGGGGTTGGAGGCCCCACTCGAGGTCTTCGAGGTGACAGGGGCGGGCACGGTGCGCTCGCGCATGGAAGCGGCGGCAGCGCGAGGCCTCACCCGTTTCGTGGGCCGCGAGGCCGAGCTCCAGACCCTCAACCAGGCCCTCGAGAAAGCCCGTGCCGGCCACGGCCAAGTTGTGGCCCTCGTGGGCGAGCCCGGCGTGGGCAAGTCGCGTCTGTTCTGGGAGTTCATCCACTCTCACCGGACCCACGGCTGGCTCGTCCTCGAAGGCGGCACGGCTTCCTACAGCAAGGCCACCGTCTATCTGCCCGTGATCGACCTCCTCAAGGCCTACTTCCAGATCGAGCCGCGGGACGAGCCACGCAAGATCCGCGAGAAGGTGACGGGCAAGATTCTCTCCCTGGACCGGGCGCTCGAACCCGGGCTGCCCGCCTTCCTGAGCCTCCTGGACGTGCCGGTCGAGGATCCCCAGTGGCACGCCCTCGATCCTCCGACGCGCCGGCAGCGCACCCTCGACGCGCTCAAGCGCCTGCTGCTCAGGGAAAGCCAGGTCCAGCCGCTCGGCCTGGCTCTCGAGGACCTCCACTGGATCGACTCCGAGACCCAGGGACTCCTCGACAGCCTGGTCGAGAGCCTACCCACGGCATGCCTCCTGCTCCTCGTGAACTACCGCCCCGAGTACCAGCACGGCTGGGGAGGGAAGAGCTACTACACCCAGCTCCGCATCGACCCCCTCCCGCCCGAGAGGTGCGAGGACCTGCTGGAAGGCCTCCTTGGGGCCGACGTCAATCTCGGGCCCCTCAAGCAGCATCTGATCGCCCAGACCCAAGGGAACCCCTTCTTCCTGGAGGAAAGCATCCGGACCCTGGTGGAGACGCATGCCCTGGTCGGCGAACGGGGAGCCTACCGCCTGGTCAAGCCACTTGCGGGCGTCCAGGTCCCGGCCACCGTCCAGGCCATCCTGGCGGCTCGCATCGACCGCCTTCCGCCCGAAGAAAAGCGCCTGCTCCAGGCTGCCGCGGTGATCGGCGCAGAGGTGCCCTTGCCACTGCTGCAAGTGATTGCCGAGCAGACCAGCGAGGCCTTGCACCGGGGGCTCGCGCATCTCCAGGCTGCCGAGTTCCTCTACGAGGCTCGCCTCTTCCCCGACGTCGAGTACACGTTCAAGCACGGCCTCACCTACCAGGTTGCCTACGGGAGCCTGCTCCACGACCGCCGGCGAGCCCTTCACGCCCGGATCGTCGAGACCATCGAGGCGCTCCATCCCGAGCTCGTCACCGAGCACGTCGAGCGGCTGGCCCATCACGCGGTCCGGGGCGAGCTCTGGGAGAAGGCCGTGAGGTATCTCTCCCAGGCCGGCGCCAGGGCGTTCGCCCGGTCGGCGCACCGCGAGGCCGTACCCTGCTTCGAGCAAGCCCTGGCGGCCCTGACGCATCTCCCCGAGACGCGCGAGACGCGGGAGCAGTCCGTCGATCTTCGCCTCGGCCTGCGAAACTCGCTCTTCCCGCTGGGAGAAGTCGCGGCCGGCCTCGGGCATCTCCGCGACGCTGAGTGCGTGGCCTCTGCCCTCGGTGATCAGCGTCGGCTCGGGTTGATCTCGGGGTACATGAGCGAGCACTTCCGGCTGACCGGTCACGCGGCGGACGCTGTGGCGTCAGCACAGACGGCCCAGGCCATTGCAGAGCGGCTCGGCGATCTTTCCCTCACGATCGCGGCGAACTACTACGTGGGCACCGCGCACTTCGTCGCGGGCGACTATCGGCGAGCCGGAGAGGTCCTCGAAAGGACCAGCCAGCCGCTCGCCGGCGATCTCGGGCGCGAGCGTTTCGGCCTGGCGGGATTCCCCGTCGTGATGGTCCGTGTCTTCTGGATCTGGGCCCTAGCCGAGCGAGGCGAGTTCGGGGAAGGGATAAATCGTGGGCACGAGGCGCTTCGACTCGCCGAGACGCTGAATCACCCATACAGCCTGGCGTTTGCGTGCCGCAGCCTCGGGCATGTCTACGGTGTCAAGGGGGACTTCCGTCACGCCGTCTCCCTGCTCGAGCGCGGGGTCGCCCTGTGCCAGGAGTGGAACCTGCACTTCGTGGCGCCCACCCTGACGGAGATGCTGGGCTACGTGTACGCGCTGTCCGGGCGCCTGCCCGAGGGCCTCGAACTCCTGCAACAGGCGCTGGCGGCCGGGGAATCCATCGGCTTCGCGATGTTCCTCACGCCCCTAATCGTGCATCTCGGCGAGGCACGTCTGCTCGCAGACCAGCCCGAGGAGGCGCTCGGCCTCGCCGAGCGCGCCCTGGCGCTTGGGCGCACCCACGGCCAGCGCGGTCAGGAAGCGTGGGCGCTGCGCCTCCTCGGCGAGATCGCGGCGTATCGCGATCCGTGCGACGTCGAGACCGCCGAGGGCCGCTACCGTGAGGCCATGACGCGGGCCGCGGAGCTCGACATGCGCCCGCTCATCGCGCACTGTCACCTCGGGCTCGGCAAGCTCGCCCGACGAGCGGGCAGGCGCGAACAGGCACAGGAGCACTTCACCACCACGACAACGATGTGGCGCGAGATGGATATGCGCTTCTGGTTGGAGGAGGCGGAGGCCGAGATGCGGGGGCTGGCGTGACCCTTTGGTTCGCCTTGCCGACGGCCGTCCCCGCCCTCGCGTAGCCCGCGCCTGAGGGGCCTCAGGGGCGGGGCCGGGCGGCGCGGGGCGGCGGAGCGGGCCAGGTGGGCGAGGATGGCCTGCACGGCGGGGGGGCCTGGGCCCCCGTCACCCTTACACCAGGACCGCCTTCCCCATGACCTTGCGCTCGCGCACCACGGTCAGCGCCTCGGCGGCCTGCGCGAGCGGGAACCGGTGGGAGACATGCGGGGTGATGCGCCCGGCGGCGAGCCACCCGATGAGGATCGCAAGATTCTTGCGCTCCCGGGCGGGATCAAGCCGGCCCAGTGCGCCGATCGTGAACCCGATCGCTTCCGCGTCCTTGATCAGGAGGTGGTTGGTCTTGACGACGGCAGCCCGGCTGTGCCATCGGCATCGGCGGGAGCACTGGGAGCGATCCTTGGGGGGGCCGGGTCCGCCCGCGCCGCCACGTCCGAGTGCGGACCTTCTGTCAGGTCCACGCCACGCCCGGCGTCGGCCGTCCGCGGACCCGACCCCGGGGACTCCGGTAATGATGGCCACGCTCCGCCGTCCACCACGCCGCCGAAGGCCTCGCCCGCCAGGGCCGCGCGGAGCGCCGCATGGTCCTTCCGGTCGGCGCCGGGCTCGTCGGGGCATGCGGCCGCGCCCACCCATCGACGGCGCGGGCGCCGGCCCGTCAGCCGATGGCGACTGCCACGCAGGTGGTGGTGCGCGTGACGCCGTCGATGGTGCCGATGAACTCCGTCACGAGGTTGCCGATGGCGTCCAGCGTGGCCCCGTCCACCACCGCGATGAAGTCGTAGGGGCCGGTGACGGCGTCCATGGCCTCCACCGTGGCCCGGGCCCCCTTGATCTTCGCCAGCGCCTTCTTCACCCCCTTGGTTTTGCCGGCCGAGGACTCGATGAGCACGTACGCCTTCATCACAGGTCTCCTCTCTCGCTGCTGAGCACGCGCCTGATCCTGGTGAACAGCGGCGCCCGGTTGACGGTCTCGAGGCGGTGGTCGCCGTGCTCGATCCGCCAGAGCTCGATCTTCCCGCGCCCGACGTCGCGGATGGCCTCGGCGTGGGCGAAGGGCACGGTGTCGTCCCCCGCGCAATGGACCACGATCGCGCGCCGAGGGGCGATGCGTGGCGCCCAGCGGAGCGCGTCGGCCATGGCGAAGTCCTCGGGACCGAAGCGCCCGAAGCGCTGGCTGAGGACCTCCCGGCACGGGGGGTAATCCTCCCTGATCCGCCGGAGCGTGGCGAAGGGGGAGATGGCCAGCGCGCCCAGCAGGTCGGCGCGCCTGGCCGCCGTCACCAGCGCCATCGTGCCGCCGGTGGAGAGCCCCGCCGCCCAGACGCGGAGCCCCCGCTGCTGGAGCCAGGTGGCCGCGGCCCCCAGGTCTGCCGGCCAGGCCGACAGCCGTGCCTTGCCCGTGGAGGCGCCGTACCCTCGCTGCTCGATGGAGGCCACGGTGAAGCCCCAGCCCGCCAGCGCCGCGTGGAGATCGTCGAGGACGTGGGCGCCGCCCCAGCCGTGGGAGTACGCCACCCCCAGGCCGTTGGAGCGCCTCGGCAGGAAGAGCCGGCACGACAGGAAGACGTCTCCGTTCTTGAGGTGCACCGGGAGCATCATCGCCTGCGCCACCACAGGCAGAGCCCCGCCAGCGCCGCGGCGGCGCCCAGCGCCGGCCAGAAGTTGGTCCTGAACAACGGGATGGCGAAGAAGGGGGAGCGATGCTCCTCGGGCCGGATGCGGCCGTCGAGCAGGCCGTCGACGAGCGTCATGGCGCGGCCGAGGAAGACCTCCGTGGTGGCGCGCGCGAAGGCCGGATCGGCGAGCGCGGGATGCCCGACGTAGCCGAGCCCCCCGTTCCTGAGCGGGTAGTTGGGGATGAGGCGATGGGAGATCGGGTAGGCCGCCGCGGGAAGGGCGCGGAAGCCCGCCTCCACGAGATCGGGCCTGAGCCACAGCATGAACGACGTCTCCCACAGCCCGCCGTGGGCATCCTCGGCCAGCGCGCGGCGCTCCTCCTCGGAGAGCGGCCGGCCCAGGGCCTCCTCGATCTCGGGCAGGTAGCGGCCGCGCAGGAACTCCCACACGAGCTGCCCCGTGAGCGAGGCCATGGTGATGCCGTGACGGCGCGACACGATGCCGGCGGCTTCCTCGAGGGCCACCAGGTGGCCGGGCCCGCCATGGCCGTTGCAGACGAGGATGTAGCGGAAGCCCGCGCGCGCCAGCGACTCGCCATAGTCCACCAGCGTGTCGCGCACCGCCCGCTGGCGCACGGTCACGGTGCCCACCGCGTGGAACGTGAAGGAGCCCATGTGCAGCGTCGGCGCCAGGACCGCGGTCCAGCCGACGCGTGACTGCACGAGACGCTCGGCGATGGCCTCCGCCAGGTAGCGCGCGGCGAAGGCATCCACGCCCACGGGCAGGTGAGGGCCGTGCTGCTCTAGCGGGCTCACGGTGAGGATGATGACGGTGCGATCCCGGTCCAGCGCGTCGAGCGCCGGCGTGGACATCTCCTCCAGGAGACGGATGCTCAAAAGCTGCTCCCTTTCGTGGCGGCGAGGTAGTCGGTCTTGGCCTGCTCGAGCTCGGCGATGATCGTCTGGCGCGCGGCGAGCAGGCGGGAGGCCGTCTGTCGGCGGGTGAGCGCCAGCGCGCCGAGCCGGAGCTCGCCGCGCAGCCGGCCGACGCCGCCCAGGTAGCGGTAGGCGGCGAGGCTCGAGAG
>MGBV01000293.1:14141-16664 GCA_001788415.1 Candidatus Rokubacteria bacterium GWC2_70_16 | reverse complement strand
TAGGCCGCCAGCATGGCGCGGTAGCCCTGGATGCGCTGCCAGAGCCGCTCCACACGCTCGGGGTCGCGGTCCTCGAAGAAGTGGGTGGCGTCCACGATGGCCTGCGAGAGGCGCAGCGTGTCGATCTGGCGCGTGGACAGCCCTCGTTCTTCCTGGAGCTCGCGGACCAGGTCGCCCCGGTACAGGTCCTCCACGGCGCGGATCAGCCCTGCCGAGTCGATGCGCTTGACGGCCACCACCTGGGATTCCATGCCCCACTGGATGGCCGTGGTGAGGGCGTCCACGGCCTTGACCGGATCGCCGGCGAAGGGCTCGAGGTAGGGCGCGACGGAGATGGCCTCGCCGAAGGCGACCAGCACCCGGGCGCGGAAGGACTTCCGCGCCTCGAAGGTGAGCCCCACCGGGATCACCGCCAGCGGCGGCGCCGGGCCCGGGGCCCCGGCGCGGCGGCCCTCGAACTCCAGCGCGATGCGCGCCGCGCCGGTCTTGATGCGCTGGACGCGCGGCTCGGCATGCGTGGTGCCCTCGGGGTAGATCCCGATGAGCCCGCCCGCGCCGAGGGCGCGAAAGCAGGCCGCGAAGGCCTCCACGTTCCGGTCGGCGCCGGCCGTCATCTCCCCCCGCGGCTCGTCCTGCTTCCGGTAGACGGGGATGGCGCCGCAGCCGAGGAGGAAGCGGGCCACCAGCGGATTGCTGAACAGCGCGGCCGTGGCGAGGTAGTGGACTTTCCGGGAGAGGACTGCCCCCACCAGGAGGGAGTCGATCAGGTTGTTGGGGTGGTTGATGCAGAGGAGCACCGGTCCCGTCGCCGGCACGCGCTCGGGGTGGCGCACGTCCACGGTCTTGAAGAAGAACCAGACCCAGAAGCGGCTGATGAGCCGCACCCAGGCGTAGAGCGCGTCCGCGCGCTCGGCGGCTCGCGGGGCGCGCATCACTCGGCGATGAAGCGCTTGAGCGTGGCGAGGAACCAGGTGGGGCGCTCCATGGTCCTGCTTCCGATGAAGTCGACGCGCGTCCCGCGCTCCTGGGTGCGGTTCTGCGGATCGAAGCGGACGGTGATGGCGGCGGTCTGGGCTCCCGCGCGCAGCGCCAGGCGCTCGCCCGCGCTCTCGTCGCCGAGCCGCGCGACGATCACGAAGAGACCGCTCCGATCGCTCTCGCCGAGGTAGGTGAAGCCCGTCTTCTCCCTCACCAGCTCCACGGGCACCCCCGCTCTGGCGTTCCCCCTGGCGTCCTTGAGGTAGCCGAGGACCGTATATCGATAGTAGACCTCATGCTCGGCGACGGCGTCGGATGCGAGGAGCAGCACGAAGAGAAAGGCAAGAAGTCCCGCCCGCTTGCCCGTCACCGGCTCAGTGTAGGGAAGGGTCCCGACCTGTGTCAAGGAGCCCTCACGGGCGGACGATGAAGGCTCCCTCCGATGCCCGACCTTCCCCTTCGCCGGCCAGAGGCCCGTCCCCGCCGAGGCTCGCGCGCGCGGAGGAGGGCGAAGAGCCGGGGCGCCGTCACGGGCACCTCGGTGATCCGGACACCCAGCGGGTCCAGCGCATCCTCCACTGCGCCGGCGATGGCGGCCGGCGGCGAGATGGCCCCGCCCTCGCCGAGGCCCTTGACGCCCAGCGGATTCCGCGGCGACGCGAACTCCATGTGAACGGTCTCGATGGGCGGCACCTCGCTCGCGGCCGGCAGGTGCTACTCCATGAGGGTCGTGGTGAGGAGCTGGCCCTCGCCGTCGTAGCGGATCTCCTCGTGGAGCGCGCCGCCGATCCCCTGCGTCACCCCGCCGTGGATTTGCCCTTCCACGATCACCGGGTTCACCACCCGGCCGCAGTCGTGGGCCACGAGGTAACGGAGGAGCCGGACCTGCCCCGTGTCCACGTCCACCTCCACCACCGCCGCGTGGACGGCGCTGGCATAGGTCACGGTGGGAACCGAGTGGTACACCGTGGCCTCGAAGACGGGCTCGGCCGGACCGGCCCCCCCGAAGGTCGGCAGGCACCCCTGGATCACGCGCGCGAAGGTGAGCCCCCTATCGGATGAGCCGCGGACGAAGACACGGCCGTCGGCTACCGCCAGGTCGGCGGGACTCGCCTCGAGCAGCTTGGCGGCGGCCGCCACCAGGCGCTCGCGGACGCGCCCGGCCGCCTCGGCGACGGCGTTGCCGGCCAGGACCAGGCTCCGGCTGGCGAAGGTGCCAGGCCGAAGATGCCGATCACTGAAGGGTGGTGGCGGGCCCGCTCGGGCCGGACGGCGGCGATCCGCGCATGGGCGTGGGGACTGCGGAGGAGCACGGCGTGGAGGCAACCGCTCACGCGAAGGTCGTCGACGTACTGCCCGCGCCCGGCGAGCAGGCGGGGGTCCTCGACGCGGCGGACCTCGGCCCCGATGTACTTCCCGCCCATGGCGTGACCCCAGGCTCTCAGCGGCGCCGGCTACTGCGCCGCCGCCGCGTGCCGTCTACTCTACCTGCACAACCGCACCGTGCCGGGCCAAGGAACGAGGCAGACGAGGCCCGAGGGAGGC
>MGBV01000293.1:2675-14115 GCA_001788415.1 Candidatus Rokubacteria bacterium GWC2_70_16 | reverse complement strand
CGACCGAGAACGAAGTATGGCGAAGTTCATTGGGCCGGCACTACCCGAAGCGCCGCACGATGTGCTTGGCCATCAGGTCGATCTGGCGGGGATCGTCCGTCACCGGCCCGAGCACCAGGTACTTGAGCCCGGCATCCACCAGGTCCTGGATCCGCGCGTTGATCCCGTCGATGGAGCCGGCCATGTAGCACTCCTGGAGATGCTCCCAGGAGCGGTGCGGACCCATGGTCCGGAGGAAGGGCGCCCTGGACCTGGCCAGGGCCCGCTCGTGGCTCCGCTCCTCGACCAGATGGATGAAGTTGCAGTGGCCGAAGGTGAGCCTCTTCGGGTCGCGCCGGGTGAGCCGCGCGTGCTCCTGGAGCTGGGCCCAGTCCCGCTTCACCCAGTCCTGCTTGCCCGAGCAGCGGGAGAGCCAGTGGCCGGCGCGCACGATCCGGTCCATCACGCTCTTGGCCAGCACGGGCACGTCGTGCTCGTCGGGGTCGGGGACCCGCGAGCCGCCGCTCACCCAGATGGGCGGCATCCGGGGGGGGCGCGGGTCGATGGTGACGTCGTGGAACTGGTAGTAGCGCCCCTCGTAGCTCGCGTGGGGCCGGGTCAGCAGCAGCGTCACGGCCTCGATGATCTCGTCGGTGCGTCGGCCGCGCTCCTCGATCCGCGATCCGGTCACCTCGAACTCGCGCGTGTACCAGCCGGGGCCCACCCCCCAGACGAAGCGGTTGTTGGAGATGTGGCAGAGCGTCGAGATCTCCTTGGCCAGCACCACGGGGTGCCGGACCGGCAGCACCAGGATGCCGGTGGCGATCTTCACGCGCTCGGTGAGCGCCGCGGCGTAGGCCAGCATGTTGAGCGGCTCGAGCCAGGCATGCCCGTAGAGACCGGGCGCCGACAGCAGGTGGTCGATGTCCCAGACGTCGATCCCGTGCTTCTCGCACTTCTCGATGGAGGCGCGGATGCGCCGGACATTCTCCGGGCCGGGCTTCCGGTCGCCCCAGGCGTAGGTCGGGATCCAGGCGCCGAACTTGAGCTTCGCCATGGTGTTTGCCTCGCGTGGTGTCAGGTGGAGTGTGGGGCCGGCCCGCCGTACCGGATCTCGAGCGTCATGCAGCCCCGCGGGACACGGTAGGGGCCGTGGACCATGCCCGGCGGGCGGCAGGCGTACATGCCGGCGCTGAAGGTCTGTGCCTTGCCGAGGTCCACGAGCTCCCCTTCCAGGATCCAGACCTCCTCCCAGAAGTCGTGGGTGATGGTCTCGGTGGTCTCGACGCCGGCGGCGAACTTGAGCAGGCGCGTGACATCCCCGGTGTCCGGATCGCGGCTCAGGATCTTCTGCTCCACGCCGCGCCCGCCGGCACCGCCCGTGGGGGAGGGGGCGATGGGCTCCCAGGGCAGGGAATCGGGTCGGAAGAACTCGAACTCGGGCTTGGGCATCTCGTCTCTACCCCCGTAGCGTCTTCATAAGGTTGCCGTGGGCCATGTTCACGATCCGCATCACGGCGTAGACGAGCGAGAGACCCGAGGCGATCAGGAAGAGGATCGACGCGTAGAACAGCGAGTTGAGGGACGGCGTCAGGAACGTGTCCACGCGCCGGTATCTTGCCGCACGCGGGGCGGGCTTTTCAAGGGCAGATTCGGCCGGTCAGCGGGCCCGGACGCGCGCGGCCTGTCAGGACGCGATGCGATACCCCGACCGCCCTTGCGGCCCCGCGGCCACGCCCGCATAATGGGCCCACCGTGGACCCCGGGGAAATGCTCGGCGCGCTCGGAGGCGCCCTCGGGCTGTCCACAGGTCCTTGCACGGTGATGGGGTGCGGGGTCCCCGTCATCCCGGTGCTGGGGCTGGCCTTCGCCGGCCTGTCGAGCACCACGCTCAAGTGGATGGCCGAGCTGTCGGCGCTCGCCGCGACGACGCTCCTCGCGGGACTCGTGCTGGCTGTCGGGTGCCTCGGGTGGAGCCTGGGAGCGCGCGAGCGCGCGATCCGGGACGGCCGCATGGGAATGCTGGAGGGAAAAGTGAGATGACTCGGGCGAGGGAGCTGGAGCGCGCGGCCGTCAACGGGCCACGGGCCGCGAGCGTGGCGCTGGCACTGCTGCTGGCCGGCTCGGGCTGGCTCTGGGCGGCCCATGGTCCGCGTCAGGCGACGCTGTTCCTGGTGGGGGCGGGCTGCGGGCTGGTGCTCTACCAGTCGGCCTTCGGGTTCACCAGCGCGTTCCGCGTGTTCGTCACGTCCGGCGACGGCCGCGGGATCAGGGCGCAGATGCTGATGCTGGCGGTGGCCACCCTGCTCTTCGCCCCCATGCTGGCGGCCGAGGAGGCGCTGGGTCGCCCCGTCCAGGGGGCGGTAGGGGTGGCGGACGCATCAGTGGTGGCCGGCGCGTTCCTGTTCGCCATCGGGATGCAGCTGGGCGGCGGCTGAGCCTCGGGCACCCTCTTCCAGTTCGGAGGAGGAACGACCTCTGCGGGGATCACGCTGCTGGGCTTCGTCGCCGGCGCCGTGCTCGCGACCTTCCACATGTCCCTGTGGCGGGCGGTGCCGTCGCTCGGCCCGGTTTCGCTCGGCCATGCCCTCGGCTGGATCTGGGCCGTGGCCCTGCAGCTCGCTGCCTTCGCCCTGATCGCCCTGGCCACACGCTGGATAGAGCGGCGGCGGGGGGTGAGGCCATCGGCGCCGCCGCCCGTTCACGGCTGGCGGCGCCTGCTGCGGGGGCCCTGGCCACTCATGGCCGGGGGCGTGGCGCTGGCAGTCCTCAACGCGGCGACGCTCGTGGTGTCCGGGAGCCCATGGGGGATCACCTTCGCGTTTGCTCTGTGGGGAGGCAAGGTGCTCCAGAGCGCGGGGTACGACCTCTCGGGGGTCCCGTTCTGGCGGGGGGAATTCGAGCAGGCGGCGCTGGCCGGGCCCGTCCTCGCGGAGGTGACGACGGTGATGAACCTGGGGCTTCTCCTCGGCGCGCTGCTGGGGGCGGGCCTGGCGGGACGCTTCGCACCGGCGCGGCGCATCCCGCCTCGCGTCGCGGCCGCCTCAGTGCTGGGGGGGCTCCTGATGGGGTATGGCGCGCGGCTCTCCTTCGGCTGCAATATCGGAGCGTACTTCAGCGGGATCGCCTCCACCAGCCTCCACGGATGGCTCTGGCTCCTGGCCGCGCTCTTCGTCACGCCCCTCGGAGTCACCCTGCGCGCCCGCCTCACGGCGGAGCGGCGCGGGCCCGGCGCGGGCGTCTCGCGGCGCTGAGCGGGGCGCGCCAGCCGTCACCGGAGGGGATGGCCTCGAGTCCTGCGACGGAGGCCGTCCTCTGGCATCAGCGGGCGGCGCGCTTCCGGGGCCTCCGCGGCGCCGCCGCGAGCGGCGCTCGAGCGAGCGCCTGGGCGAGCAGGCTCCGGTGGCAGCGCCCTTCGTCCTCGCAGGCGCAGAGCAGCGTGACGGCTCCGTCGCGCGCGAGGGCCCGCACGCGCTCGAGCGCGGCGCGCGTCTCGGGCCGGCGGAGCCCGGCGAGGTAGCGCCGCCTCATCTCGGGCCAGCCGATGCTGCCCGCCTTGTAGGCCTTGAGGTTGGCCAGCTCGGCCCCCAGCTCCTTGAGCCAGAGGTCCACGGTCTCCTTCCGGATCCCCCTGGGCCACAGCCGCATCACCAGCACGCGAGTGCCGTCCTCGCTCGCCCTCGGCTCATAGACACGCTTGGTCCCGATCATAGTTTGCCCTCGCTTCTCGCTCCGCTCGGAGGGGTTTTCCATATTTCGCTCGCCTCGTCGGGAGGCCCGCCTCAGCTCGCCCGGCCAGTGCCGGGGCCGGGGAAGCCGTCGAAGCACAGGCGATCGCCGTCGGCGTAGAAGCCGCTCTCGAGCAGCGCCGCGGCGGCGGGCGAGCGGCGGACGGGGGCGCCGTCCCAGAGGCGCACCTCGAGGCGCCTCACGGCGCGCTGCTCGGGTGGCCGGCTCCACGGCTCCTGGAGCGCCCGGATCAGCTCGGGGAGGCCGTCGGGCTCGAAGCCGTGAAGCGGGGTGAGCGAGCGGGCATGGGCTTCCGCCAGGAGCAGCGCCCGGCCGCCCCGCACCACCAGCAAGTTCTGGGGAAGCCGCGGCGCCTGCACGCGGCTGCCGTCCGGTCGCGAGAGCGGGAAGGTGCCACCCCAGAGGCTCGCCGGATCGGCCAGGCTCACGCGCAGCAGAGGCTCCTTGCGGCGCGCTGGGGCGCCGAGCTGCCCCACCGCCTCGGCGAGCGCGTACTGCTCGCCCGACAGCCCCTCGACGAAGTAGCCCCGCTCGACCTCGCCCGCGTACTCGAGACGGGTCAGCACCGGCCTCAGCAGGCTCCACTCCGGCCCGGCCAGCTCGCGGGCCAGGACCCCGAAGCGCTCGAGGAGTAGCCGGGCGCGCTTCTCGGCTCGCTCCTCGGGGGACAGCGGCGAGGCCTCGCGCGGGAGAGGCGCCCAGCGGCCCGGCACGGGTCCGGTGCGCGAGAGCCTCCGGCGCACGCGCCGCGCCGCCTCGCGCCTGCCGCGCCATCCCGCCGCAGGGCGCGCCGGCGGGGGCTCGCTCCTGGGCCTGGTCCCGATCCTGCGTATCGGCTCGAAGCCATCCGGGGCGCAGAGCCCCTTCCAGAAAAGCCTCCAGAGGATGTCCATGACCTCGTGCTCGGCGAGCCCGGTGCCGCGCAGCAGGTCCCGCACGAAGCAGGCCCCCTGAAGCTCCAGGTGGCGCAGCACGTTCTTCGACGCCGCATCGAGCTCGGCATCACCATCGGTCGGCAGCCTGAGCCAGCCGAGGTCCTCGCTGAGCGCCACACCGACGCGGCCCGGCGCGCCAGGGGAGAACGGCGTCCAGATCACCTGGCCCGAGAGCCCCAGCGCGTCCAGCTCTTGCGGGTCGTAGCGCTCGAGCCGCGCCGGCAGCAGCTCCTGCTCCCAGAAGCGCAAGGGGAAGTCCTCGCCCTGGAGCTGCTCCAGCACGCTCAGGAGCCCCGATGTCCCGCCGAGCCGCCTCTCGGGGTGCGCATGCTGCCAGCGCAGGAGGAAGGCCGAGAACTGCTCGGGCGAGGCCACCGGGCTGACCCGCCTCCGCGCCACGGCGGCCCGGTGGCCCAGGAGATCGAGAACGGCGATGTGACCGTACTCGGTGCCGGGAGCGCCGGGCTGGAAGCGGCCGGTGGCCACGCTTCCCGCGGAGATCAGGCCATCGAGGGCTTGCTTGACGGCCTCGCCGCCGACCCCATACCGGGCCTCGATCCAGGCGGCGGTCACCGGGGGACGATGTCTCAGGCAGCGGCTCAGGATCTCACTGAGCCCACCAGACTCAAGCGACTGCCAGAGCAGGGCTTCTGAGGCTCCGATCCAGGCCGCTCGACCCGAGGCGAAGCAGATCCCGGCAATCCTGCCCTCGGCCTCGAGCGCGGCGATGAGCGGGGCCGGGTCGCCCGAGACCCGATCCGCGATCTCGCCATCGTCGAGATCCCCCAGGGTCTCCAGCAGGGCCGCCAGCTCATTGGCATCGCGCGCGCGCCGCTGCGGGGTCGTATGCCCCAATTCGGCCTCCACCGCCGACAGCAGCCCGGGATCGAAGGGCCCGGTGGGGGCCGCGAGCCCCTTCTGCATCGAGATGGCGTCGCTCCGGCGCTCCTCGGCATGGCCCGCGTCGAGATAGGCCCAGTCCCAGGCGAGGAGCAGGGGATAGAGGAAGGGCGAGGGCATTACCGAGTGGACGGCAGCCCGGGAGATCTCGCCGTCCTCGAGCTTGCGCAGGAGGCCCTCGAGCCGCGGGACGTCCAGCGCATCGCGACAGCATTCCCGGAGCGTCTCGGCCACCAGCGGGAAGTCAGGCCGCCCGCCCACCGCCTCGAGGAGAGCATCGGCCTTGAGGCGCTGGAGCCACGCCGGGCTGCGCTGGCCGCGGCTCATCCGCGGGACGAAGAGCGCGCGCACGGCGGCGTGGCGGAAGCGGGTGGTGAAGAGGGGAGCCCCCACGAGACCGCGGGCCACGAGTCCCTCGGCCTCTCCCGGAGCCACCAGCGCCAGCAGGCGCTCGGGAGCGGGCGGCGTCTGACCGGGCGCGAACGAGAGGAGGATGGCGTCGTCGGTGTGGCTGGCCTCGGCGAGGATCCCCGAGCGCCGCCGCAGGGCTTCCTTGAGCGCGATGCCCCAGGCCCCGTTGACGCGCATGCCGAATACCGAGTGGATGGCGAGATGGCGGCCGCCCAGCTCGTCGGGGAGCGACTCCACCACGATGTGCTCGTCGTCAGGAATCTCACCCAGGACGTCGCGGCACTTGGCGAGCCACGCCCGGAGCGCCAGGGCGGCCCGCCCGTCCAGCCGGCACTCCTCGCGCGCCCAGTGCTCGAAGTCGTCCGAGTCCAGACGCCGGGCGGCCTCGCGCCGGAGCCTGCCGCAGAGCCGGCCCAGCTCCCAGGAGCGGGAGGGATGCTCGCCCTTCCAGAAGGGCACGGTGGGCGACATGCCCTGGGCGTCTTCCACCAGCACGCGGTCGGGCCTCGTCTTCACGAGGCGCCACGGGCGCGAGCCCAGCAGGAAGACGTCCCCCGGGAGGCTCTCGCTCACGAATTCCTCGTCGAGCGTGCCGAGCTTGACGTCGGTGTCGGCCAGGTAGACGTCGAAGAGCCCCGCATCCGGGATCGTCCCTCCCGAGGTCAGCGCCAGCAGCCGGCTGCCGCGCCGCGGGTGGAGCCGCCCGTTGACGCGGTCCCAGAGGATCCGGGGCGCCATGCCCTTCACCTCGGCGGGGAGCGGCTCGGCCAGCGAGCGCACCACCGCCATGAAGGCCTCGCGCTCGAGGGCCGCATAGGGCGCCGCCCGGCACACGAGGGCGTGCAGCTCATCGACGGGCCAGGGCTCGACGGCGACCGAGGCCACGATCTGCTGGGCCAGGACGTCGAGCGGCGCCTCGGGGAATGCCAGGCGGTCGAGCTCCTGCCCCCGGATGGCGCGGACCACCGCGGCGGCCTCGACGAGCTCATCCCCCTTGGTGACGAGGATGCGGCCCTTGGAGATGCGCGCCAGCGCATGCCCCGCGCGCCCGATGCGCTGCAGCGCCGCGGCGATGTTGCGGGGGGACCCGAGCTGCACCACGAGGTCGATGGCGCCCACGTCGATGCCGAGCTCGAGAGACGAGGTGGCCACCAGCGCCCGGATCTCCCCGCGCTTGAGCCGGTCCTCGGCCTCGAGCCGCGCCCGGCGCGAGAGCGAGCCGTGATGCGCCGCCACATGGCCCTCGGGCAGCCGCTCGTCGAGGTTGCGCGCCAGCCGCTCGGCCATGCGACGGCTCGGCGTGAAGATGAGCGTCGTCCGGTGGCTCTCGATCCAGCCCACCAGCTCCTGGAGCGCCGAGTCCCAGACGGTGTCGGAGACCGCCGTGAGGAAGTCCGGGACGGGCGCCACGACCTCGAGATCGAGGCGCCGGTCGAAGCCCGCATCCACGATGCGGCAGGGTCGACTCGCCCCGGCGAGGAAGGCCGCGGCCACCTCGGGCGGGTGAACCGTGGCCGAGCAGCCGATACGCTGGAAGGGGCGCCCGGCCAGCGCCTCGAGGCGCTCGAGGGTGATCGCGAGATGGGCGCCGCGCTTGCTGCCGGCCAGCGCATGCACCTCGTCCACGATGACGCTCCGGACCTCGGACAGCGCGGGGCGGAAGCGTTCGGAGGTCAGGAGCAGGTAGAGGGACTCGGGCGTCGTGATCAGGATATGCGGAGGCCGGCGCACCATGGCCTGCCTGGCCGGCGCCAGCGTGTCGCCGGTGCGCACGGCCACGCGGATCTCGGGCAGCGGGTCTCCGGCCGCCGCGGCCATCTCACGGATGCCCGCGAGGGGCGCGCGCAGGTTCTTCTCGATGTCGTTGTTGAGCGCCTTGAGCGGGGAGACGTAGAGGAGGTGGACGCGGTCGTCGAGTCGCCGCTCCCGGGCCGCCCGGCAGAGGGCGTCGATGCCCCAGAGGAAAGCGGCCAGCGTCTTGCCCGAGCCGGTGGGGGCGATGATCAGCGTGTGCTGGCCGGCGGCGATATGCGGCCAGCCTTCCGCCTGCGGTCGCGTCGGCTCGCCGAAGCTCTCGGTGAACCAGCGCCGGACCGCGGGGAGGAAGAGGTCGAGGGCCGGGGGCATGGCGCGGTGGGTCAGCTGCGGGCGCGGAGCTCGAAGCGGCGGATCTTGCCGGTCTCGGTGCGGGGGAGCCGGTCCACGAACTCCACCACGCGCGGATACTTGTACGGGGCCAGCTCTCGCTTGCAGTGCTCCTGCAGCTCCCCGGCCAGCGCCTCCGAGGGGGCGTGGTCCGGCTTGAGCACCACGAAGGCCTTGACGATGAAGCCGCGCGTCGCATCGGGGGCCGCCACCACGGCGGACTCGGCCACGGCCCGGTGCTCGTCCAGCACGTGCTCCACCTCGGGGCCGGGGATCTTGTAGCCGCCCGAGACGATCATGTCGTCGGAGCGGCACTGGTAGGTGAGGTAGCCGTCGGCGTCCCGCGCGTAGACGTCGCCCGTGACGTTCCAGCCGCCGAAGCGCACGTACTCCGCCTGCCGCTCCGGCTTGCGCCAGTACTTGCAGCCCGTGGGGCCCTTGATGGCGATGAGGCCGGCCTGCCCCGCCGGGACGTCCCGCCCCTCGTCGTCCACGACGCGGCAGTCATAGCCGGGCACGGGAAGGCCCGTGGCGCCGGGGCGCACCCGCCCGGCCAGGGAGGAGACGAAGATGTGGAACATCTCCGTGGAACCGATGCCGTCCAGCAGCTCGATCCCCGTCGTGCCGACCCACTCGAGGTAGGTGGCCGCGGGCAGCGGCTCCGCCGCCGAGACGCCGAGCCTGAGGCTTGACAGGTCGAAGCGCTGGCTCATGTTCGGCACGCGGAGCATCAGCCGGTACGAGGTGGGCGCGCAGAAGCAGACGGTGACGCCCTGGCGGGCGAAGGTCTCGAGCATGGACTCGGGCGTGAAGGGGCCGCTGAGCACCGTGGAGGCCCCGAAGCGGAAGGGGAAGACGAGGAGGCCGCCCGTGCCGAAGGTGAAGGCCAGCGTGGGATGGCCGCCGAAGCGGTCGGCCTCGGTGGGCGCCAGCACCCGGCGGGCATAGGAGTCGGCGGAGGCCAGGATGTCCGAATGGTAGTGGACGCATCCCTTGGGCACGCCCGTCGAGCCCGAGGTGTAGGCGATCATGGCCACCTCGTCGCGCGCCGTGTCGGCGGCGTCGAAGCGATCGGGCTGCCCGGTCATGAGCGAGGCGAGCGCGATGTCGCCCGCCGCGGTGTCCCCCGCCACGATCAGCCTCGAGAGATGTGGCACCTGGGCCTGCGCCCGCTCCAGCTCCTCGCGGAGGCCGCCCCAGACTACCGCCGCCGTCGTGCCCGCATCGGCCGCGATGTAGCCGAGCTCCCGCGCGCGGAGCATCGGCATGGTCGAGACCGTGATGATGCCGGCCTTCTGGCAGGCGAGCCAGGTCAGGATGAACTCGGGCACATTGGGCATGCGCAGCAGGACGCGGTCGCCGCGGTCGAGACCGTGGGCCAGCAGCCCATGGGCCAGCCGATTGACCTGCCGCTGCAGCTCGCCGTAGGCGATCACGCGCTCGCTGGCGACGATGGCCGGTCGGCCCGCGCGGCCGCCGTCCGCGTTCGCGTCGAGCAGCTCGCGGGCCACGTTGAGCCGCGCGGGATACGACAGCTCCGGCAGCGTGAAGCGCTGTTCCGGCCTGAGCGACGGCGCGGGGAGCCCCTCGGCGAGGGGGACGATGTCCGGCACCGGCGTCACCCGAACGGGTCCCAGACGCTCACGCGCCGGGGCTCGATCCGGTAGATCCGCCGGACCTCGCCGGGGAAGCGCCAGCCGTCGGGGTAGCGGTCGCGGTTGAGGTAGCGGCGCGCCAGCCGGTGCAGGTGCTCCTCGGCGCCCTCCTCCGTGATCTCGACCACAGGGCCGCGCACCTGCACGTACCGGTTCGGATTGTCCGGGTCCGGGATCTCGATGGCGACCTGCCGCCGCTTCTCCATGTTCAGGTCCTTCTGCCGCCCGGCGGCGGAGTTGACGACGATGTGGCGGCCGTCGTAGTCCACCCACACCGGGGTGACGTGGGGCGTTCCGTCCGGCATGAGCGTGGCGAGGTGAGCGAAGGTGGCCTTCTCGAAGAGATCCAGGAGCTCCGCCGGGATGGGGCCACGCGCCGGCGGCTGGGCGCGGCGCCACTCGTCGTAGCGCGCGATGAAGTCCGGGGCCTGGGCGCGGAGCCGCGCATAGCCCACCCGCTGGCTGCGTGTCATCAGCCGGTAGGCGAAGGGGATCGGGGACAGCGCCAGGTGGGTGTCCACGTTCTCGAGCCAGGCGAGGCTCCGTGTGGCCGCCTGCTGGAAGGCGTCCACCACGGGCTTGCGCGCGCCCTCGAAGGCCGGGAGGGCCTCGGCCACCGTGGGGTGACGCGCCAGGGCGCCGGCCAGAGCGATGGCGTCCTCGAGCGCGAGCTTGGTCCCCGAGCCGATGGAGAAATGCGCCGTGTGCGCCGCATCGCCGAGGAGCACGACGTTGCCGTGGTGCCAGCGGCGGCAGCGGATCAGCGGAAAGTTGATCCAGCGGACGAAGTTGTTGGCGAGCAGCGGCCGGCCGCCGAGATCGGCCGCGAAGACTCCGGCCAGGTAGCGGCACGTCTCCTCGTCGGACATCCGCTCGAGCCCCGCCCGGAGCCAGGTGGCCGGCGGGCACTCGACGATGAACGTGCTCAGGGTCGGGCTGAAGCGGTAGGCGTGGGCGATGAAGAGGCCGGCCTCGGCCTCGCGGAAGATCATCGACAGGCTGTCGAAGGTCTGCGGCGTTCCGAGCCAGATGTAGCGGTTCTGCCGCAACTCCACCGCGGGCAGGAAGAAACCGGCATGGCTCTGGCGCACCAGGCTGCCGGCGCCGTCGGCACCCACGATGAGGTCGCCGTCGGGGAGGTCGGAGGGGCCGGCGACGGGCGCGCGGAAGCGCAGGTCCACGCCCAGCCCAAGGCAGCGCCGCTGGAGGATGTTGAGGAAGGCCAGGCGGCCGATGCCGGAGAAGCCGTTGCCCCGCACCGAGACGCGCTGGCCCCGGTGAACGGTGTCCACCCGATCCCAGGTCTCTGAGGCCCGGGCGATGGCGTCGTGGCTCTGCGCGTCGCTGTCCCGGAGGACGCCGAGCGTGCGCTCCGAGAAGACGATGCCCCAGCCGAAGGTGTCCTCGGGGCCGTCGCGCTCGAAGACGGTGATGCGGTGCCCCGGATCCTGCTTCTTGAGCAGGATGGCGAGATACAGCCCCGCGGGACCGCCGCCGAGGATCGTGACGTTCATTTCCGCGCCCGCACTAGCGCTCCTCCAACCAATTGGGCCTACGCCCCCGGGACGATGCAGCCGTGCGGGCCCAAATGACGAGCCAGACGAGGCCCGAGGCTCGGCGAGGCGCAGCCGAAGGCAAGCCGAGCGGACATGGCAAGAGGGGCGG
>MGBV01000293.1:0-2656 GCA_001788415.1 Candidatus Rokubacteria bacterium GWC2_70_16 | reverse complement strand
CCGCAGCCGGAGGCCAGGCGAGCGGACACGGGAATCGGGCGAGCATGAGCGAGCCATGGCGAAGTTAGTTGGGCCCGCACTAGCCGAGGATCGCCACGCCCTCGATCTCGAGGAGGCAGCCCTGATCCTCGTCGTAGAGCCCCTTGACCTCCACGAGGGTCATGGCGGGGTAGTGCTTGCCGAAGTACTCGCGGTAGACGGCGCCGATCTCCTTGCCGTGCGCCTGGTAGTCGGCCTTGCTGAGGACGAAGATGTTGAGCTTCACGATGTCGTTCATCTGGCCGGCCCGGCTGGCGAGCACGGCCTTCAGGTTCTCGCAGATCTGGCGGAACTGGCGGACGATGTCGCCCTTGCCGACGACCTTGCTGTCCTTGTCGAAGGCCACCTGGCCCGCGAGGTAGAGGATCTTGCCGCCCTGGACTTCCCAGCCATGGGAGTAGCCGACGGGCCTGGCGAGGGTGGGCGGGTTCACGGCCTGAACGATCTTGGGCATGTCTAGCCTCCTTGTCCGCGGGAACGCGGCGCGATTATACTACCCGCGCTCCATGCCACGGGCCTTCGAGAGAGCCACGCTCGCCGATGCCGTGGGACGCCTGCGTCCCGGCATGAAGGTCCTCATCCCCCCGGGCTGCGGCGACCCCACGGCGCTGCTCGGCGAGATCATGGCGCAGGCCGACCGGCTCGCCCCGCTCACGCTCATGGGCGGGCTCCGCGTGGACGACTGCCCCTTCGCGGCGCCGGCCTACGCCGGCAAGCTCCGCTTCGTCACCTGGCAGATGTCGCCGCGGCTCTCCGCCGCCGAGGCGCGGGGGGACGTGGAGTTCGTCGGGATCAGGTACCTCGACACGGTGAGCGTGTTCGCGGCCGGCGGGGCGTGGGCTCCGGACGCCGTCCTCGTCCACGTCTCCCCACCGGACCTGGCGGGATACCTCTCCCTCGGCGTCTCGGTCAGCTACGTGCTGCCGGCCGCGCGCCGGGCGCCGCTCGTGATCGCCCAGGTCAACCCGCGCATGCCGCGCACGCTGGGCAACGCGTTCCTGCACCGCCGGCAGATCGACTGCTGGGCGGAGGCCGACCACGCGCTGCGCGAGTACCCGCCCGCGCCCGTCGGGGAGGTGGAGCGCAGGATCGCCGCCCACGTGGCCGATCTGGTGCCCGACGGCGCCACGGTGCAGGCGGGCATCGGCTCCATCCCGCAGGCCATCATGGAGGCGCTGGGGGGCAAGCGCGACCTCGGCGTCCACTCCCTCCTCGTGGACCACATGCTGCCGCTCGTGGAGGCCGGGGTCATCACCAACGCGCGCAAGCGGCTGCACCCGGGGCGCATGGACATCTGCGAGATCATGGGCACCGCCCGGCTCTTCGCCTGGGCCCACGAGAACCGCGCGCTGAACATGGAGCCCTCCGACCTGGTCCACGATCCCGAGGTGGTGGGCACGCTGGGCGACTTCGTCTCCATCAACTCGGCGCTGGAGGTGGATCTGCTGGGTCAGGTCAACGCCGAGAGCGTGGAGGGCCGGCAGGTGGCGGGCATCGGCGGGCAGTTCGACTTCGTGCTGGGCGCCGCGCGGGCCGCGGGCGGGCGGTCCGTCATCGCGCTGCCGTCCACGGGGAAGAGCGGTAGCGTGTCCCGGATCGTGGCGGGGCTCGGGCGGGCGGGACGGGTCACGACCCCCCGCTTCCTGGCCGACTGCGTGGTGACGGAGCACGGCGTGGCCCTGCTCCGGGGGAAGAGCGACGCCGCGCGGGCCGCCGCGCTCATCCGCGTCGCCCACCCGGCGTTCCGGGAAACGCTGGAGCGCGCTACGTCTTGAGGGCGTCGATGTGAGCGAAGATCTCGTCGTCCGTCGGGAAGCGGTAGGTCACCTGGTTGTCGTAGACCGTCTTCCCGTCGATCTCGACGGTGAAGATGCCGCCCGCTCCCTCGCGGAGGTCGGCGGTGATCCCGTACCTGTTCTTGATGGCGGCCTGCAAACTGGAGGCCTGGGGAAGGTAGTTTCACTCCCCGCAGTAAGTGATCCGGATGCTCATCCGTCCCTCCTTCTTGTCGGTTGTGCGCTCCGTCACATGGTACGGAGCGCTGCCCCGGCTGTCAAATGACCGTCCCCCTGCTCATCGACACCGACCCCGGCATCGACGACGCCCTCGCGCTGCTCCTGGCTCTCGCCTCGCCGGAGGTGTCCGTGGAGGCCGTGTCGACGGTGGCCGGCAACGTCCCCGTCGATCTCGCCACGGCGAATGCGCTCAGGATCCTGGAGGTGGCGCGCCCGCCGCGGCGGCCCCGCGTGGCCCGCGGAGCGGCGGCTCCGCTCGCCCGACCCCTCGTCACCGCGACCCAAGTCCACGGCCCCGACGGGCTGGGAGACATCCAGCGGATCACGGCCCCCGACGGGCGCCCGCGCTACCCGGCCCTGCGTCCCGTCATTGAGATGCTCGACGGGCCGGATCTGATTCTGGAGACGGCCGACCGCTTCCGTGGTCGCCTCGTGGTCGTGGCGCTCGGGCCGCTGACGAACCTGGCCATTGCCATCCGGCGCGACCGGCGCCGGCTCGCGGGGGCCGCGCGCGTCGTGGTCATGGGCGGGGCCGTGGCCGTCCCGGGAAACGTGACCCCCGGCGCCGAGTTCAACTTCTACGTCGATCCCGAGGCGGCGGC
>MGBV01000292.1:364-5105 GCA_001788415.1 Candidatus Rokubacteria bacterium GWC2_70_16 | reverse complement strand
GAAGGCCTTCGGCGAGCGGGGCGACGAGCTCATCAGCGCGTAGTCGTGGCTGCCGTGGTAGCCGCCCTCGAACTTCATGATCTTGTCGCGCTTGCGGAAGGCGCGCGCGGCGCGGAGCGCGAAGAACGTCGCCTCGGTGCCCGTGGACGTGAAGCGGATCTGCTCGGCGCAGGGCACGGCGCGGCAGATCTCGTCGGCCAGGCGCACGATCGGCTCGCTGACCATGTAGTAGGTCGAGCCGTCCTCGATCTGGGTGCGGACGGCCTCGACCACGGCCGGGTGCGCGTGGCCGAGGATCAGCGGGCCCGAGCCGAGGAGGTAGTCGATGTACTCGCGCCCGCTCACGTCCCACACATGCGAGCCCCGGCCGCGCCTGACGACGAACGCCAGCTCGTCGGGAAAGCGCGAGGAGCCGAGCACGCCGCCCGGCAGGCGCTGCGCGGCCAGCTCGAGCAGCCGGCGCTCCTCGGGGGACCGCGCGCGGGACGCCTCGCTCATGCGCCGCCTCGCGCGGTGAGGTCGGGCCAGAGCAGGTCGGCGCCGCGCGTGAGGACGGTGCGCCCGAGCACCACGGCCCAGCGGCTCTCGCTCCCGAACTCGGCGCGCCAGGACCAGAGCCGGCGCGTCGCGAAGTGGAGCGAGTGCTCGTAGGTGAAGCCGAGCGCGCCGTGCACCGCGTGGGCGATCGCCGCGCCGACGCCCGCGGCCTCCCCGGTGCGGACCTTCGCCGCGGCGACCTCGAACGCCGGGTCGCGGCGGTCGGCGGCCCGGAAGGCGTGGGCCGCGGCCGTGCCCGCCGCGGCCACGTGGCCCGCGAGGACGGCGAGCTGCTGCTGGATCGCCTGGAAGCTCCCGATCGCCCGGCCGAACTGGCGGCGCTCGCCCGCGTAGCGCACGGCCTGCTCGAGGACGCTCTCGAGCGCGCCGGCCATCTGCGCCGCGCGCACGAGGGCGCCGTAGACCTGGAGCGCGTCGGGGCCGAGCCCCGCGGCGGCGGGCGCCGAGGCGAGGACCGGCGCTCCGTCGAACACGAGCGTGTCGCGGGGCTCGAGGGCGAGGTTCCGGCCGGGCGTCACGCGCGCCGCGCCCGCGGCGACGAGCGCGACCGTCGGGCGCCCGCCCGCTTCCGCGAGGGCGACGACGTGACCGGCCCGGGCGCCCCACGGCACGCGCGTCGCGGTGCCCTCGAGCGCGGCGCCCTTGCGCGCGAGCCTGAGCGACTCGTCCGCGCGGACCGGCGCGAGCGTCAGCGGCCCCATCGGCACCTCGAGCCCGGCGCCCGCGAGGAGCCAGCCGGCGACGATGGTCTCGGCGAGCGGCACGGGGGCGGCGTGGCGGCCGGCGGCGCGCACCACGACTTCCGCGTCCTCCCAGCAGCCGCCGGCGCCGCCCTGCGCCTCGGGCACGAGCGGCAGCGTGAGCCCGCCCTCCTCGAGCGCGCGCCAGAGCTTCTCGGGCCAGGCGCCCTTCTCCGCCGCCTCGAGCGCTTCCTTCGTCACGAGGTCGCCGAAGAGGCGCGTGACCGTGTCGGCGAGCAGCGTCCCCAGCTCGCTCATCGAAGCCCCAGCCCCCGCGCGATGATCCCGCGCAGGATCTCGCGCGTGCCGCCGCGCAGCGAGAACGAGGGCGCGCGCTGCACGAGGTAGCCCAGCACCTCTTCCAGGTCGCCCCGGCCCGCGCCGGGCTCGGGCTCGACGTCGAGGAGGGCGTGGACCCCCTCGGGCGTCTCCTGCTCGAACGCGGTGCCGACGTCCTTCACCAGCGCGGCCTCGAGGTTCGGGTTCAGCCCCGCCTCGAGCATGCCGGCGACCGAGAGCGACATCTGCCGGAGCGTCGCCAGGTGCGCGACGAGCCGCCCGACGGCGACCGTGCCGCGCTCGCTCGGCCGCTCGGCCTCGCGCCGGACCAGCTCGAGCAGGAGGGCGAAGCTCGACAGGTAGCGCTCCGGGCCGCTCCGTTCGAACGCCAGCTCGGTCGTCACCTGCTTCCAGCCGTCGCCCTCGCCGCCGACGCGCAGGTCCTCGGGGATCAGGGCGTCCTCGAACACGACCTCGTTGAAGTGGTGGGCGCCGCCGAGGTCGATGATCGGGCGGATCGTGATCCCGGGCGCCGCGAGGTCCACGAGGAACTGCGAGAGTCCCTCGTGCTTCTTGTCCGGGACGACCTGCGTGCGGAAGAGCGCGATCAGGTACTGCGCGCGGTGCGCGTTGCTCGTCCAGACCTTGGTGCCGTTGACCCGGTAGCCGCCGTCCGCGCGCTCGGCGCGCGTGCGGATCGAGGCGAGGTCCGAGCCCGAGTCGGGCTCGCTCATGCCGATCGCGAACGCCAGCTCGCCGCGCGTGATCGCGGGCAGGAAGCGCTCGCGCTGCGCCTCGGTGCCGTAGCGGAGCAGGAGCGGCCCGCTCTGGCGGTCCGCCACCCAGTGCGCGCCGACCGGCGCCCCCGCGGCCAGCATCTCCTCGAGCACCACGTAGCGCTCGAGGAAGCTCCGCTCGTGACCACCGTAGCGCGTGGGCCACGTCATCCCGATCCACCCGCGCGCGCCCACCTTGCGGCTGAACGCCGGGTCGAAGCCGCCCCAGGAGTCCGCGCGCTCGGCGCGCCGGCGGTCTTTCAGCTCGGCGCGCAGGAAGTCGCGCACCTCGGCGCGGAGCGCCTCGGCCGCGGGCGGCAGGTCGGTGAGGTCGAACCTGAACGCGTGCACGATGCGCCCTGCTTAGCACGCCCTGCCGCGCCGCGCAACCGCCGGCACTGCCTTGTGGAGGGAGCACATGATCTGTCCGCTCCCGAGAGCACGTGAACTGTCCGCTGTTCGGGCTCGCCAAGCTCCAGCGTCTGCTGGCGGTCTTCCTCCGGGTCGTGTTCGGCTGGTTGCGGGGCCGGGCCGCGAGCCGAGGGATCCGGGACAGTCAGTGCGGGGCGGTCACCGTCATCCAGCGCTTCGGGGGCGCGCTGAATCTGAACGTGCACGTCCACTCGCTGGTGCTCGACGGGGTGTTCACGCGGTCGCCGGCCGCGGGGGCGCCGGGGTTCCAGGCGTTGCCGGCGCCGACGGACGCCGAGGTGGCGGAGGTGCTCGACCAGGGGCACCGTGGCGTGCGGCGTCTGCTGCGCCGCCGGGGGCGGTGGCCCGCGGAGGACGCGGCCGTGGGCGATCCGGTGGCCGAGCAACGGCCGCTGCTGGCCGAGTACGCCTCAGCCTCGATCCAGGGGCTGGTGGCCAGCGGTCCGCGGGCGGGGCATCGCGTGCGCCGGCTCCGGTCGGCGGCCGCGGTGGTGGCACGAGCGAGCGCCTCCACCGCAACCAACTCGCCAAGGGCCTGTATCACACCTCGACCGCCGACACTCGTCCCGTAGCGCCCCCCTCTGTCGCATAGCATCGCACTCACCCGGAATCCGGACGCGCTGCGCCGGGCGCTGCATGCCGCCGCGGGGGGCCAAGCGCGAAGGGTTGACCGGGGGGGCGCCCGGCGGGGCGACAGGGCGTTTCGAGGCACTGAGCTCTGTGGCCGGCTCGAGCACGGCTGCGTTCACGTGCGCTGCGAACGGTGCACCGATGAAATGGTCGTGGCCTTCAGCTGCAAAGGCAGGAGTTTCTGTCCCTCCTGCGGCGGCCGGCGAATGAGCGTGCTGGCCCTGTTCCTCCGTGCCGTCTTCGGCTGACTGCGACGTCTCGCGCTCGACGGGGTGTTTGCGGAGCCGGCACCGGGAGTGGTGCTTGACCGCCCGTCGACCAAACCTCGGGCGGGCGGCTATTTGACCTTTGTGACCGGCTGGTCGGGATGAGCCGGATTGGGAACGAGGCGCTGACGCTGGCAGTCCACAAACAGGTCAAGCTTCTCGAGCACGGTTTGTCCGATCAGCACTTCATCGCCCAGCACCAGGGCTTCTTCCAGCGTGTCTCTCCCTTCGAGTTCGACGATGAGAGGTTCCGTCACGTTCACAGCTTCCTTGCGGCCGTCGGCGTACTCGGCCACTCGCTGGCCGCGGACTCCGAGACCGAGACGAGAGGCGACCTGCGAAGGCAAGACCATGCGGACGGCTCCGGTGTCGACGAGGGCGTCGGCCTCGCAGGTCCTGACCTGTTCGGGCTTGAGCATGCCCCGTCGGACCAGAGCCTCGTCGACCGCGTTAGTCAGCTTGGCCTTGACCCGAACTTCACCCATGGATTTCACTATGGTCAGGCACCTCCCCTCACGCCTTCAAGTGTGCAATTCATAATACGCCCATCCCCAGCCGTCTCTCCAGCACCCTAGCGAGGCCACGGCCGCCGCGCTCCGCGCCCAGTCGGCGGCGGCCTCGATCGTCGTCACCGACGCTGCGTCCGGACTTGAACCGGGCGATCCCCGCCGCCGCGAGGTGCCGCGCCAGTTCGGGCAGCGTGAGGCTCGTCCCGGGCCGCGGATTCGGGGACATCTACATTCTGCGCTTCTCTCTGAGCACGACCGAGGGCACCGGTACCGTGCTCAGTGTGTGGATCGTCCGCCACGGAGAAGACTTTCCGCGGCTCACGACCTTTGACCACGTCGCAACCACTGGCCCCGTCGTTCTCGAGCTGCTGCAGGGCTGTCGATCGGAGCCCGAACGGGGGCGGCTGGAGCAGTGTCTCCGGGCGCTGCGTTGGCTGCCCGTGGAGAAACGGCTGCTCCCTGCTTCAGCAAGATCGCGACTTCCAGCACATCGCTCGCCACACAGGGCTCTGTCTCGTCGACTCGTAGCTCGAGTGTCGTCAGCCCGCGGG
>MGBV01000292.1:0-104 GCA_001788415.1 Candidatus Rokubacteria bacterium GWC2_70_16 | reverse complement strand
GCCTCTGCGACTTCCTCGGCATCGAGTACCCCATCGTCCTCGCGGGCATGGGGGGGCGGGGCCTCGCGACACCGCCGCGTCTCGTCGCTGCGGTCTCCAACGCC
>MGBV01000291.1:20201-20330 GCA_001788415.1 Candidatus Rokubacteria bacterium GWC2_70_16 | reverse complement strand
CGCCTACCGGGAGATCGAGATCCTCGCGCCCCACGCGCGCTCCATGCATCTCTGGGCGGCGCGCGACCTGGAGACCTACCGGCGCGGGGGACACCTGCCGCTCAGCCCGGCGCGGTCGGGGGCGGACGG
>MGBV01000291.1:9794-20023 GCA_001788415.1 Candidatus Rokubacteria bacterium GWC2_70_16 | reverse complement strand
AGCGCACGATCTCCGGGCTGGAGCGCGGCGGGATCTCGCAGGAGGTGGAGAGGATGAAGCCGGACTGCCGGGCCGCGGCGTCGACGCAGCGCCGCACCTCGGCCTCCATCTCCTCCCGGGTCGCCCGCTCGAACTTGGTCGCGTCCACGTTGCCGATGGCCACGGCGCGCCCGTGGGCGACCTCCATGAACCGGCTCAGCTGGTCCACGTGGAGCGCCGGGTCCGCCTGCTGGTCCAGGTCGAAGGAGACGGTGGTGAAGCCGCAGCCGATCAGGTCCTCGAAGATGGGGTAGGTGGTGCCGCAGATGTGGGTGGTGAGCCCCACCTTCCTGGCCTTGAAGTGCTCCACCAGCTCCTTGTGGTAGGGGGCGATGAACTCGCGGTAATTGTCCGGCGAGATGAGGCTGATGGACGCGGTGGGCTCGGAGAAGCTGAGCCCGATCTTCGTCTTGACGATGGCCTCGCCCCAGGCCTTGCAGAAGTCCGTCGTGACCCGCATGAGCGCGTGGATGAAGGCGGGGTCCTCGAAGGTGTCGAGCAGCATCGTCTCGGGGTTCCTGAGCAGCATGGCGATGGTCCACGGGCCCACCGCCACCGCACCCATGGCCGCCGGGGGGGCGGCCTTGACCAGCGCCTCGCATTGCTCGAGGAAGCCGGGCAGCCTGGCCGTCCCGTACGGGTCCGGCATCGGCAGCCGCGCCAGGTCCGCCTTGTCCCCGAGCGGGTGCGTCTCCACCGAGGGCACGACGTAGTCGGAGTACTTGACCTTGCACCCGAAGGCCTCGGCCTCCTTGGCCAGGTCGTTGTAGGCGAGCACCACGTCCGGCTGGTAGCGCTCGTAGTAGTTCATCATGGCCTTGATGGCCCGCGCGGGGTTCGTGCAGTACTCCTCGATGCTGAGCCCGTCCAGCGTGCCGGCGAACGAGGCCACGATGGGGTAGACCGGCACCCGATCGGCGAAGGAGCGCTTGTAGGCCGCCACCACGCGGTCGCGGTTGGTGAGCGGGGCCTGGCCCTTCTCGGCCTCCCAGAGGCGGTTCACCTCCATGTAGCGCCCCGGCAGCTTGGCCTCGTACTCCATGAACTGGGTGATCGGGTAGCGGATGCCGCCCGCGTGGGTGCCGCGGAGTCCCTCGATGATCTCCTCCATGCGGGGCCACGGGATGGTGAAGGCCATCTCGTGGTCCTGGGTCTGGCCGAAGATGCGGTCCCCGGAGCAGGGGAGGATGACCTGGGGCTCGCCGGTCTTCATGGTGGTGACGATGATGTCGGCGCAGACCGCGCGGCACTCGAAGGACGAGGGGAGCCGGCCGCCGCGCTTCCACAGCGCGGCCTGCGTCAGGCGCATGACCTGGGCCGGGTTGCCGTAGACGCACACCAGGTGGGGCTCGAACGCCGCGCGGTCCAGCGGGGCCACGAGCAGGGCCGCGTACTCGCCCGGCGCGAACTTGTCCACGGCCGCCTCGGAGCGCCGCCCGGCTTCCTTCGTCTCGGTGTACATCCCCTCGCAGAGCGTCCCCACGTTGTAGATCGGCAGCGGGCGATCGAAGCCGGCGGCGATGATGCCGAGCGAGCAGATGGAATCCTCCCGCGTCAGCGCGATGGTCCAGCCGTAGCGGCGGGCCATGTCGATGACCTGGCAGTTCATGCTGAGCTTCTTGAAGTCGCGCGCGGGCCGCCTGGCGCGCTCGGGGATGGGCTCGCCCGGCCCGAGCATGCGGATGGCCACGGGGAAGGTCTGCGGGCGGAGGTAGGTCGCGAGCTCCCGGTCTGCCGTCCTGGGGTCGATCATGAGGTGCAGGCTACGGGCGGGTTCCACTCTTGTCAAGCGAGGGAGACGCGCCCCGGGCGCGAGCGCCGGCATCTGCTGGCACGCCGGCGTCCGGGGGGCGCCGCGGGTGTCCGGGTGGGGTCGCGCGTGCCTTGACCGGGCCCCTTCCGCCGGGGCAGTATCGCAGGAGAGTCGCTCGGCGGCATCCTCGGCTTCGCGCTGGCGGCCGAGCATCCGGAGCTGGTGCGGACGCTGTCGGTCTTCGCCGCCCCCCTGGTGATCAGTGCATGGACCCAGAAGACCTTCGCGTTCGAGCATCCCACCTGGCAGGACGCGCTCGGCAGCATGGGCGCCGAGGGCTGGGCCAGGGCCGTCAACACGGCGACCCGCTTCCCGTCGGACACCGACCCCGACCTGCTCGAGTGGTTTGCGCGAGAGATGGGCAAGAGCAGGGTCGAGGTGACCCGCATCCTCGCCGAGCAGGATGCGGGCCGCCACGTCGCCGATGTCCTCGCCCTGGACGTGCTGCGGCTGCCGATCCTGAGGGAGAAGGGCTACCTCGCGCAGTACCTGTCGCGCGAGCACCGCAACTACGACAGGCCGTGGCTGTCGGATCCGCCCGGGTACTGGACCGAGAACCACGTGTACCTGGGGGGAATCATGTACAACAAGAAGCTCGTGCCGCCCGACAAGGCGCCGAAATCGTTCGAGGATCTCCTCAAGCCCGAGTGGAAGGGCAAGATCGCGATGGTGAGCCCGGTCGCCAACGACCTCATCTTCTACATGTTCGCGGGGCTGGTGCGGGACATGGGCGAGGAGCGGGCCTTCCGCTTCTTCCGCGCCTTGAAGGACCAGGGGGCCCTGGTGTTCGGCCCCGGCGGGATCCGCGTCTCTCAGGGGGTGCACACCGGCGAGTTCTCGATCGGCGTCGGCTTCATCGGCCACGTCTACAGCGTGGGCGGGGGAGACAGCGGCAACATGGCGTTCGTGCCGACCAACCCGACCTACGCGCTCAGCGGACCAGGCGTGTGCGTCATGAAGAACGCGCCGCACCCGAACGCGGCACGGCTGCTGGCGGACTACATGAACTCGCGGGAAGCGCAGGAGATCGTTGTCGACCTCGGCTATTTCTCCAACTTCCGCGGCCTCCAGGCGAAGTCGGCGCTCACGAAGCTCACGGTGAGCGTCGCGCCGACGCCGCAGGGAGAGAAGAAAGACCGGCTTCAGGAGCGGATCAAGGATGCGCTCGGCTTGTAGGGCTCGGGGGGAGCCCTGTCGCGCCGTGTTCACAGCGCGATAGACGGACCGTGATCCGGATCGAGGGGCTCGACAAGCATTACCGATCTGCGCGCCGCGCGGTGCACGTCATCGACCGCATCGCGCTCGAGATCCCGAAGGGCGCGTTCTTTACCCTCGTAGGCCCCAGCGGGTCGGGAAAGACCACCACCCTCCGCGTCGTCGCCGGCCTCGAGCACCACGACGGTGGCCAGGTCTGGCTCGACGAGCGGCTGGTCTCCGATCCGGCTCGGGGCATCTTCGTGCCCCCCAGCCAGCGCGACGTGGGCATGGTCTTCCAGTCCTATGCGATCTGGCCTCACATGGACGTGTTCCACAACGTGGCCTATCCGCTCCAGGTGGGCGCCCGGCGCCGGGGGCGCGCCGAGGTCGAGAAGCGGGTTGCGGAGTCCCTGGAGATCGTCGGGCTGCACGAGCTCGCCCGCGTCCCGGCCACCGCGCTCAGCGGGGGTCAGCAGCAGCGGGTCGCCCTCGCGCGAGCCCTCGTCGGTCAGCCGCGCATCCTCCTCCTCGACGAGCCTCTGAGCAATCTGGACGCCCAGCTCCGCGAGCGGATGCGCGTGGAGATCAAGGACATCCAGCGCAGCCTGGGCATCACGACGTTCTATGTCACGCACGACCGGGCCGAGGCCCTGTCGATGTCCACCCTCGTCGCGGTCATGAACGCCGGCCGGATCGAGATGATCGGAACGCCCCGAGATGTCTACGAGCGCCCCTCCACCGTCTGTTGCGCGGAATTCCTGGGTCAGTGCAACCGCTTTGCCGGCCGGGTCGCCGGGGGGACGGGCAAGACCGTTGTCGCCGACACAGGCATCGGCCGCCTCGTCTGCCGCTCGGACGCTGCGGTCGCCGTGGGGGAGGCGATCGACGTCGTCGTCCGGCCCGAGGACATCACGGTGTCGCCCATCGAGCACGGCGGGATCGGGGACGGCGTCCTGACCGGGGACGTCGTCCACGTGGGCTACTACGGCGACCGTGCGGAATGCGCGGTGCGCGTCGGGTCCGACACGCTGCGCGTTGCCGGGCATGCGGCGATGGTCGACTCGTGGAAGGGCCGGCTCGTGGTGCGGATCCAGGAGGGACGGGGCTGGGCGATCCCGTCGGCGGGAGCCGCCCGATGAGCACGCCCTGGAGCACGACCGGCGCGCCGGCCCCGCCGAGGGTGGGGGCGCTCAGCCGGGTGAAGGAGCGGCTGACGGCGGCGCACGTCGTTCTCTGGGCCTGCTTCGCGATCGTGGGAACGGCCGTGATGGTGCCGACCGGCACCCTGGTGTGGCAGAGCTTCACCAAGTCGACGCCGGCGGGAACGGTGCTGGCGCTCGACAGCTTCGCCAAGGTCCTGGGCAAGGGAGCGACCTACCAGCTCCTCCTCAACACGGTGACCTTCAGCGCAGCGATGACCGTGGTGGCGGGCACGCTTGGCTTCCTCTTCGCCTGGATTGCGGCCCGGAGCAATGCCCCGGGACGGCACTTCATGCCGATCGCGATTCTGCTGCCGTATCTGGTGCCGCCGACGCTGGGGGCCATTACGTGGATCCTGCTCCTGTCGCCGTCCAACGGGATCATCAACACGTGCCTCAAGGCGCTCGTCGGAGGAGCCCCCTTCAACATCTACTCCTTCGCGGGCATGGTGTTCGTCGAATCGCTCTACACCTTCCCGCTCTCGTTCATGTTCTTCTTCGCCGCCCTGTCCTCGCTCAACCCCACGCTCGAGGAGGCGTCCGCGGTGTCGGGCGCGGGGCCGCTGCGGACCCTGTGGCGCACGACGGTGCCGAGCATGTGGCCGACCATCCTTTCGGTCGCGACGCTCCTGTTCATCATCGGCCTCGAGAGCTTCGACGTCGCGTGGTTCCTTGGCTATCCGGCGAAGATCTACCTCCTCAGCATCGAGGTCTTCCTGCTCACGCGCTACAAGTATCCGCCCGATCTCGGCTCGGCCGCGGTGTTCGGCGTGATCGCGTTCCTCGCCGCGGTTGTGATGATCGCCGCGTACCGCCGCGTCACCCTCCAGCGCGAGCGTTTCGCGACGATCACCGGCAAGGGGTATCGCTCCGGGGCTCTCGACATCCGCTGGATGCGCTGGCCCGCCTCGGTCCTGTTCTATCTCCTGGTGACGATCATCGGCGTCCTGCCGGTGCTGCTCCTCCTCGCCATATCGCTCAACGCCGTGAGCTGGCCCTTCGAAATCACGTGGAGACCCAGTCTGGAGAACTTCCGATGGATTCTGACGGACTCGGAATCCCTCCGGGCGATCGGCAATACCGCATTCCTTGCCATCGGCGGCGCGTTCACGGTCGTCATCCTCGGGTTCTTCGTCGGCTACATCGGGGTCCGCACCCAGGTCCGGGGCCGCGGCGTTCTGGACTACCTCGCCTTCGTGCCGTTCGCGTTTCCCAGCACGGTGCTGGCGGTCGGCATCATCGGAGCTCTCATCACGACGCCGCTCTACAACACGATCTGGATCATGCTGCTCGCCTTCAGCATCAAGTTCCTGCCGTACGGCCTGCGCAACCTCTCGAACAACATGCTGCAGATCCACCGCGAGCTCGAGGAGGCGTCGTTCGCCGCCGGGGCCGGGCTGATGCGAACGCTGTGGCGGGTCGTCCTGCCGCTCACGGTGCCGGGCATCGTCGCCGCGTGGTCACTCCTGCTGATCGTGTTCATGCGTCAGTTCAGCCTGCCGATCATGCTGTCCTCCCCGGGGTCGCAGGTGGTGACCATCATGCTGTTCCAGGAGTTCGAGGCTGGGCAGATGGGGCACGTGGCGGCGTACGGGATGCTGCTGGTGGGGAGCTGCATCCCCTTCATCGTGGTGGCCCGCTATGTTGGCCGGGCCTCGCAATCGATATGACACAGCGAACGTTGTCGGAGCTCATCGACCGCCGCGGTGCGGAGCCGGCGGTGATCTACGGCGAGCGCGTGCTCAGCTATGGCGATCTTGCTGCGCGCAGCCGTCGCCTGGCGCGCGGCCTCGCCGACCTGGGCATCGGCGCCGGCGACCGGGTCGCCTTCTGGCTCCCGAACACCCCGGACTACCTCGCCCTCCTGGTCGCGTGCGCCCGGCTCGGGGCGATCACCGTCGCGGTCAACACGCGCTTCCGCGAGGCCGAGGTGGGCGACATCGTGGGCCGGTCCGGCGCGCGCGCGCTCGTGCTGTGGCCGAGCTTCCTTGGCATTCCCTTCCTCGACATCCTGGCCAGCATCGATCGGGTGCAGCTGGCCGGGGTGGAGACGCTCATCCTCTATGGCGAACCGGGCGACCCAGCGCCCCGTGTCCTGCCGGACGTCGGTCGCCGCAGCGTTGCGGTGGCGGCGCTGGCCGAGCGGCCGGCGATGCGGGCGACGGGTCCGGCGGACAATTCCGGGTGCGCGATCTTCACGACCTCGGGCACGACGCGGGCGCCCAAGTTCGTGCTGCACGGCCAGCACGGCGTTGCCACGCACGCCGTCGATGTGGCGCGGGCCTGCGGCTACGATCGTCCGGGCACCGCTGGTCTGCTTGCCGTGCCGCTGTGCGGCGTCTTCGGCTTCTCGCAGGCGCTGGCGACGCTCGCCGGCGGGGGCGTCATGATCATGACGCCGACGTTCGAGGCGGAGGTGGCGGCGCGGCTCATTCACCGCCACCAGGTCACCCACACCAACGGCGGTGACGACATGGTCGGTCGCTTGCTCGACGCCATGCCGGGAGAGAGGCCCTTCCCCTCCCTCGACGGGATCGGCTACGCGGCGTTCAACAGCGCGCTGGCCGACTTGCCCGTGCGCGCCGAGAGGCGCGGTCTCCGCCTGTTCGGGCTCTACGGCATGAGCGAGGTGCTCGCGCTCTTTGCCCGCCAGCCGCTCGCGCTGCCCGTCGAGCTGCGCAGCCGCGCCGGGGGCATCCCGGTGGCGCGCGTGGCGCGTGTGCGGGCGCGCGACCCGGAGTCTGGCAAGGTCCTCGAGCACGGAGAGGCGGGGGAGCTCGAGGTCAGGGGGCCGAGCCTGATGCTCTCGTATTTCGGAGATCCCGCGGCGACGAAGGCCGCCTTCACCGAGGATGGCTTCCTGCGCACCGGCGATCTCGGCTACACGGAAGACGATGGCGGCTTCGTCTTTCTCGCGCGCATCGGCGACGTGCTGAGGCTGGGCGGCTTCCTCGTGGCCCCAGCCGAGATCGAGTCGACGCTGCTCGAGGTGCCGGGCATCGCCGACGCGCAGACGGTGGCGGTGGCGACGCCGGCCGGCACTCGCCCCGTGGCCTTCGTGATCGTCCGGCCCGGCGCGACGCTCGATGAGGCCGCGGCCATCGCGCATTGCCGCGCGCGCATCGCGAAGTACAAGGTGCCGGCGCGGATCGTCTGCCTCGACGCGTTCCCGGTCACGCAGAGCGCGAACGGCACCAAGATCCAGCGCGCGAAGCTCCGCGCGATGGCGGAAGAGGCGATGCGGCGCCAGGCCGGCTGAGCCCCCCCAGGCGCCTCGGCCTTCGGCGGCGTCATGTTCGGAGGCCCGCGGCCCGGGAGCGGCGCCACTGCCGAGAGATGGATACACGGGGTCGCGCTGGGGCGAGCCGTGCGGGCGCGAGCGGGATTCCGAGCGATCAGCGCGGCGTGTTTGGGTAGAATGGGCGCCGGCATACATCCCATGGCGCGCTACCGGGTTCTTCGCTGGCAGGACATCCCGTCTCTCGTCGAGGCCTGGGACGGTGACCGGACCGCGAGCCTGCCGCTGTCGCAGCGCTTCCAGGACCTCATCGACGCTGTGGCCATGCGCACGGGGGCCTCGGAGTCAGACGCCTACCTGCAGGGGTGGAGCCGGGGCGACCAGGCCGAGCGGCCGGGTGGCCCGGACGCCGTCGCGGCTGAGGTCGCGGCCGAGCTCGAGGCCGGCTTCGAGACGCTGGTGTCCCGCCACTTGCTCCCGCCGCGGGGGTGAGGGCGCCGGCGCGTCGTTGCCGATGAAGGCCACGGAGCGCAATGCCTCCATCTCCGACGTCGTCTCCAGCCGCTACGGGCCGCGCCGCGCCCAGGGCGCCGGTACCAAGGAATGATGGTAAGATCGCCATCCGCAGGACGGGCGGGACCGGTGGCCGTCCCCGGAAGTCCGTAGGGTTGTCCCGGCTCCGGGCCTGGCATCGGACGTGCCAGCGTCGCCGGGGGCCGTGCCCCGGGAAGCCAGGCTGTCCCACACCTCCAACGCGTAGCGAGGGTGCGCCATGGCAGAGAAGACGAGAACCGCCGCCACGCCCATCCAGGCCCTTCTCCAGGAGAAGCGGAAGTTCGCTCCCCCCAAGGAGTTCGCCAGCCGGGCCAATGCCCGCCGGGCGTCCGTCTACGCGGAGGCGGCCAGGGACCCCGTGAAGTTCTGGGAGGGCTGGGCCAGGCAGCTCCACTGGTTCAAGCCGTGGAAGAAGGGCCTCCAGTGGAAGCTGCCCTACGCCAAGTGGTTCGTCGGCGGCAAGCTCAACGTTTCCTACAACTGCCTCGACCGCCACATCGAGACCCCCCTCCGCACCAAGGCGGCGCTCATCTGGGAAGGGGAGCCGGGGGATACCCGGACCCTCACCTACTGGGACCTCTACCGCGACGTCAACCGCTTCGCCGCGGCGCTCAAGAAGCACGGCGTCAAGAAGGGGGACCGGGTCACCATCTACATGCCCATGGTGCCCGAGCTGGCGGTGGCCATGCTGGCCTGCACCAGGATCGGCGCGCCCCACAGCGTGATCTTCGGCGGCTTCGCCCCCGACGCCATCCGGGACCGGATCCACGACGCCGAGTCGCAGATCCTCCTCACGGCGGATGGCGGCTACCGGCGTGGCAGCATCGTCCCCCTCAAGAAGAACGTGGACGAGGCGCTCCAGGAGTGCCCGGACGTCAGGACCGTGGTCGTCCTCAAGCGGACGCGGCAGGACGTCCCCATGGAGCCCGGGCGCGACATCTGGTGGGACGACTTCGTCAAGGATGCCCCGGCCCGGTGCCCGGCCGAGAAGATGGACTCCGAGGACATGCTCTACCTGCTGTACACCTCGGGCTCGACGGGCAAGCCCAAGGGCATCGTCCACACTACGGGCGGCTATCTCACGGGGATCTACGCCACGACCAAGTGGGTGTTCGACCTCAAGGACACGGACGTCTACTGGTGCACGGCGGATGTGGGCTGGGTCACGGGGCACTCCTACGTGGTGTACGGCCCGCTGGCCAATGGCGCCACCACGGTCATGTACGAGGGGACGCCCGACACCCCCGACCGCGACCGCTTCTGGCGGATCATCGAGAAGCACGGGATCACCATCTGCTACACCGCCCCCACTGCCATCCGCACCTTCATGCGCTGGGGCGAGGAGTACCCGAAGCGCTGCGATCTCTCGAGCCTCCGGCTCCTGGGGACGGTGGGGGAGCCCATCAACCCCGAGGCCTGGGTGTGGTACTGGAAGCATATCGGTCGCGGGCGCTGCCCCGTGGTGGACACCTGGTGGCAGACCGAGACGGGGCAGATCCTGATCACCCCTCTGCCGGGCCTCGTGACGCTCAAGCCGGGCTCGGCGACGCGGCCCTTCCCCGGCATCGACGCAGAGGTGGTGAACGACAAGGGCGAGCCCGCCAAGGCGGGGTACCTGGTCCTCAAGAAGCCGTGGCCGGCCATGCTCCGGGGCATCTATGGCGACCCGCAGCGCTACCAGGCCCAGTACTGGAGCCGCTTCCCGGGGTTGTACTTCACGGGCGACGGCGCCAAGCGCGACGAGGACGGCTACTTCTGGCTCCTCGGCCGCGTGGACGATGTCATGAACGTCTCCGGCCACCGCGTCTCGACTATGGAGGTGGAGTCAGCGCTGGTGGATCACCCGCTGGTGGCTGAGGCCGCCGTGATCGGGCGCCCGCACGAGATCAAGGGGCAGGCCATCGCCGCCTTCGTGACGATCCGGGACGGGCACAAGGCGACGAAGGAGCTCATGGAGGAGATCAAGGGGCATGTGACCAAGAAGATCGGCGCGCTGGCCCGGCCCGACGATCTGATCTTCAGCGCCGACCTGCCGAAGACGCGCAGCGGCAAGATCATGCGCCGGCTCCTCCGGGACATCGCCGAGGGCCGCGCCCTGGGCGACACCACCACGCTCGCCGACCCCACCGTCGTCGCCACCCTCAAGGAGAAGTACGGCGAGGAAGAGTAGGGCGAGCTGAGCCGCGCC
>MGBV01000291.1:3804-9777 GCA_001788415.1 Candidatus Rokubacteria bacterium GWC2_70_16 | reverse complement strand
AGCCGCGCCCCGCAGCGAGGCGAGCGAAATATGGAGATGCGGCGAGCGTAAGCGAGCCAGGGCGAGCCGCAGCCGCGCCCCGCGGCGAGGCGAGCGAAATATGGAGATCGGGCGAGCCCGATGTCTTGCGGAGCGTCGACCTCAGGAACGCGCGCGGGACGCCTCGAAGGGGGCCTCACGCTCGAGGCGCCGGAGCAGGGCGTCGCGGTGGCTCTCGAAGGCGTGCCGGCGCTCGCGGGGGACTGGGGCGCCCGGGACGAACTTCTCCGCGAGCGGGTCGACGAACCGCCCCTGCTTCGCGATGCGGTAGTCGAGGTGCGGGCCGGTTGACAGGCCCGTGGAGCCCACCCGCCCGATGACCTGGCGCTGGCGCACGCGCTCGCCTCGTCGGACCAGGGCGGCCGAGAGGTGGTTGTACATCGTCTCGTAGTTGCGCGCGTGGCGGATGGTCACGCTGATGCCGTTGCCGCCGTTCCAGCCGGCGCTCCGGACAACGCCGTCAGCCACCGCGCGGACGGGCGTTCCGGGTGGCGCGGCGTAGTCGATCGCCAGATGAGGGCGCACGCCGCCCAGGATCGGGTGCTGCCGGGCCTTGGAGAAGCCGGAGGTGACCCGGGTGAAGTCCAGGGGGGCGCGCAGGAACATCTTCCGCACCGAGCGACCGGCGGCATCGTAGTAGGGCGTCCGGTCCTCCCCGCCGGAGAATGCGACGGCGGTCAGCGGGGGCCGTCCCGCCGTTCGGTACTGGGCGGCGAGGATCTTTCCGTAGCCGAGGAATTCGCTGGCCGCGTAGCGCTTCTCGACCACGAGCCGGAAGCGATCGCCGGGGAGGGAGTCAGCGGCGAAGTCGAAGTCCCACTCGAAGAGGCCCACCAGGGCGGCGGCGAGCGAGGCGTGCTCGCCCAGGCGCTCGATGCTTGCGAACAGGGAGTCCTCGAGTTGGCCGGCGACGCCGACGACGCGCTTCTCCACCGGCGTCCGGACAGTCTCGAGCTTCCACCCGTCGGCCTCCCGCGTGAGGGCGTGACGCTCCGCGGGCGACCGCCAGTGGGTCACACTCGCCGGCTCTCCTGAGCCCTCGCGCGCCACCAGGAGCCGCTCGCCGGGGCGCAGGCGTCTCGGGTCCACGACGCGACGGAGCGCCGCGATCATCGCGAGCGCGTCCGTCCGCGCCACGCCGGCCCGGAGGAGCGCCGCCTCGAGGGTCTCGCCAGGACGCAGCTCGGTCTCGCGCACGACGAGCGGCCGCGGGACCGGGCGTTCCGGGACGACGGGTGCAGCGGGCGGCGGGATCACGGGGGAAGTCGGCAGGCCCGCCACAGAGGCCGCGAGGAGGGACAGCGCTGCCAGCGCCGGGCCGAAACGCCGCATAGACAGTTACCTTACCAGAAGGGACGCCGGCGGCTCACATGTCGCCGGCGGGGGGCAGCTCGCGCCCCGACCTCGGTGTGAGCCCCAGGGCGTTGGCCGTCACGAGCGGGACGGGACCCCGGGGCCCCGAGGATGCCCAGATCTGGCTTCTCGGGCCCGCGGGCCAGGTCATGCGCATCCCAGGCCTCCGCGTCTCCACGATGGAGATGGAGTCGGCGCGGGTTTGCCGCCCGCCTGGACTTGGTGGCGACAGCTTGTCACGCGAGCGACAACGTGTCGCGCCGCTTGCTGTGCCCTCTGCTGACCTGGGCCCACCACCGGGGCGCATGATCTCGATTTCCAACGCCGCGGGGTCTTCCTTGCCGCCACGTCGCAGCCTGGATTCAGACTTGCACACGGCGGCCAACGGCGGTGGGGATACCTCAGGCGCAGGCGGCGCACCGATCGCAGCGGACGGCCCGAATGCGTTGGGGAATCCCTCGCGGGACCTCACAGGCAACACCGGGAGGCACATCATGAGCGGACGCTTTGGCGCGGTTCCCCTTGTCGTCACACTGGTGTCACTGGCGCTCCTGCTCACCGGATGCCCGAAACGGCCGGCGACGACGGCCGCGTCGGCACCTGCGCCGGGCGGTCCCCCGGCAACTGCTACCCCGAGCCCCCCGAGCGTGGGCGCATCGGCCCCCTCAGCGCCCGGCCCGGCCGCGCGAACCCCCATGCAAGCGGGCCCGCCGCCGGCGACGGTCCGGCCGACGACGCCTCCAAGGCCCGCGGAGTTCTCGCCCACTGCCGCCCTCAAGGACGTCCACTTCGACTTTGACCGATCCGACATCCGGCCCGCCGACGCGAGAATTCTGGATGGCAATGCGATCTGGCTCCGGGCCAATCCGGGCGCGCAGGTGCTCGTCGAGGGGCACGCCGACGAGCGCGGAACCAACGAGTACAACCTCGCCCTGGGGGATCGCCGCGCCAAGGCGACGCTGAGCTACTTGATCGGCCACGGAGTTCAAGCCAGCCGCTTTGCCACCGTCAGCTACGGCGAGGAGCACCCGGCCTGCACGGCGCACGAGGAGGGGTGCTGGGGGAAGAACCGCCGGGCGCACTTCCTCGTGAAGGAACGCTAAGGCTGGCCATCCCGGACCGATGGTGCGCCACTGCCGGATGCGCCTCCGCCAGCCGGAGGCCATCCGGGCGGTGGGGCCGGGACCCGCGGGAAGGCGTCTTGCTCTGACAGAAGCCCGCCGGGTATGATCCGGCTGTCGCATGAGCCTCAGGCTTCGTCTGCTGCTCGTGCTGTTGCTGCCGCTGACCCTCGTCGTCGGCGCCTACGCGGTCGTGCGTGTCCGCCACGAGGCGCGGCTGCTCGCGGACGAGGAGCAGCGCCACGTCGCCGTGACGGCCCGGGCGGCGCGCATCGCGGTCGAGAGCGCGCTCCGCATCCGGCGCCCACCCGAGGTGCAGCGCCTCCTTGCAGAGCTGGTCCAGGACCAGGAGCAAGTCCAGCGAATCCGGGTGCTGGTCGAGCGGCGGCGCAGCCGGCCGGAGTTCGTGGCCAGCCCGGAAGAGCCCGAGCCCTCCGCCAGCCTCGCGCCGCTCCAGCAGGTGATGAGGACCCGGCAGGAAGAGACGCATGTGGAGGGAGGTGGAAGCGCGCGGCGCCTCCTGTACCGCCTGCCCATCAGCACGACGCGCGGCGAGGTGGATGGTGCCGTCGAGATCACCTTCGTCCTCGGCGATCCGGACATCAAGGCGAGCCAGGCGATGCAGGACGTGCTCCTGCGTCTGGGCATCCTGGCCCTCGCGCTGGCCGCGCTGACGGGCCTGGTCCTCCAGCGGCAGCTGCTCCGGCCGCTCTCCCGCCTCACCCAGTCCATCCGCGCACTCGGCGAGGGGCGGCCGGGGCCGTCCCTGCCCGTGACCCGGCGGGACGAACTGGGCGCCGTGGCCGCGGCCTTCAACCGCATGGCTGACCAGCTCGAGGCTGCCCGGCGGCGCATCCTGGCGGACCGCGAGCGCGCCCTCGACCTCGAGCAGCAGCTCCGGCACGCCGAGACCCTGTCCGTGGCGGGCAAGCTCGCCTCGGGCATCGCGCACGAGGTGGGAACCCCCCTCAACATCATCTCGGGGCGAGCGGAGATGATCTTCGCCTCGCTGCCCCCGGATCATCCGGCCCGGGAGGACGTGCAGATCATCGTCGAGCAGATCGACCGCATCTCGGCCATCATCCGCTCGCTGCTCGACACCGTCCGGCTCCGCAAGCCGGAGATCCAGGGAGTCCCGGTCCAGCCGGCGGTGACGGGGGTTCTCGCGCTGCTGGAGCACCTGGCCCGACGGCGCGGCATCGTCTTGGAGGCGCAGGTGCCCGCCGACCTTCCCGAGGTGGCGGCCGACCCCGCTCAGCTCCAGCAGGTGCTGCTGAACCTGCTCATGAACGCGATCGAGGCCACGCCCGATGGGGGGCGCGGCGCCGTCGAGGCACGGGCCACCGTGCACGGCGGCCAGCCCGGGGTCTCGGTGAGCGTCATCGACACGGGCGTCGGGATCCCGCCCGAGGCGCGCAGCCGCATCTTCGATGCCTTCTTCACCACGAAGGCGCCCGGCCAGGGCACCGGGCTCGGGCTTGCCATCTGCCGTGACATCGTGCGCGACCACGGCGGCACCATCGGCGTGCAGAGTCGCCCCGGCCAGGGCACCACGTTCACCGTCTGGCTGCCTCAGCATGGGACAGGCGCATGACCCCGCCGCGCATCCTCGTCGTGGACAATGACCGGCAGATGGTGGCGTTGCTCCGGCGCCACCTCGAGCGCGAGGGCTTCGCCGTGCTGGAGGCGGCCGGCGGGCAGGCGGCCGTCGAGGTCCTCCAGCAGGAGGACGTGGACATCGTGCTCACCGACCTGGTCATGGACGAGGTCGGCGGGCTCGAGGTGCTGGCAGCGGCCCAGCGGGAGCGGCCCGGCGCCCGCGTGCTGCTCATGACGGCCTTCGCCAGCCTGGAAACGGCCATCGAGGCTCTCCGTCACGGCGCCTACGACTACCTCACCAAGCCCTTCAAGCTGGCCGAGGCGACGCTGGCCATCCGCCGGGCCCTGGATGACCGCCGCCTCCGCCAGGAAAACGAGCGGCTGCGGGCCGCCGTGGAACGCCAGTACGGCTTCGAGCGGCTGCTGGGGGAGACCCCGGCCATGCAGGCCGTGCTCGAGAAGGTCCGCGCGGTGGCCGAGAGCGATGCGCCGGTGCTCCTCCTCGGGGAGAGCGGCACCGGGAAGGAGTTGGTGGCCCAGGCGCTGCACTGGGGAAGCGCCAGGCGCGCCGGCCCCTTCGTCCCGGTGAGCTGTGCGGCCGTGCCGGAGTCCCTGCTGGAGTCAGAGCTGTTCGGCCACGAGAAGGGCGCCTTCACCGGGGCGGACCGCAAGCGCGCAGGCCTGTTCGCTGCGGCCCATGGCGGCACGCTCTTCCTCGACGAGATCGGGGATCTCCAGCCGGGCATCCAGGTGAAGCTGCTCCGCGTTCTGCAGGACCGGGCCGTCCGCCCGGTGGGAAGCACCGGGGAGGTCCGGGTGGACTTCCGCCTGGTGTCGGCCACCAACCGCGACCTCGCCAGCCTCGTCCGCGAGGGGAAGTTCCGCGAGGACCTCTACTACCGGCTGGCCGTCATCCCCGTCCGGCTCCCGGCGCTGCGAGAGCGCGCTGCGGACATCCCGCTCCTGGCCTCGCACTTCCTGGAGCGGGCCGCGCGGCGGCTCGGCAAGCGCCTCACCGGGTTCACCCCGGAGGCTGCTGCGTGGATGCTCGGGCACCCCTGGCCCGGCAATGTCCGCGAGCTCGAGAACGCGGTAGAGCGGGCCGCGGTGCTCGCGCGCGGGACGGACGTCATGCTGGCGGACCTCCGGTCTGACATGGACCCGGCGCCGCCTGCGCCGTCGGCCCTGCGCCCCAGCCTCGAGGACCTGGAGCTCCAGTACATCCGTCGCGTTCTCGAGGAGGTGCGCGGAGACAAGCGCGCCGCCGCCAAGGTGCTCGGGGTCTCGGTGCGGACGCTGCAGCGCAAGGTCAAGGACCTGTGAGCCCCGCCCCGTTTGCCTTCGTGGGGTGCATCGAGCTGCGCGAGATCCTCGGGCGCCGGGCGCGGGACGAGCGCGAGCTGATGGAGGCGCTCGAGCAAGTCCCGGCCGAGTCCATCTACTACCACACGGACAGCGTCTTCCTCAGGCGGGCCTCGGGCGCCACTGTCTACGCCAACGACTTCGCCAACTGGGTGGGCGCGCAGATCGGCGACCACGTGCTGGCCGAGCGCCTCGGCATGGTGGACCCCTTCCAGTTCGGCACCCTGGAGGATCTGCGCGAGGAGCTGGTCTCGATCGTCGCCGAGCATATCGCGGACCTCAGCCCGGTCCCGCGTGTCGTCTTCGGCGAGCCGTTCTTCTTCGTGCGCTCCCACCTGGTGGAGGTCCCCACGGGGCTCGAGGTGCGCACCCTCGCGGAGTTCCGGCGCGCGGCCGCCGAGGTGGACATGAGCGCCATCTACCTCCACGCGCTCGACGCCCGGGTGCGGCGCGGCATTCCCGGCGGGCACTTCGCCCAGTGGATCGGGCGCGAGCTGGG
>MGBV01000291.1:1278-3786 GCA_001788415.1 Candidatus Rokubacteria bacterium GWC2_70_16 | reverse complement strand
GCAGAATCCTCGAGCTGCTCGACGCCGAGCTGGCCGCTCGGCCCAGCACGGCATGACCTCCGCCTCGATTCCCATCGACGCGTACCGGGAGGTGGCCCCGCCCGGGGTCGTCGATTTCCTGCTGCGCCTGGCAGAGCGCGTCCGGGGCCGACGGTTCGTTCACGTGAACTCCACCCGGGTCGGCGGGGGCGTCGCCGAGATCCTCAACCGCCTGGTGCCGATGCTCACCGAGCTGGGTGTGGACACCACCTGGGAGGTCATCGAGGGCGACGCCGACTTCTTCACCGTCACCAAGGCGTTCCACAACGCGCTCCAAGGGGCGGAGGTCCCCCTCGCGGACGCCCAGCTCGAGCATTACCTGCACATCAGCCGCAAGAACGCGGTTCGCCTGGCGCTGGCGGGGGACCTCGTGCTGATCCACGACCCTCAGCCGGCTGCGCTCGTCGAGGCTCGCCCGCGCGAGGGACGGTGGGTGTGGCGATGTCACATCGACCTCTCGACCCCGCATCGGCGAGTCTGGGCCTTCCTGCGCCGCTTCATCTCGTGGTACGACGCGGCGGTCTTCTCGCTTCCCGCCTTCGCGCACCCACTCTCCATCCCGCAATTCCTCGTCTACCCGTCCATCGATCCGCTGTCGGACAAGAACCGCCCGCTGGAGGCTCGCGAGGTCGAGACGATCCTCGCGACGCTCGCCGTGCCCGCCGACAAGCCCATGCTGCTCCAGGTCTCGCGCTTCGACCGCTTCAAGGACCCCGTCGGCGTGATCAACGCCTACCGCATGGTCAAGCGTTACTACGACGTCCGGCTCGTGCTGGCCGGCGGCGGGGCGGCGGACGACCCCGAGGGCGCGCTGGTCCTGGCCGAGGTGCGCGCGGCCGCCAGCGGCGATCCCGACATCCACGTGCTCGACCTGCCCGCGGACGCCCATCTGCAGATCAATGCGCTCCAGCGGGCCGCGACCATCGTGCTCCAGAAGTCCACCCGCGAGGGCTTCGGGCTCACCGTGGCCGAGGCCATGTGGAAAGGCAAGCCCGTCATCGGCGGCGCGACGGGGGGGATCATGGTGCAGGTCCAGCCGGGCGTCACGGGCTACACCGTGCGCTCGGTGGAGGGAGCGGCCTTTCGCCTGCGCCAGCTGCTCGGTGACCCCGGTCTCATGCGCGCCATGGGCGAGGCCGGCCGGGAGCATGTCCGCCAGAACTTCCTCATCACGCGTCACCTTCGCGACTACCTCTCATTGCTGGTGCACCTGACGCAGTAGCGCTCCGGCGACCCGCCGGAGGCTCGCGGGAACCGGGCGTGCGGGCGACAACGTGTCGCCGCCGGCGACAGCCTGTCGCGTCCAGCCCGGCCCCGCACCCCGGCCGCGCGCCCCTCCCGAGGCGCAACTGCGCGTCACCAGGGTGCTCGCCCGGCACCTTCGAGCCCGGTGCGACCTGGCCTTGCCCTTGCACCCCTGTCGAGGCGATGACCGCGACACTGCGATCCGGCCCACAGCCCCGCGAGGCGGTCTCGGCGCGACTCCTGATCGTGGACGACGACCCCCAGATGCGGGCCATGCTTCGCCAGGCCCTCGAGCGCCACGGCTTCGAGGTGCACGAGGCGGCCTCGGGCGCGGAGGTGCTCCAGGCGCTGGAGTCGGCCCGCCCCGACGCCATCGTGCTGGACAAGGAGATGCCGGGGGTGAGCGGCTTCGACGTCCTGGAGCTGATCCGCCAGCACGACCTGGCCGTCCCCGTCATCGTGATCACCGCCTTCGGCGGGCTGGCCGTCCGGGCGGAAGCGCTCCGCCGCGGGGCCACCGCCTACGTCGAGAAGCCGTTCCGGGTGAGCGCGCTCGTCGAGCAGCTCCTGGCGGTGACGGAAACGCGAGGGCCGCGGAGCGCCAGCCGTGGATAGCGCGATGCGACCCTGGAGCGCCGATTCCCTCTCGCCGTGTACCGCCTGCTGACGCGGTACCCGGAGCGGCGGGGCCGGCTGCGGTTCGTCCAGGCGGGTGTGCCGAGCCGCACGCGGATCCCTGCCTACCAGGCGCTGCAGACGAGGAAGCCTTCCACGTCCTGCGAGGCCACGGTCTGACCATCCGCGTGGGCACCGACCCGGAGGATACGGCCGCGCTTCACCGGGTGCAGACGTTGAGGGAGTCTGGCAGTGTCTTGCTCACGTGGCGCGCGTGTTCGGAGCTTCAGGCCCCTGTCAGCGGATCGACGAAGACCTCGGGGGTGCGCGGCGACCGGCGAAGGCCAAAGCGGTTGTATCTGGGTTGGAGGCGAAGCGATGGAAGACCCGGGGGTAGGATACGGGACCAGGTTTCCCCGCTCAGGCTCGTGGCGGTCCTGCCGCGGCTGGGTGACCGCGTGCGCTGGGGTCGTGGTCATGCTTCTGGCTGGAGGCTGTGTGCTCCCGCCCCCGAGCGCTTCGTACTTGCGCCCGGAGGTCCAGGTCGTCCCGCCCGATGCTCGAGCGATCGCCTACGGAACCACGGCCAGGGCGATCCTCGAGCACCCG
>MGBV01000291.1:0-1201 GCA_001788415.1 Candidatus Rokubacteria bacterium GWC2_70_16 | reverse complement strand
CGAGAGTACGTGGCCGTCCCCGGATGCATCGAGCGCGCCTGCGGGACCCACCGCGGGCTCCTGCTGATCGCAGGTCCCACCGAGCTGCTCGCCCGTCTCGACGATGGCGGGCTCAGCGTTCACTACGTGCACGGGACGGGGCTTGCGCCGAGCCCGGAGATGCGTGCGCTGGTGGATGCGGCGCGGCGCGCCCTCAGGCGATAGAGCCCCTGCCCGCCATCCCGGCGTCGGTTTCGGTCATCGGCCTACCGCTCACACGGCGCCGATCGGATACAATGCGGGCCATGTCGGCGCGGCGCTTCTCCCTCTTGCTCTTGTTGTATGTCTCGCTCGACCTGGCCAACCCCTTGATGCCAGGAGCCGTTCAGTTCGTGGACGGCTCGGTCGAGGTGGTTCAAGCTGATCGCGCCCGAGCCGAGAGCATTGTCGCCCCTGCGCTCCTCGCTCACGTGCCCACGCTCGGGCGGCCCCATGTCGTTGTCCAGACCCTCTCGCGTTCGCACCCCATGACCGTCGATCACCGGCAGACCCTCCTTCCGGCCAGACGCCCTCCCGACGCGCTCTCAGACCCGGCCTCGCCCTCCGAAGACCACTAGCCAGTCCTCACGCCTTCGCGTCCCTGCCTGCCGCTGATGCGGCAGCGCGCCCTCTTTCTCTCTCCGCGGAGGACGGCACAGTGAAAATGAAGGAAGGCTGGGAAGGTCTCGTGGTGAGCCTCTGGATGCTGCTCGTCGCGTGGATCCTCATCCTGGCACTCAAGCTTCTCCTGGGCTGAGGAAAGCCGGATGCCGGGGTACGCCGTCCTGCCGTTCGTGGCAATGCTTGTCGCCATCGCCCTTTGTCCATTGTGGGTCCCGCACTGGTGGGAGCGGAACCGCAACAAGCTGCTCCTGTCCTGCGCCCTCGGCCTTCCAGTCGCGGGAGTCTACCTCGTCCAGCGCCCAACCGCGCTCCTTCACACGCTGGAGGAGTACCTGTCCTTCATCCTGCTGCTGGCCGCGCTCTATACGATCTCCGGTGGCATCCGGCTGACGGGCGACCTGGAGGCGACGCCGCTGACGAACACCGCCTTTCTGGCGGTGGGATCCGTCCTGGCGTCGCTGATCGGGACGACGGGAGCCTCGGTCCTCCTGATTCGAGCGCTGCTCGAGACCAACCGGGAGCGGAGCCGGGTCATCCACACCGTGGTCTTCTTCATCTT